>NZ_NFIQ01000035.1 GCF_002159455.1 Flavonifractor sp. An306
TGCCACGCGATATGCCAAAAATACAGCATCTTTTTTGGCAGCAGTGCAAATTCGTTGCATTGCTATTTGGTGTGCCATTTTAGCCTAATCTTGTGTAGACACTATTTAGTACGGGAGAGGAGAAAATGCAAGAAATGGAAGGAAAAAGGCGGAACTTTGTCGAATGAGAGAGGGGTACGCTTTACAGATCGGAGAAATGGCCGTATAATGGGCAAAACGGAAGGGGTGCGGAACATGGAAGCAAGCGGGAGCCTGCTGTGCTGTTCCATCTGCGGGAAGGGACTGAGCCGGGAGGAGGGGCGGTATTTCTGTCCCAACGGCCACAGCTATGACAGGGCCAGAGAGGGATATGTCCATCTGCTGCCCGCCAACCGGAAACACGCCAAAGAGCCGGGGGACGACAAGGGAATGTCCGCCGCCCGGAACCGCTTTCTGTCGGGCGGCTATTACGCCCCCCTGCTGGAGCGGCTGCAGGCTCTGGCGGTGGAGCGGACGGGGCCGGGGACGGCGGTGCTGGACTCCGGCTGCGGCGAGGGGTATTATACCCAGGGGGTGTGGCAGGCGCTGACCCAGGCGGGACGCACCCCCCGGTTGGCGGGCATTGACCTGTCCAAGCCTTCCATCCGTCTGGCGGCCCGGCGGCTGCGGGCGGGGGAGTTTGCCGTGGCCTCCGCCTATCACCTGCCGGTGGGGACCCAGACGGTGGAGCTCCTGCTCAACTGCTTTTCGCCCCTGGCGCTGGAGGAGTTTCGGCGGGTGCTTCGTCCCGGCGGGACGTTTCTGTATGTGGTGCCGGGGGCGGACCACCTGTGGGAGCTGAAGCAGGTGCTCTACGACACACCCTACCGCAACCAGGAGGAGGAGATCCCCTATGAGGGCTTCACCTATGAGGCGGTGGTGCCGGTGACGGGTAAGATGCAGGTGGCGGGAGAGGCCCTGCAGGATCTGTTCCAGATGACCCCCTATTATTGGAAGATCCCAAAAGAGGGTGCGGCCCGGCTGGCGGCGCTGGAGAGCCTGGAGATCACGGCGGATTTCCGAATCCATGTATTCCGGCGGAGCTGAACGCCGGGCTCCTCCTGCCCCTTGCGCAATGGAACGGGCTATGATATAGTATTTGGGTAAAATCTGCCGGAAAAAGGCCCGGCAGTTGGATTTGAGGTCGCGCCCCGGTGAACCGGCGGGCGTTTTGGGTACGAAAGGGAGTTTCGATGCCTGTGGGGACCTTGAATCAGGCAGAAGGAGACGAAAGGAAGTTTTGTACCCATGGAAATCAACGGCGAGCAGGTTAACGCAATTGTCAACTACGCCGACCTGGGCCTCTCCGCGGAGGTCATGAAGGCCATCGACAAGAAGGGCTATGTCCAGGCCACCCCGGTGCAGGCCGGGGCCATTCCCTATTTTATGGAGTGGAAGGATGTCATTGCCAAGGCCCCCACCGGTACCGGCAAGACCTTTGCTTTCGGCATCCCCATGGTGGAGCACATTGACCCGGCCTGTGAGGACGTGCAGGCTCTGGTGCTGGCCCCCACCCGGGAGCTGGCGGTGCAGATCCAGGAGGAGCTGCGGGATCTGTGCGAATTTAAGGAGGGGGTGCGTACCGTCTGCCTGTACGGCGGTGCCCCCATTGACAAGCAGATCAACACCCTGAAAAAGCGGCCCCAGATTGTGGTGGCCACCCCCGGCCGGCTGATGGACCATATGAAGCGGCGCACCGTCCGTCTGGACAAGGTGCAGACGGTGGTGCTGGACGAGGCCGACCGGATGCTGGACATGGGCTTTGTCCGGGATGTGACCCGGATTCTGGACCAGCTGAAGCACCGGAAGAATATGGGCATGTTTTCCGCCACCATCAGCCGGGAGGTCATGGATATCTCCTGGGTCTACCAGCGGGATCCCATTGAGATCACCGTCCGGCCGGTGGAGGAGTCCAAGCCGGACATCACCCAGTACCGCATCGACCTGGACGGGCGGGAGCAGAAGCTGGACACCATTGTGGCCCTCATCACCCATGGGGAGTACGAGCGGGCCATCGCCTTCTGCAACACCAAGAACATGACCGACCGGCTGGCGGGCCTGATGAAAATGCGGGGGATCTCCTGCGAGGCCATTCACGGCGATATTCAGCAGCGCATCCGGGAAAAGACCCTGGAGAAGTTCAAGAAAGGGGAGCTGCGGGTACTGGTGGCCACCGATGTGGCGGCCCGGGGCCTGGACATCGACGACGTGGACGCGGTGTTCAATTACGACGTGCCCGACGAGCTGGAGAACTATACCCACCGCATCGGCCGTACCGGCCGGGCCAAGCGCCACGGGGTGGCCTATACCTTTATTGCCACCGTCACCGAGGGCATCCGCATGGACGACATTGTGCGCAACACCAAAGCGGAGGTTCAGCGGCTCAAGTATGACAAGGACGGCTGCCTGATGCTGGTGGAGGAGACGAAATGAGAAAACGGGCCGGACGATTGTCCGGCCCGTTTTTTGTTGAGGTATAAGGCGGCGCCGCCGCCGGCAATACTAAGGAAGAAAGCGTCAACCCCGGTTCATGGTTCTGGCCTGCAGGGTAAAAAGGTCCTTGCACAGCGTCTCCTCCACCTGCTCCTCCAGCCCGCCGAAATCACAGCCGTACCGCCACTTGGGGGGCAGGCCCGCTTCGGCGGTGTTGCGCCGCACCACCACGGAGCAGGGCAGCTCATAGTTGGGCCCGTCCTCGATGAGGGCGGGGATGGAGAGCACAATCCGGCTGCCGATCTCCAGCTTGAGGGGGCTGTGGATGGCCACTCCCACCAGGCTGATGTCCTCTACCTGGCATTTGGCCCGGAAGTGAAGGCCGGGACCCCAGAGGATCTGTGCCTCCACCCCCACCTTTTGCCGAAAGGCCCGGCGGGACTCCGCGCAGGCCACCACATTGCGCACAATAATGGTCCAGTAGGTGGCGGCGCAGAGGGAGACGTTGCCGTATAGCATAACCAGAGCGCCCGATTGGTTTTTTACATGAATCTGAACTTTCACGGGCATGTTGTGGATGACGCCCTGGGGAGGTTCGCTTCCCCGGCGCAGATCAATCCAGACTTCGTTTTGCTTCGGGTCATACTGCTCCAACCGACCCACAAAGAGCACGCGGTTGTCCTCGGTGAGGACCTCGCACAGCCCGTCCATACAGGTGCTGAGCATATCTTGGATAGTTTGAATCAGATTTTCCGGTGGCTGCTCCATAACGGATCTCCTCTCATGGAAAATGGGGGCCCAGACATTACCAGCCTAGCACCAGCTTACGTCCATGTCAAGATAAAAGTGAACTGGCCGGACGGTATGGGCCGCCTGATTTCCCTTGCTATTTGGCCGGGTGCGTGATATCATGACGGCATACTAGGATATATTGCATAGGAGAGAATGCCCGATGATGGAATTCCGTGCGCCGGAGCCGGCGGACAAGCCCTGGGTGGACGAGCTGCTGGCCCGCAGAAGCTACCGGGGCTGTGATTATAATTTTACCAATATTTTTGTGTGGAAGAAGGCTTACGGTCTGGAGATCGGACGGTTTGAGGATTTTCTGACCGTCCACCTGTGCGGCCGGATGGGGTGCAGCTATATGTATCCCGCCGGCTCGGGTGATATTGCCGGGGCGATCCGGGCCATTGAGGCGGACGCTGCCCGCCGGGGTCAGCCCCTCCGTCTGGTGTGTCTCACCCGCCAGCAGATGGCGGAGCTGGAGGAGTTTTTCCCCGGCCAGTTTGACTATCAGGCCGACCGGGACGGCTATGACTACCTCTATGAGATTGACCGTCTGGCCGACCTGGGGGGCAAGAAGCTCCACGCCAAGCGCAACCACATCAACCGCTTTATGGAGAACAATCCCACCTGGGTGTACGAGGAGATCACCCCGGAGAGCCTGCCGGAGTGTCTGGAGATGGACAAGCAGTGGTATCTCCGCTCCCTTCAGACGGAGGGGGAGGCGGAGGAGCGGGAGCTGGGCGACGAGGGAATTGCCCTGCGCACCGCCATGGAGCATTACCAGCAGCTGGGGCTGGAGGGGGGACTCATCCGGGTGTACGGCGAGGTGGTGGCCTTTACCATGGGGGACCGGCTGACGGCGGACACCTTTGACGTCCACTTTGAAAAGGCCTACGGTGAGCTCCAGGGCGCCTATGCCATGATCAACCGGGAGTTTGCCCGCTGGGTGCGGGCCCGTCATCCGGAAATCAAGTACCTCAATCGGGAGGACGACATGGGGGTGGAGGGTCTGCGCAAGGCCAAGCAGTCCTATTACCCCGACCTGCTGGTGGAGAAATTTGCCGCCACCCGGCGGCCTTAAGCGGATAGGAGAGGAGCGATTTTATGATTGACATGCGGCCCTCCCGGCCGGACGAGGCCGAGGAGCAAAAGCGGCTTTGGAAGCAGGCCTTTGGGGACGACCCCCGCTATATTGACTGGTTTTATCAGTGCTGCTGGCACCCGGAGAATATGCTTCTGCTGCTGGAGGACGGGAAGCTGGCCTCCATGCTGGCTCTGCTGCCCCATGGTCTGACCCTGCCCAATGGGGCGGAGGCCACGGCCTATTATGTGTACGCCCTGGCCACCGACGCGGCGGTGCGGAGCAAGGGCTATGGCCGGCAGCTGCTCCACTATGTGGACGATCACCTCAGGGCGCTGGGGGCCGATTGTGTGACCGTGGTGCCCGCCGAGCCCAGCCTGTTCAAGTTTTTCGGCACGGTGGGCTTTGCCCCCGGCTTTTCCACCCGGAAGGTGGAGCTGCTGCGGGACGAGAGCAAGGAGCCCCAGCCGGGGGACCAGGTATTCCCCGCCACGCCGGAGGAATATAACGCCATCCGCAACCGCCTGCTGACCGGTACCCCTGCCGTTACCTATGACACGGAGCTGGTCCGCTATCAGGAGGGGATGTGCCGCCTGTCCGGAGGCGGGCTGTACCGGATCCTGGCCGGCGGTGTGGAGGGCTGCGCCGCCGTGGAATACGCCGACGAGGACAGCGTGCTCTTCAAGGAGCTGCTCCTCTCCAGGCAGAACATTCCCCAGGCGCTGGCGGTGTTCGCCCAGATCCTGCCCGGCCGGCGCTGCCACGTGCGCACTCCGGCCTGCTGGGAGGGCCTGCCGGGCAGCTACCTGCAGCCCTTCGGTATGCTGAAGTGGTATAACCCGGACAAGGCCGCCCTGTGGCAGGAGGGGACAAAAGGATATATGGGACTGGGATTTGACTGACCCGGCGGGGCGGCACAGCTGGCTGTGCCGCCCCTTTTTGAATGGCTTTGCAGGAGATTATGCAGGAAAAATTTTTTCTTTTTCAGGCTAAATTGTATATTTATAAATATTAAAATGAATAAAAATGGAGTATATTTTAGCGAGATAATGAATGAAAGTGCAGGATGCCGAGATTATAAGGCATTTCGCCGGGCGAAACGACTAAAAATTTCGCGGACAAAACTTTGGATATATGTCCGTGTGAAGAGGACACATGCAAGAAATGACGCTAGAACCAGCAAATTAGGGTGTCTGGACTCTTGACGGAGCGGCCTATTTAAGATAAAATGAGTAAACTCAAAATGCTCGTGTTCGACCAGCATTGACGCCGGAAGAGGGGCGTGTCCTGTATGCCTGCTGTGGGAAGGCAGGCGGACGGGCGGCTGGCCGGAGCGAAGGAATGGGGCACGCCGGGAGCAATCCTCCCGGCGCCTGTATGTCATAGGGCGTACAGCGGAAGGCACAGAGAAAGGTGATATAGGAAGTGAAAACATGGCAAAATACATTTTGAAAAGGGTGCTGATGGCAGTCATCACGCTGTTCGTCGTGATCTGCCTCACTTTTTTCCTGATGAACGCCGTGCCGGGCAGCCCGTGGCTGTCGGAGCGGTCTCCCAGTCAGGCCACCATTGACGCGTTGAACGCCAAGTATGGTCTGGACAAGCCGGTTATCGTTCAGCTGGGCATGTATCTGAACGATCTGCTCCACCTGGATTTCCGGGACTCCATCAAGATGCAGAAGGACCGGCCGGTGCTGGACATCATCGCCAACATGTTCCCCATCTCGGCCAAGATCGGCGTGATCTCCATTTTGTGGGCCATATTGGTGGGCGTCCCATTGGGCTGCTTGGCGGCCTACCGACGAGGTACGTGGGTGGACAGCCTGCTGCGGGTCATCTCCACAGTGGGCATATCCATGCCGGGCTTTGTGGTGGCGACCCTGCTGCTGCACACCCTGACCGGCGGCCTGCCGGGGGTGAACCTCTTCCCGGCCACCTTTGTGGCGTCGGACTGGCGCAGCTATGTGCTGCCCTGCCTGTCTCTGGGCTTCTATCCCATGTGCTATCTGTCCCGCCAGACCCGGACGGCCATGCTGGACTCCATCAGCCAGGAGTATATCAAGACCGCCCGTGCCAAGGGCCTGAAGAACGGCAAGATCATCTTCAAGCACGCCCTGCGCAACGCGCTGATTCCGGTCATCACCTATCTGGGTCCCCAGATCGCCTTTACCCTGTGCGGCGGCTTTGTGGTGGAGACCGTGTTTACCATCCCCGGTCTGGGCCGCTACTTTGTGCAGTCCATTACCAACCGGGATTATCCGCTGATTATGGGCACCACCATTTTCCTGGCGGCATTTATCATCATTATGAACCTGGTGGTGGACCTGCTGTATAAGCTGGTGGACCCGCGGATCAATCTGAGCAAGGGAGGGGACTGAGTTGGCGGACAAGAAGCATAAAAAGGTACTCGGCTCCCTTCAGCCGGACGTTGAGGACATCCTGAGCTGGAACGACCTGCCGGCCAACGCTTTCGAGCCGGCCAGCACTCAGGAGAAGGCGGGTTTTATTCAGGACCGCAAGAGCGTATCCTATTGGAAGGACGCCTGGCGCCGCCTGCGTAAGAACAAGGTGGCCATGATCGCGCTGGTGATCATCATTCTGCTGGCCCTGTTTGCCTTTGTGGGCCCCATGATTGTGCCCTACAGCTATGACGAAGTGATTCCCGGGGCCAATAACATTCACCCCTGGCACTACACCCTGGAGGACCAGGAGAAGCTGTCCGAGGCCCAGATGACCCCGGACGAGGCGGTGGCCGCCGCCGAGGCGGAAGCTGCTGTGGAAGGCCGCACTCTGACCTCCGTGGAGATCGCCACCATCCGGGCCAAGGCCAAGGTCAACAGCTCCAACACCGACGTGGAGGCCCTGAAGCAGGAGCTGGGCATCAAGGCCAAGCCCTTCGGCTACACCAACGACGAGCTGCAGCGCATGGCTGATGGGGAATTTGTGTTCCCCCATGTGTTCGGCTGCGATATTCAGGGCCGTGACATCATGGTGCGTACCATGGTGGGCGCCCGGGTGTCCATGATCGTGGGTATCTGCTGCGCCCTCATCGTGCTGGTGATCGGCGCGCTGTACGGCTCCATCTCCGGCTACTGCGGCGGCAAGGTGGACGCGGTGATGCAGCGCATCGTGGAAATCATCTACACCATTCCCGAGGTGCTGGTGATCCTGCTGCTGGGCGCCACCCTGAAGCCCATTTTCGAGGAATTCCAGAACTCCGGCGACGGGCCGCTTCAGCGGCTGGTCACCGTGCTGGGCCCCAACCTGATTTCCATTTTCATTGCCTTTGGTATGCTGTACTGGGTGACCATGAGCCGCATCATCCGCGGCCAGATCCTCCAGCTCAAGCAGCAGGAATATGTCACCGCCGCCCGGGCTTTGGGCGCGAAGGGCGGACGGATCATCAGCCGCCATCTGCTGCCCAACTGCGTGGGCCAGATCGTGACCACCACCTTCCTGCAGATTCCCTCGGCCATTTTCACGGAGTCCTTCCTGTCCTTCCTGGGCATGGGCGTCTCCGCTCCCATGACCAGCCTGGGCTCCATGTGCGCCGACGCCCTCAGCGGTCTGACCAGCTATCCCTATCGTCTGTTTATTCCCGCCGCCATCCTCAGCGTGATGATCCTGTGCCTGAACCTGTTCGGTGACGGCCTGCGTGACGCGCTGGATCCCCGGCTGAAGAAGTGAGAAAGGAGGAGACAGCATGGAAGAGAATGTAAAGACCGGCAAGCTGCTGGAAGTGAAGGATCTCCACGTCTCCTTCTTCACCCCCGCCGGAGAGGTCAAGGCGGTGGGCGGCATCAGCTATGATCTGAACTATGACGAGGTTATGGGCATCGTGGGTGAGTCGGGCTCCGGCAAGAGCGTGGAGGCCTACTCCATCATCGGCCTGCTCCAGTCTCCCGGCAAGGTTATCGGCGGGTCCATCACCCTGGAGGGTGAGGACGTGCTGGCCAAGAGCAAGGAGGAAATGATCGCCCTTCGGGGCTCCAAGGTGGCCATGATTTTCCAGAACCCCATGACCTGCCTCAACCCCGTCTATACCATCGGCAACCAGCTCATTGAGGCCCTGAAGGCCCACGACAAGAAGGTCTCCAAGGAGGAGGCCGCCAAGCGGGCCATGGAGATGCTGGAGCTGGTGGGCATCAACAATGTGCAGAAGCGGATGAAGCAGTATCCCCATGAGCTGTCCGGCGGCATGCGCCAGCGTGTCATGATCGCCATGGGCCTGATCTGCCACCCCCAGCTGCTCATTGCCGACGAGCCCACCACCGCTCTGGACGTGACCATTCAGGCTCAGATTCTGGAGCTGATGAAGGAACTGCAGAAAAAGACCCACATGGGCATTATCTTCATCACCCACAACCTGGGCGTGGTGGCCGAGATCTGCGACAAGGTCTCCGTCATGTACGCCGGCAAGATGGTGGAGCAGGGCCCGGTGGACGATATTTTCTACAAGCCCGGCCATCCCTACACCATGGGCCTGCTGCGGTCCATGCCCCGTGTGGACGCCGAGAGCTATGAGCGCCTGATTCCCATTGAGGGTACCCCCGTGGATATGCTCAATCCCCCCGAGGGCTGCCCTTTCGCGCCCCGGTGCGAGTACGCCATGAAGATCTGCCTGCAGAAGATGCCCCCCTATATCGAGCTGGGGGAAAATCACCGTGCCGCCTGCTGGCTGCGGGTGCAGGATCAGCTCCAGGGAAAGAAGCAGGACGCCGCCGAACAGAAGGAGGTGGGGGACCATGAGTGAGAAAAACGACATTCTGGTCCAGGTAGACCACCTGACCAAGTATTTCCATGTCAAGGGCATGAAGGGCCCCGGCGTACAGGCGGTGGAGGATGTCTCCCTGTTCATCAAGCGGGGCGAGACCCTGGGCCTGGTGGGTGAGTCCGGCTGCGGCAAGACCACCCTGGGCCGTACCATCCTGCGGCTGCATGAGCCCACCTCCGGCCAGATCATCTACGACGGCCAGACCATTTACCAGCATCAGTACCCCTTTGAGCCCAAGACCATGCAGGTGCGGGAGAAGGGGGGGGCGTCCCACGAGGCCAGCGTGCTGGTAAAGAAGGCGGTTCCCAAGGCGAAGGCGGTGGATATGCTGCCCTACCGCCGGAAAATGCAGATTATCTTCCAGGACCCCTCCGCCTCTCTGGACCCCCGCATGACGGTGGGCGAGATCATCGGCGAGGCTCTGGATATCCATAAGCTGTGCGGCAGCAGGCAGGAGCGTACCGACCGCATCAAAGAGCTGCTGAGCATGGTAGGGCTGAACACCGAGCACGCCAACCGCTACCCCCATGAGTTCTCCGGCGGCCAGCAGCAGCGTGTGGGCATTGCCCGGGCTCTGGCGGTGCGGCCTGAGTTCATCGTATGCGACGAGCCCATCTCCGCTCTGGACGTGTCCATCCAGTCCCAGGTGGTCAACATGCTGGAGGACATGCAGCAGGAGCTGGGTCTGACCTATCTGTTCATTGCCCACGACCTGTCCGTGGTACGCCATATCTCCAACCGCATCGGCGTCATGTATCTGGGTACTCTGGTGGAGCTGGCGGAGAGCTATGAGCTCAACCGCAACCCCATCCACCCCTATACCAAGACGCTGCTCTCCGCGGTGCCGGTGCCCGATCCGGAGGTGAGCCGCTCCCGCCAGCGCATCGTGCTGGAGGGCGACATTCCCTCCCCCATGAATCCGCCCTCCGGCTGCCGCTTCCACACCCGTTGCCCCTACGCCACGGAACAGTGCAAGCAGGCGGTCCCCCAGCTGAAGGAGCATGCCCCCGGGCATTGGGCGGCCTGCCACCTGCTGGGGTAAGCGGGTCCATACCCGGCAATCTGAAAGGCCATGGCCTTTCGCCGTCCGCGCTGCGGACGGCGGACACAATGGCTCTGTGTATCCCGCCTATATGGCGACCAGATACAAAAAACAGAAGGAGGAAGAACTATGAACAAGAGGAAAGCTCTGTCTCTGCTCCTCGCCGGTACCATGGTAGCGGGCCTGCTGGCCGGCTGTGGCAACGGGGCGCAGAACAGCAACGAGACCCCCGGCGCCCAGAACAGCCCGGCGGCCGGCGGCGAGACTACCGCCAATGGGACCACCGCCAATGAGATCACCGTCAACTTTGCTTCTGAGCCCGAGTCTCTGGACCCCGCCCGCAACACCACCGTGGACGGCTCCATCATGATCAACCACCTGTTTGAGGGTCTGATGACCTGGGAGGACAGCGGTGAGGAGACCGCTGGCTCCAACGGCACCTGCAACAACGCCAAGCTGGTTCCCGGCCAGGCCGAGAGCTATGACGTGACCACCAATGAGGACGGCACCGTCACCTACACCTTCCACCTGCGGGACGGCATCAAGTGGTCCGACGGCAAGGACGTGACCGCTCAGGACTTCGTGTTCTCCTGGCAGCGTCTGGTTTCTCCCGACACCGCCTCTGACTACAGCAACATGCTCTCCGGCGTGGTGAACGCCATCGCCATCACCAACGGCGAGATGGATCCCTCTGAGCTGGGCGTGGCCGCTCCCGACGAGAAGACCTTTGAGGTCACCCTGGTCAACGATCTGCCCTACTTCCTGGAGATCTGCGCCTTCCCCTCCTGCATGCCCGTGCGTGAGGATGTGGTAAGCGATACCCAGTGGACTTACAGCCCTGAGACCTTCGTGAGCAACGGCGCCTACAAGCTGGACATCCGCAAGACCAACGACCAGATCAGCATGGTTCCCAACGAGAACTACTACGGCGTTGAGGAGCTGGGTCCCGACCGCATCACCTTCAAGCTGATGGACAACGACAACGCCATCCTCAACGGCTTCAAGTCCGGCGATCTGGACTTCATCCAGTCCATGCCCGTGGATGAGGTTGCCGGTCTGATCGCCTCCGGCGACCTGAACATCGTCAACTATATCGGCGTCTACTATGTGTGCTTCAACACCGAGAAGGCTCCCTTCGATGATCCTCTGGTCCGTGAGGCCTTCACTCTGGCTATCGACCGCAACTATATGGTGCGGGAGATCACCCAGGCCGGCGAGATGCCCGCTGGCGGCTTCGTGCCCTCCGGCGTGTATGACGCTGCCGGTACCGAGGGCGAGGACTTCCGTACCGTGGGCGGCAACTACTACTCCATCTCTGAGGAGGACTACGAGGCCAACTGCGAGCGCGCCCGTGAGCTGCTGGCCGAGGCTGGCTATCCCAACGGCGAGGGCTTCCCTGTCGTGGAGTACCTGTACAACACCAACGACGGCCACAAGAAGATCGCTGAGGCTCTGCAGAACATGTGGAAGACCGTTCTGGGCGTTGAGGTCACCCTGAACAACCAGGAGTGGAACGCCTTCCTGCAGGTCCGTAAGGACGGCGACTACGCCATCTGCCGCAACGGCTGGATTGCCGACTACAACGATCCCATGTCCTTCCTGGATATGTGGCTCACCGGCGGCGGCAACAACGACGCCCAGTACTCCAACGAGAACTTCGACAACCTGATTGCTCAGGCCCGTACCGAGACTGACGCTGCCAAGCGCATGGAGCTGCTGCACCAGGCCGAGGACCAGATCATCGGTACCGACCATGCCCTGTGCCCCATCTACTTCTACACCCAGAAGTACCTGCTGGCCGACGATATTCAGGGTATGTATTATACTCCTCTGGGCTACTTCTTCTTTGACAAGTGCACCAGAGGCTGATTCCAGCCAGATAAAAGGGCGGAGCCGCTTGGCTCCGCCCTTTTTCCGTCCCCTTCTGCCAGAGAACAGCAGAAAACCGAGGGGTTTTTTGTGTGCTTTGACGAGTGAATAAATATTGCATTTTGATGAATAACGTGTATAATAAGACTTACCAATCAAGGATACCCAATGAGGACAGAATGAATAGGAGAGAATACATCATGAAGAATCTGAAGAAGCTGGCCCTGCTGGGCCTGACCGCCGCCATGTCGCTGAGCCTGCTGGCCGGCTGCGGCAACGGCGCCAGCGGCAACGCCGAGACTCCCGACGCCAACAGCAGCGCTCCTGTGACCGAGAGCCAGGCTCCCGCTGAGACCACCCCCGCCGCCACCGGTGAGTTCACCACCGTAGAGGCCGGCAAGCTGCACATGTCCACCGACGCCGCCTTCCCCCCCTATGAGATGATCAAGGAGGACGGCACCTTCGAGGGCATTGATGTTGAGGTGGCCGGCGCCATCGCCGAGAAGCTGGGCCTGGAGCTGGTTGTGGACGACATGGGCTTTGACGCCGCTCTGCTGGCCGCTCAGAACGGTCAGAGCGACATGGTCATGGCCGGCGTTACCGTCACCGACGAGCGTCTGGAGGTTATGGACTTCTCCGACAGCTACGCCACCGGCGTGCAGGTGGTTATCGTCAAGGAGGATTCCCCCATCCAGACCGTGGACGATCTGGCCAACGCCGACATGATCGGTACCCAGGTGGCCACCACCGGCTACATCTACTGCTCTGACACCCCTGAGAACGGCGGCTATGGCGAGGACCACGTCACCGCTTACGAGTCCGGCGCTCTGGCCGTCCAGGCTCTGGTCAACGGCCAGGTGGACGCCGTGGTTATCGACAACGAGCCTGCCAAGGCCTTTGTGGAGCAGAGCGAGGGCCTGAAGATCCTGGACACCGAGTTTGCGGTTGAGGACTACGCCATCGGTGTGCAGAAGGGCAACACCGCTCTGCTGGACGCCATCAACAACGCTCTGGCCGAGCTCATCGAGGACGGCACCGTTCAGTCCATCGTGGACAAGTACATCACCGCCGAGTAAGCAAATCGGAAAAAAGGGCGGCCTGAAGGGCCGCCCTTTTGCCGCAGTATAGAAAAAGGAGGGCTTCTATGTTTGAGTGGCTGAACGAGCTCGGACCGCGCCTGTACGCCGCTTTTCTGGAGGGAGGGCGCTGGCAGCTCTATCTCCAGGGCCTGCTGACCACCATTGAGCTTACAGTGGTGGCGCTGATTGTGGGCGTTATTCTGGGCGTGGTGGTAGCGGTGATCCGTACCGCCCACGACCAGCAGCGTCCCGGCCGCCGGAAAAATATTTTCCTGGGCATACTCAATCTCATCTGTCAGATTTATACCACCGTCATCCGGGGCACCCCCATGCTGGTGCAGATCCTGATCTGGGGCTTTGTAGTCTTTGCCTCCAGCCGCAACAAGTTCATGGTGGGCGTGGTGGCTCTGGGCATCAACTCGGGGGCCTACGTGGCGGAGATCGTCCGGGGCGGCCTGATGAGCGTGGATGTGGGGCAGACCGAGGCCGGCCGCTCCCTGGGCCTGAACTATCTGGACACCATGCGCTTTATCGTCATTCCCCAGGCGTTCAAGAACATCCTGCCTTCTCTGGGCAACGAGTTCATTACCCTGTTCAAGGACACCTCCCTGGTCAACACCATCGGCCTGACGGAGCTGACCTACCGGGCCTCCCGCATCGCCGGGAGCACCTTTGACTATATGCCACCCTATATCGGCATCGCGCTGATGTATCTGGTGGTGGTGGTTCTGCTCACCTGGCTCCAGGGCAAACTGGAAAGGAGGCTGCGTCAAAGTGATAGACGTTAAACACCTGTCCAAATCCTTCGGTGATCATCTGGTGCTGGACGACATCTCCGAGCACATCCACCCCGGAGAGAAGGTGGTGGTTATCGGGCCCTCCGGCTCGGGCAAGTCCACCTTCCTGCGCTGTCTCAACCTGCTGGAGACCCCCACCGCCGGCACCATCACCTTTGAAGGCACCCCCATCACCGACCCCAAGACCAACATTGATCTGGTCCGCCGGCAGATGGGTATGGTGTTCCAGCACTTCAATCTGTTCCCCAATATGACCATCCGGAAGAACATCACCCTGGCTCCCGTGCGGGCCAAGCTGATGAGCCAGGCGGAGGCCGACGACACCGCCACCGCGCTTTTGAAGCGGGTGGGGCTGGCGGAGAAGGCGGATGCCTACCCCGCCCAGCTCTCCGGCGGCCAGAAGCAGCGCATCGCCATCGTCCGGGCCCTGGCCATGAAGCCCAAGGTGATGCTGTTTGACGAGCCCACCTCCGCCCTGGACCCCGAAATGGTGGGGGAGGTGCTGGAAGTCATGAAGCAGCTGGCCGACGAGGGCATGACCATGGTGGTGGTCACCCATGAGATGGGCTTTGCCCGGGAGGTGGGCAGCCGGGTGCTGTTTATGGACGGAGGCCACATTCTGGAGCAGAACGAGCCCCACGCCTTCTTTGCCAACCCCAAAGAGCCCCGCACCATTGAATTTCTGTCCAAGGTGCTCTAAGTGCAAAAAAGCCGCCCCATCCGGCCGGATGGGGCGGCTTTCTGCGTCTTTGTTTATTCCGCGGAGATCATATAGTAGTATACCGGCTGCCCTCCGGACAGCAGGGTGATCTCGGCGTTGGGGCAGCACTCGGTAAACAGGGCCAGGGCCTTCTGGGCCTCCTTGTCCGACACGTCCTCCCCATAGAAGATGTTGATAAATTCCGCGTTCTGCTGGTTGTCCGACTCCGCCAGACGCCGCAGCAGCTTATCCAGCTTCCGGTCAGTGCCGAAAAGCTGGTGCTCGGTGAGGGCCAGGTAATCCCCCCGCTTGATGGCAAAGCCGTCAAAGTCGGAGTCCCGGGCGGCATAGGTGATCTCGGAGGTGTGGACGCGGCCGATGGCCTCGGTCATGGCGGCGGTGTTGGTCTCCTCGTCGGCCTCGGGGTCCATCATCATCAGGGCGGAAATGCCCTGGGGAATGGTCTTGGTGGGGAGTACCACCACTTTCTTGCCCTCCGCCAGGGGGATGCACTGTTGGGCGGCCATAATGATGTTGCCGTTGTTGGGCAGCACAAACACGATCTCCGCCGGGGTGGCGTCGATCTCCCGCATGATATCGTCGGTGGAGGGGTTCATGGTCTGGCCGCCGCTGATGACGCCGTCGGCCCCCAGATCCTTGAATACAGCGGCCAGGCCCTCGCCGGCGGCCACCGCCACCACGCCGTACTTCTTCTCGGGCGCGGCCACCTTGGGCTGCTCCGGAGCGTGGTCGTGGTCGTCCTCCTCCAGGTCGTCGGTACTCTGGATGTGCCGCCCGGCGGCCAGATCCTCCGCCTGGGTGCGCATGTTCTCGATCTTGGCCAGCTCTAGGGTGCCGTACTTCTGAGCCTCGGTGAGGGCGGCGCCGGGGATGTCGGTATGGACGTGGACCTTGAAGCAGTCGTCGTCCTCGCCGATGACCAGACTGTCGCCGATGCTGTTCAGATAGGCCTCAAAGGGCTCCAGGCCCTTGTTGGTGGTCTTGCGGACGATAAACACCGTGTCGAAGGTGAAAGTGATCTCCTCGGCGGCAATGGCGGCGTAATCGGTCTTGTTTTCCGACTTGGCCCCCTCGCCGGCCTCCTCCGGCATGGGCACGCCCCGCAGGGAGTCCAGCATACCCTGCAGGATCACCAGAAAGCCCTTGCCGCCGGCGTCCACCACCCCGGCCTTTTTCAGCACGGGATTCATCTCGGTGGTGTGCTCCAGGGCCACCTGGCCCTCGGCGATGGCGGCCTCCAGCACGCCCTCCGGGTCGTTGGGGGCCTTGCGGGCGGCGTCGGCCGCCCGGGCGGCGGCCAGCCGGGAGACGGTGAGGATGGTGCCCTCGGCGGGCTTCATCACCGCCTTGTAGGCGGCGGCCACGCCGAAGTCCAGGGCGATGGCCAGGTCCCGGCCGTCGATGGTCTCCTTGTCCTTGACGGCCTTGGAGAAGCCCCGGAAGAGCAGGGACAGGATGACGCCGGAGTTGCCCCGGGCGCCCCGCAGCAGGGCGGAGGCGTTGGTGGCGGCCACGTCGCTGACGGTGCGGGGCTGCTTTTTCTTCAGCTCGGCGGCAGCGGTGGAGATGGTCAGGCTCATATTGGTGCCGGTGTCTCCGTCGGGGACGGGGAATACGTTCAGCTCGTTGATCTGCTGCTTTTGCAGATTGATGGAGGCGGCCGCATGGATAAGTGCCTGGGCCAGAGAAGCTCCGTCAATACGCTCTCTCATACTTGTGTTCCTTCCTTTCGATGGCGGTAGGTCAGCCGATGACCATGGAGTCGATGCACACGTCCACGTTGCGCACCTCGGCGCCGGTGGTGCGGTGCACGATATAGCGGACCTCGCTCATGATGGAGCGGCTCACCGCCATCAGGTTCACGCCGTTGTCCACGATAATATGCAGCTCGATGGAGACGGAGGAATCCTCGTTGTAGGTAACCTTCACGCCCTTGCCCATGGACTCGCGGCGCAGCAGGTGGACCAGGCCGTCGGCCTTGGAGCGAACCGCCATACCTTTTACGCCGTAGCAGTTGGTGGCGGCGGCGCCGGTGATATTGGTGAACACCTCGCTGCTGATGGTGATCTCGCCCTGTTCGGTTTGAACTTTCATTGTCAGATCCCTTCCTTTCCTGGGAGTGGCCCCGGCTCGGCGGAGCACAGCGGATTCCCGTCAAAACGGGGGGATTGGAATTCATATTTTGTCACTCTATTGTATTCTATTTTCAGGAAAATTACAAGGGAAAAAGTTTGGGGAAAGTGGAGCTGGCCCCTTGTATTTTGAACCGGAAACGTGTAAACTGATAGCATCCGCAATATGTGGAAAGAAAAGGAGGCTGTTCACTGCTATGAAGAAACTGATCTGCTGCCTGGCCAAGCTGTTTGCGCTGCTGGCCGTTCTGGGCGCACTGGTCTACGCCGCCGTTCTTTACTGGGATAAGATCATGGAGCTGCTGTGCAAGGTCAAGGGCATGCTGGGCGGCAAGGAGTCCTGCAGCTGTGGGGACGAGTGCGCCGACTACGCCGACTGGGAGGCCTGAGCCCCGCCGGTCCACAGCCGAAAAAGGGAACCGCGTCCGCCGGACGCGGTTCTTTTCTGTCTGCTCCATAAAAAAGAACCACGCTCGTTTGAGCGTGGTTCTTTTTTATGGAGCAGGTGACGAGGCTCGAACTCGCTACCTCCACCTTGGCAAGGTGGCGCTCTACCAGATGAGCTACACCTGCAGCGACGTGAGTTATTATAACCTGATATCTCGCCGCTGTCAACCCTTTTTTTAATTTTCTTCAAAATTCGGCGCGTCGTCCCACTGATAGCCCAGAGCCAGCAGATCCTCGGCGGACCAGGTGGTTCCGGTGCGGTCCCGGGTCAGGTCCACATAGTGTACGCCGTTGTCGCTCAGCCGGTTCCAGAAGTGGGGCTGTCCGTCCAGGGTGCCCTCCACCAGTGTGGAGGTCACCCCCATCTCCTGGGCCAGCAGCTGGAAGGCCAGGGCCATCCCCTCGCTGTTGGCCCCGTCCCCCAGAATGGCGTCCCAGGCGGTGGGGCCGCCGTCTGGATCATAGCGCACCGTTCCGGGCAGCAGGGCGAACAGCTGGGACAGGCGTTCCACGCTGCCCGCCGACTGGGAGCGCAGGGGAGCGAGGAGGTTTTCCACCTCCTGCTGGAGCTGCCCGCTCCGGGCCGTCAGAATGGCCGGCTCCTCCGGATAGGTGAGCACGATCTCCACAATGCGCTGGGTGCCAGTCTCCGGATAGAGGGTGACGGTACACTCCGGCATACCCATGGCGTAGGCGGGGGCGTCGTAGTAGGCGCCCCGGACCAGCTGGGCCACGCCGTCGGCGTCTCCGGTGAAGTAGCCCACCCGCAGCACCAGCTCCGGCCGGAACTGGGCCAGGGCCTCCGCCACCTCCTTGCGGATGGCGTTGGTGCTGGTGACGTTTACCAGGCTCTGCACCTGCTCCTTGGTACGCCGGTAGGTGATGGAGATGGTGGCCTCATAGGTGGTGAGTACCCGGGTGTAGCTGTTTTTGATAAAGTCCACCGCATAGACCCCCAAGGGGTCGTCCTTGGCCACCTCCAGGCAGGCCCGGTTCAGATCCTCCTCCACCTCGCCCTGATAGTCGGTGAGCTGGATGGTGCCCTCCTCCACCCCCTGGGAGACAAAGAAGAGCACGGCGTTGACCAGCTCGGAGTAGGTATCCACCTGGATGGTGGAGGAGTCCCCGGACACCGCCGGCCGCTCCACATGGGGCTCCACCATGACGTAGGGGCGGTCCAGCAGAGAGGAGCAGCCGGACAGCAGCAGGGCGCCGCACAGCGCCGGGACCAGGATGATGCGTTTCACGCCGCAGCGCCCCCTTTCTCCCTTAAAATCCCAGTTCCTGGTCGATGAGCACCACCTCGGACCGGCCGATGCCCTTGGGGGCCTCCCACAGCACGGTCAGGGCCCGGCAGATGCGCTCGGGGCTCTTGCAGTCATAGCACTTGTCGGCCTTGACGGCACAGGGCGTCTGTTTGCCCAGCCGCTGGGCGTTCTTGGGGGAGGCCACATTGCGGGCCCGCCACAGGGCCTTGTCGTAGTCGGGGGCCAGCTTGTTGACGCCCACGATGAAGTAGACCTCCTCATGGCCGAAGATGGTGGAGGCCACCCGGTTGCCGGTGCCGTCGATGTTGATGAGCTCGCCGGTCTCTGCCAGGCCGTTTACCGAGGTGAGGTAAACCTGGGTGGAGGCGGCGTCCTGAAGGGTGCCGTGCTTCCAGTGCCACAGCACCTGGTTGTGCTTCTCCAGCCGCTGATCCAGCCCCATCTCGCGGATGGTGACCGAACCGCCGATACCGATGGTTTTGCCGTCCAGCTTGCCGTCCAGATAAGCGGCGGCCTCCTCCTCCGTGGCAAAGCAGCTCACCGCGAAGCCCCGCTGCTCCAGATTGGCCTTGACTGTGCTGAAATCGTACATACCGCATGCCTCCTCAGATGTCGTTTTGTTTATACTCCCGGAAACCGTCCCCCAGCACCTCGTGGGCCTCGCACACGATGAGGAAGGCGGCGGGGTCGATCTCCTTGACGGTCCGCTTCAGGGCCACGATCTGCCGCTGCTTGAAGGCAACCAGCAGCACCTTTTTCTCCGCGCCGGAATAGGCCCCCTGGCCCTGGAGGATGGTAACTCCCCGGTCGATGTCGTGGATGATGGCGTCGGTGATGCGCTCATGGGCGTCGCTGATGATATAGGCCACCTTGGCGTTATCGATGCCATAGAGCACCCCGTCCATCACCAGGGAGGAGATATACAGGGCCACCACGCCGTACATGGCGCTGTACAGGTTGCGGAAGGCCAGGGCCACCGCCACGATCACCACCAGGTCGATGCCCAGCAGCAGCTTGCCCATGGGCAGCCAGGCCAGCTTCAGCTTGGCCAGCCGGGCGATGAGGTCGGTGCCGCCGGTGGTGGCGCCCTGGAGGAACACCACCCCCAGGGACCCGCCCATGAGCACCCCGCCGAAAATGCAGGCCAGCAGGGGATCCATGGGCTCAAAGGTGTAGAACAGGTTGATGAGGTCGATAAAGGCGGAGGAGACGAACATGGCGTACAGGGAGGAGATCAGCAGGTGACCTCCCAGCAGCCGCCAGCCCAGCAGGAACAGGGGGATGTTCAGCAGAATGACCACTGTGCCGATGGGCAGGATGGGGAAGAAGTGGTTGAGGATCTGTCCCACGCCGGTGATGCCGCCGAAGCCGATCTGGTTGGGGTCGTAACACCAGCAGAAGCCCAGGGCGTAGAGGGCGGAGGCCACGGTGATCCAGAGGTAGGGGAAAAAGAATTGTTTGATACGGGCTGACATGGCAGCGCTCCTTCCGGCTCACTCCAGCAGGGTGAGCTGTTGTTCCCCCCGGTCCTCCTCTTTCAGGAGCATCCCGGCCACCGGAAGGGACCGGGCCCGGTACCGGGCGGCGTTGACGATGGTGGTCTGGTCCAGGGGCCGTGCGGTCTCCACCTTCCACTTGGGCTTGAGGGTCATCACGTTGACCCCCTGGGTGGACCGGGTGGCCTTGGGGTTGAGGACAGCGGTGTGGAACACCAGGCAGCGGCCCTCGGTGGAGATCACCGCCATTTCCTGCTCCTGGGTCAGGTGGAAGGCGGCGGCCAGGGGGGACTTGTCGGAGTAGGCCCCGGTGAGTTTTTTCCGGCGAGTCTGGGTCTGGTAGGCGGCCAGCTCCACCCGGGCCACCTTGCCGTTTTCAAAGAAGAACAGCAGGCTGCCGGAGTAGTCGCTGGTGAGGCAGGCCCACACAAAGCCCTCTCCCGGCTCCATGCCCAGCTTGGTGGGCAGAAAGTCGCCCAGCACGCTGGCCTTGGCGTCGTCGAAGTCGGCGAGCCGGGTCTTGTAGCATTGCTGCTTATCGGTGAACACCAGCAGCTCGTCCCGGTTGTTCCCCTCCCACTGGAGGAAGGGGCCGTCCCCCTCCTTGTATTTCTGCTCGCTGCTCATCCGCAGGGACTGGGGGGTGATCTTCTTGAAATAGCCCTCCCTGGAGCAGAACACATGCACCGGATAGTCGGGGGTCTCGTCCTCCTCCTCCTGGGGGCTGGCGCTCTGGTAGTCGTAAATGATCTCGGTGCGCCGGGGGGCGGCGTACTTCTTCTTGACCGCCGAGAGCTCAGAGACGATGATCTTCTTGATGCGGCCGGGGTTGTTGACGATGTCCTGGAGGTCGGCGATCTCCTCCTCCAGCCCCGCCACCTCCTCGATGCGCTTGAGGATATACTCCTTGTTGATGTTGCGCAGCTTGATGTCGGCCACGTATTCCGCCTGGATCTGGTCGATGCCGAAGCCGATCATCAGGTTGGGCACCACCTCGGCGTCCTCCTCGGTCTCCCGGATGATCTTGATGGCCCGGTCGATGTCCAGCAGGATCTTTTTCAGGCCTTTCAGCAGGTGGAGCTTTTCCTGCTTCTTTTTCATCACGTGGTAGGTCCGCCGGCGCACCCCGTCCATCCGCCAGCCGGTCCACTCCTCCAGGATCTCCCCCACGCCCATCACCCGGGGCATCCCGGCGATGAGGATGTTGAAGTTGCAGGAGCAGGCGTCCTGCAGGGTGGTGGACCGGAACAGCTTGGCCATCAGTTTGTCCGGGTCGGTGCCCCGCTTCAGGTCGATGGTGAGCTTCAGGCCGTTCAGGTCGGTCTCGTCCCGCATGTCGGCGATCTCCTTGACCTTGCCTGACTTGATGAGCTCGGCCACCTTGTCCATGATGGCCTCCACCGTGGTGGTGTAGGGGATCTCGTACACCTCGATGAGATTTTCACTTTTGAGGTAGCGCCACCGGGCCCGCACCTGGAAGGAGCCCCGGCCGGTGTCGTAGATCTGCCGCAAAGCGGCCTCGTCGTATAAAAGCTCCCCGCCGGTGGGGAAGTCGGGGGCTTTCAGGTACTCCATCAGGTTGATCTTGGGATTTTTCAGGAAGGCGGCGGTGACGTCGCACACCTCCCCCAGGTTGAAGCCGCACAGGTTGGAGGCCATGCCCACGGCGATGCCCTGGTTGGCGCTCACCAGCACGTTGGGGAAGGAGGTGGGCAGCAGGGTGGGCTCCTGCATGGAGCCGTCATAGTTGTCCACAAAGTCCACCGTGTCCTGGTCGATGTCCCGGAACAGCTCGGCGCAGATGGGATCCAGCCGCACCTCGGTGTACCGGCTGGCCGCCCAGGCCATATCCCGGGAGTACACCTTGCCGAAGTTGCCCTTGGAGTCCACCAGAGGGTGGAGCAGCGCGCCGTAGCCCCGGGACAGGCGCACCATGGTGTCGTAGATGGCGGCGTCGCCGTGGGGGTTTAATTTCATGGTCTGGCCCACCACGTTGGCGCTTTTGGTGCGGGGCTTGGTGAGCAGCCCCATCTCATACATGGTGTACAGCAGCTTCCGGTGGGAGGGCTTGAAGCCGTCGATCTCCGGAATGGCCCGGGAGACGATGACGCTCATGGCGTAGGGCATATAGTTGAGCTCCAGGGTCTCGGTGATGGGCTGTTCCAGCACCTCGGGCCGCAGCCCCATCACGTTGGGGTTGTCCACATTCCTCGCCCCCTGGTCGGGGGCCTTCTTTTTTGCCAAACAGATCAGTCCTTTATCGTTTTAAAGCGCAAAAAGCCTAAAAAAGCAGGCATTTCAGTCTATCTAAAGCATTATACCATCCAAAATGAAAAAAGGCAATCGGAGGGGAGCCAGGGGCCTGCCGCCCGTTCCGGCGGCAGGCCCCTGGCCGATGGATTCAGATGTCAGGGGTGACGGTCCCCGTCACGGCGTCCACAAAGTAGTCGCCGGTGTCGGTGGAAATGCGCCATACCGGCGTGAGCTGTACCGAGCGGGTGCTGCCGCTGGCCAGGTAGCCGTCCTCCATGGAGCGGATCTGGCTGCAGATATAGCCGTTCTGGCTCACCCCCGCCAGAAAGCGCATCAGGACGGTGGGGGTGGAGAGCAGGGTGGAGGAGCTGTCGGCGGCACTCTCGCCTGACAGACGGCTGCCCTCCACTTGGGTGAGAACCGAGCCCGACCAGGTCAGACTCACCTGGCAGGAGAACACCGGCGCCCCCTCCCACATCTGGCAGTAGGTGGCCCAGGTGGTGTCCCCCTGGGTAAAGAGCTCCTCCTCGCCGGCCTGGAAACCCATCTGCTCCAGGCAATCCCGGGAGGCCTGGCCGATGTCCTGCCCCGGAGGGCAGGTCCAGCTCTCCCCGGTCAGGGTGATGGTGAAGGAGCCGTTCATGGAAAACTCTGCCGTGCCGCCGGTTCCGGTATAGCTGGGCCGCAGGTCGCTCTCTCCCGTCTGGACTGTCGGGCCCAGAAAAAGCCGGGCGATGTCCGCCTCGTCGTCCCTGCTGCGGGTGAGGGTGAGGGGCGGCAGGGTGATGTCCTCCGGAATCTGCTCCGGAAGGAAAGAGATCCCGCCCCGCTCCAGCACCTGGACCACGGCCTGGCGGGTCTCGTCCTCATAAAAGGCCCCCTGTGTGACCCGCACGCCCACCAGCCCCAACAGGAACAGGTTGACTCCGGCCAGCATCAGCAGGATGACGGTTTTCAGCTTAGACCATTCCATATGCCACCCCGCTTTATCTGGCTGTCCAGCCGGCCTGTACGGTGTCCCCGCCGGTGTCGCTGTAGGACAAAATCAGCTCCCTGCCCTGGGGCTGGAGGGCCTCCAGGGCTGCGGCAGCCTGCCGCTCCCGCAGCACCGGGCTGGTCTGGCCGCTCTGCTCGTACCGGCGGAAATACAGGGTATAGTCGGTGATCTGGCCGCCGGAGACGGTAAACTGGGCGGCGCAGGCCCCGTCGGGCAGAAGCACGTCCGCCCCGTTGAGGGTGTAGCCGTAGCGCACCAGCAGGCTGCCGTCGGCCTCCCGGTCGATGCCCATGAGGTAGAGCCTGGCCTCCCCGCACCAGCGGCCCACGGTGTCGGCGGCCAGCCGCCAGGTGGTCTCCACCAGCGGCAGCAGGTCCTTGCCGTTCCCCACCGGATAGCGTCCGGTATCCTCGTCGCCGGCGTGGTATACCGCCACGCCGTCATAGCCGATCTCCAGGGTCTCCCGGCCCTCCCGGATGCGGATGCCGTTGGCCACCGGGTAGACCGAATTGCTCTGGGGCTGGAAGGAGGCCGCCTGCTGGATGGCGGATACCATGGCGTCGTCCAGCTCCAACAGGGGGTTGGAGGCGCGGTATACCGGGGGCCGGAGGGAATCGGGGGCTAGCAGCACATAGGGATCCAGCGCTTCGTAGCCGCCGTTGTCCTCCAGCTCAAACACGAAGGAGTAGCCGTTGCCGCCGTATCCGCTCACCAGGGCGTCCATGTGTCCCTCGTAGGCCACGGCGGTGGCGCAGGCATAATACAGGCCGTCCGCTTCATTATGATAGTATAGGCATACGCCGCCCCCCTCATCCAGGGCCACCGCCACCCGGCGGGCGGAGTGGATCAGGGCGGGATTGTCTCCGCCGTCCCCCATCCAGGCGTACAGCACATCCAGCGGGATGGTGCCCAGAAAGTCAAACCACACGCCGGGGGCCTCCAGCGCCTGCCGCCAGGCCGCCTCCTCCACGGGCTGGGGGGAGGAGGCGCTGTCCAGGCTTTCGCTGAGCAGAATGCTCAGCTGCTCAAACATCTGGTCGGTCTCCTGGGTGTCGTACTGGCTAACATAGCGCTCCGTCCCGTCGCTCACCCCAATGCGCACCGGCCGGGGGGCGATGGCGGACTGGGCGGGGGCGGAGGTGTCCGCGGGGGGCTGGTCCACGTCCTTGTGGAAGAGGGAGAGCACCCCCTGCAGCGGGGCCCAGGACACCCGGCTGTAATCCAGGGTCAGCAGGGTCAGGTAGATGGCGGACAGGGAGAGCAGCAGGATGAGCAGGCTTTTCACCGTCTCGATCCCCCGCCGCCTGCGCCGCCGGGGCCGTTTATTCCCGTCCATGGCGCGGCCCCTCCGTCAGCAGCGTGATGCGCACCGTCAGGCCGGGTCCGGGCCGGTCCAGCAGCTCAATGGCGCCCTCGTGCCGGTCGATGATCTCCTTGGCGATGGAGAGGCCCAGCCCGGTGCCGCCGGACTCCCGTGAGCGTGCCTTGTCCACCCGGTAGAACCGCTCAAAAATCCGGCCCCGGTCGGCGGCCGGGATGCCGATGCCGTTGTCGGCCACCTCCATCCACACCTTGCCCGGCCACTGGCCGGCGGAGATGCGGATCTCGCCCCCGTCGGGGGTGTACTTGATGGAGTTGGACACCACGTTCATCATCACCTGCATGATCCGCTCCCGGTCGCCCACGATGTCGGGCAGTCCCTCCTGCATGTGCAGGTTGACGGTGTGGCCGTGCCGCTGGGCTTCCATCAGCACCGCGTTGTACACGTCCTCCACCGCCTGGGAGAAGGAGAAGGGGGCCAGCTTCAGCTCAGAGCGGCCGGAGTCGAACCGGGAGAGGGTGAGCAGGTCCTGTACGATGTGGGTCATCCGGTCGGACTCGTTGAGGATGACCCCCAGGAAATTCTTTTCCGTGTCGGGGGGCAGCTCCCCGGCGTTGTCCACCAGGGTCTCGGCATAGGAGCGGATGTTGGTCAGGGGGGTGCGCAGCTCGTGGGACACGTTGGCCACGAATTCCCGGCGCATCTCCTCGGTCTTGTGCTGCTCGGTGACGTCGTGGATCACCACCAGCACGCCGCCCAGCCGCTCCTGGTCGAAGGGGGTGAGCAGCAGCTCCAGGCTGCGGCCCCCCACCGTCCGGGTGCCGTCCAGATAGCCCGGCGGCTCCACCGCCAGCACCCCCTGGAGGGGGGCGATGTCGGAGAACAGGGTGTCGTAGTTTTCGCTGCCGCCGATGGGGATGGCCCTGCCCAGCATGTCCTCGGCGGCGGGGTTGGACTGGATCACCATGCCGTCCCGGGAGAAGGCCACCACGCCGTCGGTCATGTGGAGGAACAGGGTGCCCAGCTTGTTGCGCTCGTTCTCCACCGCCTCCAGGGTGGAGCGCAGCTGCCGGGCCATGTCGTTGAAGGTGCCGGTGAGCACGCCGATCTCATCCCGGGAGGCTACCTCCAGCTTTTGGGAGAAATCCCCGTCGGCCACCCGCTCGGCCCCCTCGGTGAGGCGCTCGATGGGGGTGATCAGGGTCTTGGACAGCAGGAAGGACAGCAGCACCGTGATCACCAGGCCGAAGAGCAGGGCCTCCACAATGAGGGTCATCAGCTCGTTGTTCAGAGTGGCGGCGTTGGTGCCGTCGTCCCGCACGTAGATGATATACCGGCTGGGGCCCCGCTCCACCGCCACCGCCACGTCCATGTAGGGGGAGGTGGGGTCGTTGTCGTCGCTCTTGTCCGCTCCGGCCAGCACCTGCATCAGGTTCCAGGAGTCCATGTCCAGCTCCTGGCCGCTGTCCTGCTTGTCGGAGCTGGCCAGCCAGTGGCCGTCGCTGCCGTCCAGCACGTAGTATTTCCGGCTGCGGTTGTCCACCCCCAGCACGCTGTAGTAGTTGTCCAGGATCTGGACAATGCTCTCCACACTGTCCTCCTCTCCTTGGACGGGGGTATTCAGGTCGGCCCAGAAGTCGGCGTCCTGAAAGGCCTCCGACATCTGGGTGTAGAAATCCTGGGTGTAGTAGTTGGATACCGAGTTGATGAGGAATGCGCCCACCACCGTCATCAGCAGGATGATGAGCAGGGTCATAATGAGCATCAGCTTCATGTGCAGGCTGCGAAACATAGGGCGGCGGACACCTCCTTTCCATCAGGCCCAGGTGGCTCAGGCGTTGAAGTAGTACCCCAGGCCTCTGCGGGTGACCACAAACTGGGGAGCGGCCGGGTCGTCCTCCACCTTTTCCCGCAGGCGGCGCACCGCCACGTCCACCGCCCGTACGTCCCCCACATAGCCCTCGTAGTTCCAAACGTGCTCCATCAGCGCCTCCCGGGAAAAGACCTTCCCCGGCTGGGAGGCCAGGAAGCGGAGCAGCTCGTACTCCCGCTGGGTCAGCTCCAGGGGACGGCCGTCCTTGTAGACCACCATCAGCTCCGGGTCAATAGCCATCCGGCCCAGCTCCATCCGCTGTCCCGCCGGCTTGGCCGGGGCGGCGGAGGCGGCCCCCGCCATCTCGTTGCGGCGGATGTTGGCCTTCACCCGGGCCAGCAGCTCCCGCATGGAAAAGGGCTTGGTGATGTAGTCGTCCGCACCCAGCTCCAGGCCCAGGACCTTGTCGGTCTCCTCCTCCCGGGCGGTGAGCATGATCACCGGGGTGTTCCGCCCGGCCTGGCGGAGCTGGCGGCACACGTCGAAGCCGTCCATCTTGGGCAGCATCAGGTCCAGCAGCACCAGGTCGGGGTCCTGCTCCAGCGCCAGCTGGAGCCCCGCCTGGCCGTCGTAGGCCTCCAGCGTGTTGTAGCCCTCCTTGCTCAGGTTGAAGCTGAGGATATCCACAATGTTCTTTTCATCTTCCACAATCAGGATGCGTTTGCTCATTTCAACCTCCTGTCGCCTGTTACAGACCCAGCAGCAATTTGGTTTTCAGCACCGTCGCCACGGTTTTGGCGTCCACGATCTCCCCGGAGAGCACCTGCTGGACCAGGGTGGAGAAGGGGACCCGCTCAGTCTCCAGAAATTCGTCCTCATCCGGGTGGCTGGGGCCCTGCCGCAGCTCCTGGGCCAGATACATGTGGAGCACCTCGGTGGAAAAGCCGGGGGAGAGATACAGGCACCCCAGATAGGTCAGCTTGCCACAGGTGGCCCCCACCTCCTCCTCCAGCTCCCGCAGGGCGGCCGGGCGGTGGTCCTCTCCCTTTTCCAGCTTGCCGGCGGGCAGCTCGGCCACCACCTGCTGGAAGGGGTAGCGGAACTGGCGCACCACGCTCACCGTGCCGTCGTCAAACAGCGGCAGGATGCACACGCCGCCGGGGTGCTCCACCACCTCCCGGCCCGCCAGCGCGCCGTTGGGCAGCTGGGCCTGGTCCACCTTCAGCGTTACGATTTTTCCCTCAAACAGCGTCTGGCTGCTGATTGTCTTTTCCCACAGGTCCATTGCCTGCGCCCCCTTCCGGCGGCGCCGACGGCGGCCGCCAAAAATGTGAATATAAATAGTATACCACACTCCGCCCCGCTGTTCCAGTCTCACCTTTTCCAATCCCTCCAAGGATTACAGCTATCCGCATTCCCTGACATCCGGTATAATGAGACCACCACCCAAAGGAGGAGCACTATGACCATCCAATCCATCGGCAGCGCCAGCGTGGCGCTCTACATCACGCCAGCGGACCTGAAGGAGCACGGCCTCACCCCGGCGGAGCTCACCCTAGAGCGGGCCCTGGAGCTGACCCGGGACGCCTTCCGGGAGGCGGGCATCGACCTGGAGGGCTCCATTGAGATCGAGGCCTATCCGGAGAGCTGCGGCGTGCTGGTCTTTGCCCATGTACATCGGCCGGAGCGGGTGTGGTTTTCCTTCGGGCGTCTGGAGGATCTGGCCGCCGCCGCCCGGAGTCTGCCCCAGCCCAGCCCGAAGGCCGCCCTGCTGTGGTGGGAGGGGCGCTGGTGGCTCTCCCTGCCGGGGGAGGAGCGGGGGACCGCGGCCCGGATGTCGGAGTTTGGCCGCTGGGAGGCCGACCGTCCCCATCTGGACGCCTGCCTGGCCGAGCACGGCCGGGCGGTGCTGGAGCAAGACGCCCTGGCGGGGATCCTGGCCTATTTTCCCGCCTGACCGGATAAAAAGCGCCGTCCCGCCGGTTTTGGCGGGACGGCGCTTTTATTGAAAGGGAACGGCAGGAGCCGGTCCCGTTGCACGGAGCAGGCCGTTTTGCGAACCGGCTCCCTCTCCTTTCGCCTTTCGCCAGAGGGTGAGCTCACCCGGCACCGGCTTAAAAGGAGATGCGGACGGCGGATCGCTTGCCTGTCCGAGCTCTAGTATGTGCCGCTTTGCCCCATATATGCAGGAAAAAAACGGAATAAGGCCGGTCATATTTGTCCAGACTAGACATATGCTGAAAGTACAACGGGGCTGCCCGGAGGGAGGAAACGTCATGACGGAGACAGCACGGCCCTTTTCCCGGCGCAGGCGGCGGGAGAGCCAGCAGGAGGAGGCCAGGCGCACCCTGGCGGAGTGCCTGACCCAGACCCGTGGCCTGATTGCCCAGGCCTATCAAGGCTTCAACGCCGTCCAGGACCCGGACCTCATCGAGTCCTATGTCTATGAGATCAACGCCCTGCAATCCCGCTATTCCTACCTGCTGCGCCGGCTGAAGGAGCTGGAGGAATAGGGAAAACCGAGGATAATCCGCTGCCAAGGGACTGGCACAGCCGGAGGAGGTGGCGGAATGGAATGGCTGCTCAACGCTCTGCCCTGGATCGTGGGCGGACTGATTTTGGCCCTGGCTCTGGCGGCGCTGCGGCGTCCCCTGCGCACCCTGCTGCGCCTTGGCCTGCGCACGGGGGTGGGGCTGGGGGTGCTGTGGCTGCTCCACCCGCTGGGAAGCCTGGCGGGGCTGCAGCTGGGGGTCAATCTGCTCAATGCCCTGGTGCTGGGGGTGCTGGGTGTGCCGGGGCTGGGCCTGCTGCTGCTGGTCAACTGGGCGCTGGCCGTATAGAAAAGCTGGAGGGTGAGCGCTGTCTGCTCACCCTCCATTTCCTTAATTTGCGAAATGTTCATGAAATTTTAAAATCCATGTCGTAAAATAAAAACATTCTATAAAAGGATGGGAAGTGGGTCTATTGAAGAGACGATGGACTGCCCTGGTCTGCGCCGTCGGCCTGTGCGCCGGCTTGACGCTGCCGGCCGCGGCGGCCGGAACATATGTGGACGTGCCCGGCGGGGCCTGGTATGCGGATGAGGTCAGCCAGGTTACCGAAAAAGGATACATGACCGGCGTGGATCCCACCCATTTTGTGCCCCTGGCCAATGTGACCCGGGCCACGGTGGTGACCGTGCTGTGGCGGATGGCAGGCAGCCCCGCCCCCACCGCCTCCTCCGGCTTTTCCGACGTGGCCGCCGACGCGTGGTACACCCAGGCCGTTGACTGGGCCAAGGAGAAGAAGATCGCCAGCGGAGACGGGAAGGGCGCGTTCCACCCGGACCAGCAGATCACCCGGGAGGAAATGGCGGTGCTTCTGGCCCGGTATGACGCCTATCAGGGCATAGATATGGCGGAAGGGGCCCTGAATCTGTTCAGCGACGCCAATCAGATCAGCAGCTGGGCCAAGGAAGGCGTGCAGCACGCGGTGGGCATGGGCTGGCTGGAGGGGACCGATGGAAAGCTGAATCCCGATGGTCTGGCCTCCCGCGCCCAGCTGGCCGCGATTCTGGTGCGGATGGATACGCCCGCCATGGGGTGAGGCCGCCGGACCGGGATACAGAAAGGAGTCCTATAGTAATCATGGAACAGCCCGATATCTTTATGTCCTATCTGCGCCTGACGCAGCACATTTCACAGCAGTTCCGCAGCCACTTCGGCCGCCTGAACCTGACCTTTCCCCAGGCGCTGGTACTTACCGTGCTGGGGGAGGAGGACCCAGTGCCCATCAGTACCCTGGCCGAGCGGACGGGGAGCGCCAACAGCACCGTGTCCGGTATTGTGGACCGGCTGGAGAAGCTGGGCCTGGCCAAGCGGCAGCGCAGCGAGCTGGATCGCCGGGTAATCTATGTGTGCGCCACGGAGAAGTACGCCGCCCTGCGGGAAAAGACCTCCACCGATGTCAGCGGGTATTTTGACTCCCTGCTGCGCACCATGCCGGAGGAGGACCGGAAGCTGATTGCCACCGCGCTGCAGAAGCTGGACGCGGCGCTGGTCCAGGCTGACGAGGCGGCGCGCTGAGGGATGCGGAGAGAGGAATTGGGAGAGGCGTGATGTATAGTGAGAGGGAATATCTATGACACTTATCACGGACGCAATCGATTTGCCACATTTTTAAAGGTGCTGATTGTCCTGCTGCTGTTGCTCCTGGCGGCAGGGCTGGCGGCGCTGTTTTTTCTGGAGCCCTATCTGGTCTATTCCGCCGACGGCGTGCGGCTGGAGCTGCCGCCCTTTTTCCAGGGGCAGGAGGATACGCCTGTGACCTCCACCCAGCCGCCGGTGGTGGTGAGCACCGCCCAGCCCACCGCCACGCCGGAGCGGCAGGAGGAATTCCGGGGGATCACGCTGGAGGGGACCGCTCTCTATGACGGTACCGCCCAGGCCCAGAGCCAGCAGGCGGGGGCCAACGCCGTGATCTTTGATATGAAGGCGGACGACGGCACCCTGGCCTATATCTCCCAGCAGGAGATAGCCCAGACCGCGGGGGTATGTGCCGAGGACCCGGCCATCAACGCCGCCATCCAGCTGGTCAACAGCGGGGAGCTGTACACCGTGGCCCGGGTGTCCTGTTTCCGGGACAACACCATTCCCCGCTGGAACAACGATTGGGCCGTCCGGGGCAGCGGAGGCAACTGGCGGGACGAGGGAAATTCCCGCTGGCTCAGCGTGGGCAACCCTGAGGCCCGGGCCTATGTGGTGGGCATCTGCCAGGAGCTGGCCGGGCTGGGCTTTGACGAGATTCTGCTGGACAACTGCGGCTATCCCGTGCAGGGCCGGGTGGAGCGCATCAGTACGGGGGAGGACTATGATCCGGAGCAGTTGACCGGCCCTGTGGAGCAGTTCTTCCAGGAACTGCAGACCGCCCTGGCCGACTACCCGGAGGTAAAGGTGTCGGTGGTGACCACGCCTCAGATGCTGTCCGGCGCGGGGGATACCAGCGGCCTGACCCTGACGCTGCTGGAGGAGTACAGCGTCCGGGTGCTGGCTGCGGCCGACGAGAGCGGTACGCTGCCCACTCCGGAGCAGCTCTCCGTGGTGCCCGTTGTGGAGGCGCCTGGCGGAGCGGAGGAGCAGTGGGCGGTATTGACCCCTCCGGTGGAATTTTAATGTGAAACGCCCGTCCTTTGGGACGGGCGTTTTTTGCGGAGAGAGGTCGAAAAAATATTTTTTAGGTATAAATAAATATTTTGTAACTAAAAAGCGGAAAATACCAGCGTATCATCAGGTAAACTTGCATAAAAATAGAATTCGTGGTCTAAAAGAGTTAGTAAAAAAACTAAACCGGCAATTTTAATCTTGAAATTACAACGCATTTGAAGTATGATGCTCATATCATCGGGAGTTTATTCCAATGGGATAACCAGATGCAGAAAGGCGGTGAAAGCATGTCTCTGGAAGCGATCAAGCAAGTGACGCAGGCGGAGCAGGCCAACCGGCAGCGCAAGGCGGAGGCCCAGGCGGAGGCCAAGCGTCTGGTGACCGAGGCCGAGCGGGCGGGCAAGGCCCACCTGGCGGAGGCCCGCGCCCAGGCGGAGGCCCAGGCCCGGGGCTTTTTGCAGCAGGCTGAGGCCAAGGCGGCCGAGCACGCGGCGGAGGTGACGGCGCAGACCAAGCGGGCCTGTGACGACCTGCGGGCCAAGGCGGAGGGCCGTTTGGCGGATGCCGCTGAGAGCATCGTGAGAAGGGTAGTGAAGAGCTGATGTCCATTGTAAAAATGAAGCGGCTGCGGCTCATCGGCATGCAGGACCAGCGTGGCGACATGCTGCGGCGGCTTCAGCATCTGGGCTGCGTGGAGATCGACGAGCCCGGGGACCGATCGGGGGACCCGGACTGGGCGGCGCTGACGCGGCCGGACACCGGGGCGCTGAACCGGGCCAGGGACGCCCGGACCAGCGTGGAGAACGCCCTCAAGACCCTGAGAAAGTATGGGCCCAAGCAGAAGGGCGGGCTTCTGACCCCCCGGCCGGTGATCACGGAGGCGGAGCTCTTTGACGACGGAGCCTATCAGGCGGCGCTGGCTGACGCCGGAAGCCTGGTGGAGCTGGAGCGCAAGATCTCCTCTCTGTACGCCGAGCAAAACAAGTTAAAGACCCAAAAGCTGGCGCTGGCGCCCTGGCTGGCGCTGGACATTCCCCTGGAAACCGCCTCCACGGCGGAGGTGGCGGTGCAGTTTGGTACCGTGGCCGCCTCCACCGACCTGAACGCCCTGGAAGGGGCGCTGGGCGCGGTGACCGACCTCTACGAGCTGATGCGGGCCGGAGAGGACCGGGAGCTGAAGTATCTGGTGTTCCTCTGCCACCGCAGCGCGGAGGAGGGGTGCCAGGAGGTGCTGAAGGAGTACGGCTTCTCCCGGGCGGCCCTGCGGGGCTGGACGGGGACCGCGGCGGAAAACGACCGGCAGCTGGATGCGCAGCTGGCCGCCGCCGCCAAGGAGCTGGAAAACACCATCGCCCAGGTGGGCTCCTACGCCGGGCGGAAGGGCGCTCTGGAGCAGTGCCTGGACCGGGCGGACCAGGAGATCGCCCGGGAGGAGGCCCGCTGCCGCCTGCTGGACAGCAGCACCGCCTTCTTCCTGGAGGGCTGGGTGCCCGTGCCCGACGAGAAGAAGCTGGCGGAGGAGCTGGGGCAGTACACCTGCTGCTGGGAGACCCAGGACCCGGCTCCCGAGGACTATCCGGTGGTGCCGGTGAAGCTGAAGAACAACCGGTTTACCGAGCCGCTGACCACCATCACCGAGATGTACTCTCTGCCCGCCTATGACGGGGTGGACCCCAACGGCCTGATGGCCCCGTTTTATATCTTCTTCTTCGGCTTCATGTTCGCCGACCTGGGCTACGGCCTGATTCTGGCCGGGGCCTGCGCCTTTATCAACTACAAGGTCCGCCCCAAGGGCGGCTTTGGACAGCTGATCCGGCTGATGATCATGTGCGGTATTTCCTCCGCTGTGATCGGCCTGCTCACCGGCGGCTTTTTCTCCGACTTTTTGGTGCAGTTCACCGACATGCTGGGTCTGCCCCAGCCTGCCATCCCCTTCCTCTCCGTGCCGGAGGGCAGCGGCGTGCCCGCTCCGCTCCTCAACGTGATGGGGGACCCCATGACCGTGCTGGTGTTCGCCCTGGCGGTGGGCCTGGTGCAGATCATCGTGGGCATGGCGGTAAAGTTCTGGATGCTCTGCCGCCGGGGCCAGGTGGTGGACGCGGTGCTGGACATCGGTACCTGGTGGGTCATCTTCGTGGGTATCGCCCTGTTTGCCCTGGGTGTGGGTAACGTGGCGGGCTACCCGGTGGTGCTCATCATCGGCTGCCTGATGCTGCTGGGCCAGGCCCGCAGCGCCAAGGGCTTCGGCAAGGTGACGGCGGTGATCGGCGCGGTGTACAACGGCGTGACGGGCTACTTTGGAGATATCCTCTCCTACTCCCGTCTGATGGTCATGATGCTGGCCGGCTCGGTCATCGGTCAGGTGTTCAACATTCTGGGCGCCATGCCCGGCGGCGGCCTGCCTCCGGCCATCGGCATCCCCATTTTCTTCCTGATTTTCATCGTGGGCCATTCCTTCAACATCGGCCTGAACGTCATCGGCACCTACGTGCACACGTCCCGTCTGCAGTACCTGGAATTTTTCAAGCAGTTCTATGAAGAGGGAGGACGCCCCTGGCGGCCCCTGAACATTGCGACAAAGTATGTCGACATTAAGGAGGAACAGTAACATGACATTCGGTGAATTTCTGACTACCTACGCCGGCCCCTTCTTTGGTTTCCTGGGCGCCGCTCTGGCCGCAGGCCTGGCCTGCGTAGGCTCCGCAAAAGGTACCGGCCTGGCCGGTGAGGCCGGCGCCGGTCTGCTGGCCGAGGACCCCTCTCAGTTCTCCAAGTGCATGATCCTGCAGGTTATCCCCGGCACTCAGGGCCTGTACGGCCTGGTTATCGGCTTTTTGGCTCTGATGAAGATGGGCCTGTTTGACGGCACCGTGGCTAACCTGACCATCGCCAACGGCCTGCTGATTCTGGCCGCCTGCCTGCCCATGGCGCTGGGCGGACTGCTCTCCGGTATTGCTCAGGGCCGCGTGGCCGCCGCCTCCGTCAACATCGTGGCCAAGAACCCCAACGACTGGTCCAAGGGCATGGTGCTGTGTATCATCGTGGAGTTCTACGCCATCCTGTCCCTGCTGATCTCCTTCCTGATGATCATGTTCGGCTTCTAAGAAGCAGAAAGGCGTATTATGGACGGAATTGAAAAAATCACCGGGCGCATCGCCGAGGATGCCGGGCGGGAGGTCGACGGTATCCTGACCGAGGCCCGCCGCCAGGCCGACGAGATCACCGCCCGGTATGAGGCCCAGGCCAAGCGGGAGAGCGAGGAGATCCTCGCCCGGGGCAAGCGCAACGCCGAGGAGCGGGTGGAGCGGCTGGCCAGCGTGGCCCAGCTGGACGCCCGCAAGCTGGAACTGGCCGCCAAGCAGGAGATGCTGGCGAAGGCCTACGACCTGGCTCTGGAGAAGCTGCTGCAGCTGCCCGAGAAGGAGTACGTAGCCCTGCTGGCCGACCTGGCGGTCAAGGCCTCCTCCACCAAGAAGGAGGCGGTGATCTTCTCCCAGAAGGACCGCACCCGCTACGGCAAGGCGGTGGTCACCCAGGCCAATGAGAAGCTGGGGGACGGCCGGCTGACCCTGTCCGAGCAGACACGGCCCATCAAAGGGGGCCTCATTCTCAGTGACGGGGACGTGGAGGTCAACTGTACCTTTGAGACCCTGGTGCGCCTCCAGCGGGGCGAGATGGACCGGGAGGTCGCCAAGGTGCTCTTTGACTGATGCGCTCCTTGCAAGTAAGGAGGCAATGGTTTGACTAAGATCAGAGACACGGATTACCTCACCATATCCGCCCGCATCCGGGCCATGGAGACCCGTCTGCTGACCCGGGAGCGGATGGAGCGGATGCTGGAGGCCCGCACCGACGAGGAGGCCGCCAAGGTCCTGGCCGAGTGCGGCTATGGGGAGTTGTCCGCCCTCACCCACGGGGCGCTGGACGAGATGCTCTCCGCCGCCCGGGGGGCTCTGTACAAGGAGCTGAAGGGGGCGGTGCCTCAGAAGGGGTTGGTAGAGGTATTCCAGATGAAATACGACTACCACAACGCCAAGACCCTCATCAAGGCGGCGGCGGTGGGCACCGAGGCCGACCGTCTGCTGATGGAGGGGGGGCGCTGGACCGCCGCCCAGATCAAGGACGCCTTCCAGCGGGACAGCCTGCGGGACTTCACCGACCCCTTCCGGCAGGCCGTCACCCAGGCCCGGGAGCTGCTCAATGGCGGCGGCGATCCCCAGCTGGCCGACTTCGTGCTGGACCGGGCCTATTTTGAGGAAATGCGCGCGGCGGCCCAGACCACCGGCAGTTCCTTCCTCCAGGGCTATGTCAGGCTGCTCATCGACGCCACCAACCTGCGCTCCGCCGTCCGGGCCGCCCGGATGGGCAAGGGGAGCGACTTCCTGAGCCAGGTGCTCCTGCCCGGCGGCAACGTGGAGGTACACACCCTGACCGACCGCAAGGGGGCCGACCTGGCCACGGTGTTCCGGGCGGGCCCCCTCAGCGAGGCGGCCGCCGCCGGGGCGGCCCTCACTGCCCCCGGCAGCGGGGAGCTCACCGGCTTTGAGCGCATGTGCGACGACGCGGTGATGCACTACCTGGCCCAGGCCCGCCGGATCCCCTTCGGGGAGCAGGCGGTGATCGGCTACCTGTATGCCAGGGAGAGCGAGTTTACCGCCATCCGCACCATTCTGTCCGGCCGCATGGCGGGCCTGGACGCGGATACCATCCGGGAAAGGCTGCGTGAAGCCTATGTCTAATTATCGTATCGCGGTACTGGGGGACAAGGACAGCGTCCTGGGCTTCAAGGCCCTGGGTCTGGACGTGTTTCCCGCCGAAAACGTGGAGGAGGCCAAGCGGACCCTCCACGAGCTGGCCAAGGAAAATTACGCGGTGATCTATCTCACCGAGCAGTATGCCGCCGGCATGGGGCCGGAGATCGCCCGGTACAAGGACGAACTGACTCCTGCCATCATCCTCATCCCCGGCAAGGACGGCTCTCTGGGCATCGGCATGGCCAACGTCAAGAGCGCCGTGGAGCGGGCCGTGGGCGCAGATATTCTGTAAGCGGAACCCTATTTTGAAATTCAAACCTGAAAGAAGGTTGAAACATTGAGCGGAAAAATCGTGAAAGTCTCCGGCCCGCTGGTGGTGGCCACCGGACTGACCGACGCCAACATGGCCGACGTGGTCCGCGTGGGCGAGCAGCGCCTGATCGGTGAGATCCTCACCATGAACGGCGACGCCGCCTCCATCCAGGTGTATGAGGAGACCTCCGGCCTGGGCCCCGGCGCGGTGGTGGAGACCACCGGCGCCCCCCTGTCCGTGGAGCTGGGCCCCGGCATCATTGAGAACATCTACGATGGTATCCAGCGGCCTCTGGAGGAGATCATGAAAAAGACCGGGGGCAACAACCTGCCCCGCGGCGTGGAAGTGCCCGCCCTGGACCGCCAGAAGAAATGGGAGTTCAAGGCCGTTGCCAAGCCCGGCGACAAGGTGGCCGGCGGCGACGTGATCGGCACCGTCCAGGAGACCAGCGTGGTGCTCCACAAGATCATGATTCCCCCCACCATGAGCGGCACCATCCAGTCCATCCAGTCCGGCTCCTTCACCGTGCTGGACACCGTTGCCGTCCTGGTGGACGACAAGGGTGAGAAGCACGAGCTGACCATGGTGCAGAAGTGGCCCGTCCGTGTGGGCCGCCCCTATAAGCATAAGTATCCCCCCCGCAAGCCGCTGCTGTCCGGCCAGCGGATCGTGGACGCCATGTTCCCCGTGGCCAAGGGCGGCACCGCCGCCATCCCCGGCCCCTTCGGCTCCGGCAAGACCGTCATGCAGCACCAGCTGGCCAAGTGGTCCGACGTGGATATCGTCATCTACATCGGCTGCGGCGAGCGGGGCAACGAGATGACCGACGTTCTGCGGGAATTCCCCGAGCTGGTGGACCCCCGTACCGGCGAGTCCCTGATGAAGCGGACGGTGCTCATCGCCAACACCTCCGACATGCCCGTGGCCGCCCGTGAGGCGTCCATCTACACCGGCATCACCATCGCCGAGTACTTCCGGGACATGGGCTACGACGTGGCCGTCATCGCCGACTCCACCTCCCGCTGGGCCGAGGCTCTGCGTGAGATGTCCGGCCGTCTGGAAGAGATGCCCGGCGAGGAAGGCTACCCCGCCTACCTGTCCTCCCGTCTGGCCCAGTTCTACGAGCGGGCCGGTATGGTGGAGTGCATCTGTTCCGAGGGCGACCGCCGGGGTTCCCTGACCGCCGTGGGCGCGGTGTCCCCGCCCGGCGGCGACCTGTCCGAGCCCGTCTCCCAGGCCACCATGCGTATCGTCAAGGTGTTCTGGGCCCTGGACGCCTCTCTGGCCTACCGCCGTCACTTCCCCGCCATCAACTGGCTGAACTCCTACTCCCTGTACCTGGACTCCCTGAAGCCCTGGTATGACGAGAACCTGGGTCCCCAGTTCATGGCCAACCGGGATCAGTCCATGGCCATCCTCCAGGAGGAGGCCAGCCTGAATGAGATCGTCCAGCTGGTCGGTAAGGACTCCCTGTCCGCCGGCGACCAGCTCACCCTGGAGACCGCCAAGATGCTGCGTGAGGACTTCCTGCAGCAGAACGGCTTCATGGAGGTGGACTGGTACTCCAGCTACGAGCGCCAGGACAAGATGATCCAGATGATTCTGGACTACGACAAGCTGTGCCGGGCCGCCATCGAGAAGGGCGCCCCGGTGTCCGAGCTGTTTGTCATCCCCTTCCGGGAGAAGATGGGCCGGGCCAAGAGCGTGCCCGACGACCAGTTCCCCACCGTCTACGCCGAGATGGCCCGGGAGATGGAGGAAGAGATCGAGGCTATTGCCGCCAAGGGAGGTGCTGAGGCATGATTCGGGAATATCGCACAATCCAGGAGATCAACGGCCCTCTGATGGTGGTGCGCAAGGTCCAGGGCGTCACCTACGACGAGCTGGCCGAGATCGAGCTGCCCGACGGCACCATCCGCCGCTGCAAGGTGCTGGAGGTCAACGGCGACAACGCCGTGGTCCAGCTCTTTGAGGCCTCCGCCGGCATCAACCTGGCCCAGTCCAAGATCCGGTTCCTGGGCCACCCCCTGCAGCTGGCTGTGTCCGGCGACATGCTGGGCCGGGTGTTCAACGGCATGGGCCGTCCCATTGACGGCGGCCCCGACATCATGGCCGACGAGTACCGGGATATCAACGGCCTGCCCATGAACCCCGCCGCCCGGGACTACCCCAACGAGTTCATTCAGACGGGCATCTCCTCCATCGATGGCCTGAATACCCTGGTCCGTGGACAGAAGCTGCCCATCTTCTCCGGCTCCGGTCTGCCCCACGCCGCCCTGGCCGCCCAGATCGCCCGGCAGGCCAAGGTGCTGGGTGACGACGCGGCCAACTTCGCCGTGGTGTTCGCCGCCATCGGTATCACCTTCGAGGAGTCCGACTTCTTCGTGCAGGAGTTCCGCCGCACCGGCGCCATCGACCGTACGGTGCTCTTCACCAACCTGGCCAACGACCCCGCCGTCGAGCGTATCGCCACCCCCCGTATGGCCCTCACCGCCGCGGAGTACCTGGCCTTCGAGAAGGGCATGCACGTGCTGGTCATCCTCACCGACATCACCAACTACGCCGAGGCCCTCCGTGAGGTGTCCGCGGCCAAGAAGGAAGTCCCCGGCCGCCGCGGCTACCCCGGCTACCTGTATACCGACCTTGCCACCATGTACGAGCGGGCCGGCCGTCAGCTGGGCAAGAGCGGTTCCATCACCATGATCCCCATTCTGACCATGCCCGAGGACGACAAGACCCACCCCATTCCCGACCTGACCGGCTATATCACCGAGGGCCAGATCATCCTGTCCCGGGAGCTGTACCGCAAGGGCGTCAATCCCCCGGTGGACGTGCTGCCCTCCCTGTCCCGTCTGAAGGACAAGGGCGTGGGCGTGGGCAAGACCCGGGAGGACCACGCCGGCACCATGAACCAGCTGTTTGCCGCCTACTCCACCGGTAAGGAGAACAAGGAGCTCATGAGCATCCTGGGCGAGGCCGCCCTGTCTCCCACCGATCTGCAGTACGCCAAATTCGCCGACGAGTTTGAGAAGCGCTATGTCTCCCAGGGGGTGGACGAGAACCGTTCCGTCATCGAGACCCTGGATTTGGGCTGGGAGCTGCTGAGCCTGCTGCCCAAGGCGGAGCTGAAGCGGATCAAGCCGGAGTATATCGAGAAATACCTCCCGAAAAAGGAGGGATAAGATATGCCCGCCATTAACGTGAACCCCACCCGGCAGGAGCTGACCCGTCTGAAGGGGCGGCTCAAGACCTCCATCCGGGGCCACAAGCTGCTGAAGGATAAGCGGGACGAGCTGATGAAGCAGTTCATGGACGTGGTGCGGGAAAACCGGGCGTTGCGGAAGAAGGTGGAGGAGGGGCTGATGCGGGCCCACGGCTCCTTCACCGTGGCCTCCGCCCTCATGTCCAGCGAGATGCTGGAGCAGTCCCTCATGTATCCCAAGCAGTCCGTGGAGCTGGACATGACGTTCCAGAACATCATGAGCGTCAACGTGCCCATCTACCACTTCAAGACCAAGAGCGACGACGCCGGGGAGATCTATCCCTACGGCTTCGCCGCCACCTCCGGCGAACTGGACGGGGCGGTGGACGCCCTGTCCGGGGTCTTTCAGGATATGCTGAAGCTGGCGGAGATCGAAAAGACCTCCCAGCTGCTGGCGGAGGAGATCGAAAAGACCCGCCGCCGGGTCAACGCCCTGGAGTACGTGAAGATCCCCCAGATGCAGGAGGCCATCAAGTATATCTCCATGAAGCTGGACGAGAACGAGCGGTCCAACACCATCCGTCTGATGAAGGTAAAGGATATGCTTCTGAAGGAAGCCATTGAGGAGCGTAGAGAGGAAGATGCTAGAGCCGCAAGGGTTTTCGGGTCTTCCGGTGAAGCGCCCCAGGAGGTATAAAGGGCGGTTTTCCGCAATTTTACCGCTTCTACGATGGAACAAAATGAAAAAAGCTGGTACTGTTTGGGATACCCCGAACAGTACCAGCTTTTTGTTGTGCTGTGGAAGAGAATAAGGCTTGGATAGCGGTAAAGTTTGGAAGAGAATGAAAAAGGTTTGGGTGTGAGAAATGAGGGAAATGTTTCCAAAACAATTTTAAGGGGTCACCACGGGATTTTAAGGGTGGGGGTAGTGTCCCAGGGGGTGGGTTGATGGAAAAAGCCGCGACAGGGGATTCCAGAGGGTTCCAAAGTGGTTCGGATAAAATTTCTAGTATTTGGTAAATCTAGGCGGACTGCTTCAAAAGTATGAGAGGGTAGTTTTTGAAACAATGCTTCAAAAGGGGTGTTCTAAAAGTTCCAAATAAGTTTTTGGGACGCTCGATTGCTCAATAAAGTTGCCCGCTCTGAAAGGTATGGCTTTTGGTGCGGTGCTTTATGGGACAGTTTTGGTGTGCTGTTTCATTTACAAATCTAGTTATGAAGGAGCGGCGGCAATATGAAAGTTGGATATGTGCGTATCTCAACACGGGAGCAGAACACAGCCCGTCAGGATGTGCTTATGGAGAAGTTGGGGGTTGAGCGTGTCTTTACGGACAAGTTAAGCGGAAAGGACACCCAGCGCCCGGAGTTGCAGAAGATGATGGACTTTGTGCGTGAGGGTGATGTGGTAGTCGTGGAGAGCTTTTCACGCTTTGCGAGAAATACCCGTGACCTGTTAGACCTGACAGCGGCATTAGAGGAAAAGGGCGTGCGATTTGTCAGTCAGAAGGAAGCCATTGACACAAAAGGCCCAGCAGGAAAACTTATGCTGACTATCTTTGGTGCTTTGGCGCAGTTTGAGCGAGAAACAATCTTGGAGCGTCAGGCCGAGGGGATAGCCATAGCCAAGGCGGAGGGACGCATGACCGGAAGGCCCCGAAAGGCGGTAGATACCTTTGAAGATGTTTACTTGGACTACAAGAATGGAAAAATAAGCGCTGCCCAGGGAGCCAAGAAGCTGGGGATTGCCCGGTCTACCTGGTACCGGAAAGTAAAAGAACTTGCTGCAATAGAAGCGGACAATGAAGAAATTGACTTCGGCTAATCCGCTTGGGAACGGACTTGACCCCAGGTTACCAAATTACCAAAAATTATATAATAATTGAAATATTTCTGATATATAAGAAACTAAATATGTAATGATACAATTAAGATAACTTAATGAGCAAATATGATATATAATATATGCCTTTAAGTTTAATTTGGTGATTCATAATGCAATTTTCTGTTGTGTCAAAATTGTTGATAAATAATCAGCTAGTATGTGATGCTACTATTAGCATAATTGAATGAACAAGTATAATGTGCTTATGTTCATTAAGTTTAGATGAGTTATTCATATAAGTTGCTCCGTTGTGCCAGATATTTTTATGGAAAATAATTTGTGTTGTTAATATTACATTGAAGTAATTTTAAAAAGCACGGTTGTTAAGTATAGGCCCCCTCCTCCCTCATTCAAAATTTCAGATATGCTAAGAAAGCAGGCATTTTCCCCTACTACTACCAGACTACCGGTGTAAAAGAGAGATGAATAAGCAAATTTTATATCTAATATTAGAGAAGGAAAGAGCCTGATATGGAATAAATGAATCTATATTATATGAGAAGTGCCATTAAAGTAAGTTCGTAACTGGGGACATATGATAATCTATGCAATTAGTAATAATAGACTGATTGATAGATAATAGATACTCTATTTATAATCTGCACACTCGATATATTGGGTGTGCAGATTTGTTTTTATGATATACTATAGCTATTTACGACATACTCACCAATCCGAATA
>NZ_NFIQ01000036.1 GCF_002159455.1 Flavonifractor sp. An306
TGACACACCGGCAGGAGGAGCAAAGCAGAGAGGCGGCAACTCCGCACACGGCCATGCTCCAGCCTCATTCGGCGCAGCCGCATGCAGAGCCGGGCCAGAGGGTAACCGCCCGGGACATCCGAATTGCCATTCCGGAGTCCGGGGAACAGGCGACCCAGCCGGAGCAGCGATTGGGGAAACTTCTCCCCAGCGAGGAACTGACACACCGGCAGGAGGAGCAAAGCAGAGATACGGCAACTCCGCCTAGGGCCATGATCCAGCCTGTCCCGGTGCAGCCGCATACAGAGCCGGGCCAGAAGGTGACCGCCCGGGACATTCGGACTGTCATTCCGGAGTCCGGGGAACAGGCGACCCAGCCGGAGCAGCGAATGGGAGAACTTCTCCCCGGTGAGGAGCTGACACACCGGCAGGAGGAGCAGGGCGGTGAGACGCCAACTCCGCCCACGGCCATGACCCACCCTCATTCGGCGCAGCCGCACGGGGAGCTTGGCCAGCAGGTAACCGCCCGGGACATCCGAACGGTTATTCCGGAGACCGGGGAGCCGGTAACCCAGCCGGAGCAGCGAATGGGAGAACTTCTCCCCGGTGAGGAGCTGACACACCGGCAGGAGGAGCCGGGCAGAGAGGAGGCAACTCCGCCCACGGCCATGCTCCAGCCTCATTCGGCGCAGCCGCATGTGGAGCCAGGCCAGAAAGTGACTGCCCGAGACATCCGGACAGTGCCTTCTAACTCCGGCGAACAGATAGTCCGTCTGGAGCAGCGTCAAGTAGAATTCCCTTCTGATATAGAGTTGGCTCACCGAGCGGAGGAGCAGAAGGACGAAGCCACACAGGCGGCAGCGCAAAGTCAGCCGCATACAGCCAAAGAGATACACAGCGCAGCCGGTGCCGGCGTTACCGCGCAAGAGAACCGGCAATATAAGCGTAAAGTGAAAGGACTTTCCAGTCTGGAGACAGATAGCCAAAAAGAGAAAGAAACCAACCAGACGGAGCAAATATCCGAGGTAAGCGGAAGTGCGGGAAAAACCCAACCGACGACTGCCCGGGATATTCGTACGGCGGTGATCGGCTTTGCTGGTCGGGAAGGAAACCGAGAGCGGAGTAAAGTGAAAGCACTTTCCGGCGATGAACTGATCCATCGGCTGGAAGGGCAGAGTGAGGAGTACCTCCAGCCTTCCGTGGCAAGCCGTACAATGGAAACGCAACTCGCACAAGGAACTTTGTCCGGTGAGGAATTGACCCTCAAGACAGAGCAGAGTACTGCGGCACCGCCGCCAGCGGAGGCTTTTGAGCGCGCAACAGTGGGACAACAGGTTTCTGTGGGCAAACCGATTGCCGGCACGCTGCAGGGAGACATTCGGATCGGGCAGCGCCTGATGGGAAGGAGCAATCTGCTACCTGAAACCGGCAACAGAAGGGACATCCCATCCGCAGCCGTTCCAAGCGTGGCGCTGGAGTATGGGACGCATGTACAGGGCCAGCAGGGAGAGCAGCCGCCGGTACCAGCCCAGAACGATGCGCGGCGGGCGGGCAATACCGCCAACCAGCAGCCCCTGGAGCTGACCTACAGCCCCGGCCAGCAGGCCGTCAGCCAGGTCCAGCCGCCTGTCCAGCCCCAAGCTCCCCAGCCTCCGGAAGAATCGGATTCCGTCCGCAGCCTGCCTGACTGGGCCAGGCGCTTTTTGCGGGATAGCTGGACCGCTGCTCCGGCTGCCCAGGAGATTGGAGTGGCCAGACAGATTGCCACGCTGCCGGAGCAGAGCACGGAAATGGTAGAGTGGTCGGCGCCCAACTACAAGCCAAATGTTCCGCTGGAGCACCGGGAAAAGCGAAAAGAGGAGCGGCCCCAGAAGCCTCAGCAGATCCACCTCAGCGAGGCGGAGATCCAGCGGGCCGCGGACAGAGTTTATCGGATCCTGGAGGACCGTATCCGGGAGGAGCGCATCCGTCTGGGTTTCTGATTGTGATAAGGAGGGGAAAAGGCCGTGTACGTAGGCATCCCGAATCCAAACTTTATTGTACCTCTGGATAAGATGACCATTGAACCGGAGGGAAAGAGCAAATTCAAGGTGCTGTATAACCCGGAGAGCTATACCCAGAGCCGGAGTGTGCGCTATGCCGAGGCAAACGGCGTGTCCACCAACACGCCAGTGGTGCAGTTTGCAGGCGGTACTATGGAGATTCTGGAATTCCGCCTCTTTTTTGACAGCATGTCCGCCGGCACGGAGGTGGGCGGAAATCTGCTGGATCAGGCAAAATTTGCGGCCAACAGCCTGCTTCCTACCCTTGGTAAGATGGTTGATGTACGCAACTACACCAAAAAGGTGTACAGTTTGATGGAGATTGACCCGGACAAACACGTGCCGCCTCTGGTGAAGCTGGAGTGGTCCTCCCTCCAGTTCAAGGGCCATCTGATTTCCTGTAAGCAGAACTTTGTCCGCTTCAGTGAGCATGGGATTCCGCTGCGGGCCTGGCTGGACTGTACGTTCCAGGAGTTTGTGGCGCCGCTGAAGGCCAATCTGCCCCGGCCGCTGGAGTCGCCTGACACCACCAAGTACCGCACGGTCCATCAGGGTGATTCCCTGTGGTCCATGTCGGCCAAGGAATATGGGCAGCCGGAGCAGTGGCGTGCCATTGCCAACGCCAATGGTCTGGCCAATCCCAGAATGCTGCGCACCGGATCCCGGCTGGTTCTGCCGGCGCTGAAATAACAGACCGTTCCACCGGAGGAGAGAACAGGCGATGGATAAAAGCACCTATACCTTTCAGGCATTGAGTGAAAAATATGAAGATTTCCGCGGTCCCGCCTTCACGATCCTGGTGGATAACAAGGAACTGAACAGCACGGAAATGCCTATTGTCCGGCTGGAGGTCAAGCTGAGCGAGAGCATGATCAGCAGCTGTACTTTCAGCGTGGAGAGCCTTTACGACAGTGAAAAGTCCAAGTGGATCAACAATCTGGAGGAGACCATCAAAGTGGGCGCCAAGCTGGAGGTCTCCGGGGGCTATACCAAGCAGGAGAAGCTCTTCTATGGCTTTGTGTTTGAGTACAATCTGGAGCACAGCCGGGACAAGCCGCCCCGTCTGGTGGTAAAGGGCATGGACGGCCTGGCCTTTCTGACCAACTGCTACGAGCCCATTTATCACGGCAACAAGAGGCCCAAGGCGGTGGTGGAGGAGATCTTCTTCAAGGCGGTCCGGGCGGGCTATGCCAAGAGTACCCAGGTGGACAACATGGAAAATCTGGTCACACCCCTGGTAAAGGAAGTGACCAGCGACTACAACTACCTGCGAAAGCTGTCCCAGATGTATAACCTGAGCCTGCTGGCGGTGCGGGGAGAGCTCTATTTCGGCGACCTGATCAGCAACTCCACGGCGCTGATCTCCCTGACTCTGGGGGCTGGGCTGCTGGACTTCCGAAAGCGCATCAGCCTCCATACCCAGCTGGGCAAAGTAGAAGTCCGTGGCAAGGATATCAACCAAAAGCGCATTGTGGGGTCGGCGGACAAGGTTACCGTGGGTGATACGAAAAAGAAATGGGCGGCGCAAATAGCCCCAGCCTATAAAAACGTGGTGGCCCGGGAGTACAATGAGTGTGTCCGCACCGAGGCGGAGTGTACCAGAATGGCCCAGTGCCGACTCAACGCCCAGGCCATGGAGTTTGTCAAGGGCGAAGGGAGATGCGTAGGTATCCCGGAGCTGATTCCCGGCCGCTACATCAATATCAAGGGCATGGACGATATGACAGTGGGCAGCTACTACATGGATTCCGTCACCCATACTTTTAGCCGGGAGGGCTATTACACCGACTTCACCGTAAAGGGGGCTAGGGTCTGATGAGTATTTGGGAAGAGCTGCATGGAGGCGTGGGAGCCTTTCAGCAGGACGACGAAATGCGCAGGACTGGCCTCTATCTGGCGGTGGTGACCAACGTCAACGACGAGGAGAAGCTCAACCGGGTGAAGTGCATTCCCATTGAGAACGACGAGCAGGAGGAGACCGACTGGTGCTACGTGATGGCGCCTCTGGGGGGTAAGGGCTGCGGTCAGTTCTTTTTCCCCAGCGTCAACGACCTGGTGGTGCTGGCCTATCTGGGGGGCGACCCCCGGCGGCCCATGGTACTGGGGGCCTACTGGAATACCGAGGTCACCCCGCCCTATCAGATCACGGAGGGCAAGGTACACAACTATACCATCAAAACCCCCAGCGGCAGCGAGCTGCTGTTTTACGACGAGCCGGACAAACAGAAGGTGACCCTCACCCTGCCCTCCGGCACAATACTGTCCATTGACGACGAAAAGCAGGCGGTGGCTCTTCAGGATAAGAGCGGCGAGAACGCGCTGACCATGGACCTGAAGGGGGGCAACCTGGAGCTCAAGGCCAAAAACAAGCTGACGCTGTCGGCGGGGAGTACCTCCGTGGTGCTGGAGGCCTCGGGTAATATGACCCAGAAGGCCAGCGGCAAGGTAGCCATAGAGGCAGCGACCATAGAGGAAAAGGGAAGCGCCAAGGTGGCCGTCCAGGGGGTGACGGTGGAGGTAAAGGCAGACGCATCCCTGAATATGCAGGCCTCCGGGGTTACCGCCGTCAAGGGAGGCATGGTGAATATCAATTGAGGAACAAGACCGCAGCTGGAGAGGAGGGGAGCGGGTGAACGGAAAAGAATTTCTGGGGCGCGGACTGAAGTTCCCGCTCCAGGTGGACCCCAAGACAGGAAAGCTGGCCATGGTGGACCAGGAGGAGGACATCAAGGAGGCCATCGGTATTATTTTGCGCACCGGCCGGGGAGAGCGTGTCATGCGGCCGGAATTTGGCGCCAATACCATGGACTACGCCTTTATGCCGGTCTCCAGCTCCACAACCAACGCCATCGCCCATGAGCTGCGGCTGGTGCTGCTGGAGCAGGAGCCCCGCATCCGGGATGTGGAGATCCGCTGCGAAGATCTGAATCAGCGCAACGGCTCGGTGGTCATCTATGTGAGCTATACGGTGCGCAGCACCAATAACCGATACAATCACGTCTATCCCTTCTATCAGACAGAGGGGTCGGAAGGGGGCGGCGCGGAATGAAACAGCCGGTTCTGGACCCCAGAAGTCGGGAAGATATTATGGCCCAGCTGGCCAGCCATGCCAGCTCCTATACGCCGGAATGGCGATATGAGGGGGCGGCCGACGACCCCGGCTCCGCCCTGGCGGAGCTGTTCGGCGATATGTTCTACCAGACGGTGGACCGGATGAATTCGGTCCCCGGCAAGCTTCACACTGAATTTCTCAATCTCACCGGCTTTCGGATGCCGGATCCGGTGCCCGCAACCGGCCTGCTCCAGTTTACCGCCAACGACACGGTGGAGGAGCCGGTGCCTGTTCCTGAGGGAACTCAGGTATTTACCGAGGACGAGAACCGGGAGCACGTGGTTTATGAGACAGACCGGCGGATCGAGTCCACCCCAGCCAGCCTGCAGGCGCTGTTCTATGTGGACCCCCGGGAGGAAGTCATCCAGCAGCTGGACCTGGACCGGCCCCAGCCCTTCTTTTCCCCCACTGGAGGGGAAAATCTCCAACACCACCGCTTTACCCTGAGCCAGGACGATGTGCTGTCCCTGGCCGGCCCCTGTCAGGTGGAGGTGGAGCTGCGCCAGGAGGGCGGACATCTGGCCAGTGAGACCGCGGCCCGGCTGGCCGATTCCAGCCTGGGCCGGTGGAGCTTTTGGTCCAATGGAACGGAGGTGCCCTTTTCTGCTGTCCGGGCCGAGGGCAACCGGATCATCCTGACCTGGGAGGGCAAGGACGCCTTTGAGCCGGACCGGGAGGGGCATTATACCATTTCCTGCACCGGCAGCTTCGGCAGCGGCCGGATCGTGCTGGATGGGATCAAGCTGCGCAGCCAGCCTGCGGGCCGGCTGGCGCTGGATGGGGTGTCCAACGGGGATATTCCGCTTGAGCTGGAGGAAGGGGGCTACTGCTTCGGCCGCCGGCCCACCCCCTACAGCATGTGCTATTTCCGCTCCGACCAGGTCTTCCGCAAGCGGGGCGCCCGGGTGAACCTGCACCTGGAGGTGGCGCCCATCATCACCAACCTGGCGGACCAGGCGCCCCATTATCAGTTCAATCAGCGGATCATCGATAAACGGGACGCGGTGGTGATCACCCCTGACGACGTATACGTGTCCCAGGTGGTATGGGAGTATTACAATGGCACAGGCTGGCGGCCGCTGACGGTGTCCGGCAACCGGAACCCCTTTTCCTGCAAGCAGGAGGGGCCGCTGGAAGTGGTGTTTGAGATTCCTGCCGACCTGGAGCGGAGCGAGGTCAACGCGGAGGAGGGCTACTTTATCCGGGCCCGGGTGATCCATGTGGAGAACCAGTTCTCCATGAACCCCCGATGGGTGGTGCCCTTCCTGAAAGGGGCGGACTGCGCCTGGGACTATTCCGAGGGCCTGCCAGTGGATCGCTGCCGGGGGGAGAACAATGGGGATACGGTCCAGATGGAGGCTGTCGCCCAGGTGAGCCGGCTGGAATTCTCCGCCCTGGTGGGCATGGAGGAGCACCCCCGGTCCATGTATTTCTGCTTCGACCGTTCGCCCCACGCCATGCCGCTGTCCATCTATTTTGATGTGGCCGGGCGGGTCAAGCTGGAGGATAAGCTGCGCTTTGAGGCCTGGACCGGGGAGCGGTTTGAGCCGGTGCGCACCGTGGATCTGACCCGCAATCTGCTCCATCCCGGCGTGATGCTGCTTTATCTGCCAAAGTCTCTGCCCACCCACAGCCGGTTCGGAATGGAAGGCTGCTGGCTGCGGCTTTCCCGCAGCTCCTACCTGGAAAACAGCGGAGGCTGGCCCAGGGTGAACGCCGTCCGGCTGAACATGGTGGAGGCGGTCCAGCGGCAGCGGGCGGAGGAACAGATTTTCTCCGCCGGCATCTATGAGGCCAACAAGCTTCTGTCCCTCCTGCGCCGTCCCATCCTGGACTGTCAGGTGTGGGTGGATGAGGCGCAGGCCCTGGCGGTGGCCGATGCGGAGGCCCTGGCGGCGGCCATGCCCCGGCAGGTGGAGCTGGAGTGGGACGACCGGGTGCTCGCCCACTGCTGGGTGCGCTGGGAGCGCCGGGACGAGCTGGCGCTGGCCGGGCCGGAGGAGCGTTGTTACAGTCTGGACCCCTATGCTGGAACCGTGACCTTTGGCAACGGCATCCACGGTCGGGTCCCGCCGGAGGGCGAGAACAACCTGCGGGTTCGCTACTGCTACGGCGGCGGCAGCTGGGGCAACCGGCCCGCCGGCGCGGTGCGGCAGCTTATCGGTGCCCTGCCCCGGATCAGCCGGGTGGAGAATGTGACTCCCATGAGCGGAGGCACCGACCGCTTTTCGCCGGAAAAGGCGGAGCGCATCGGAAACAAGCGCCTGCGCCACCGGGGTAAAGCCGCCGGTGTGCGGGATTTTGAGGAGATTATTGCCCAGGACTTTCCCCAGGCCAGGCATGTAAAGTGTTTTCCCGGCCGGGACAGCGCCGGGGCGTATGCCCCCGGCCACGTCAGTGTGGTAGTGGAGGGGAACGACCTGGACAGCCGCCGGGTAACCGACGATTTGTGCCAGCGGATCTACGAGACCCTGTCCCAACAGTGCGACTGTGTCATGGTAGCGGAGGGACGGCTCCACGTGGTGGGCTCCACAGTTATTACGGTGAACAGTACCATCACTGTGGAGATGGAGGACCTGGACCAGAGCGCGGTGACCCAGCAGGAGATTGCCCGGCGGCTGGAGGAGCTGATCAATGGCCGCTGGCGGGAGCGGGATATCGGCAGCCAGCTGCGCATCGCCCAGGTATGGCAGACGGTGCGGGATACCCCCAACGTGCGCCTGGTGCGGGGCATTCTGCTGGAGGGCCGGTTTGACGAGGCGGGCGTCCAGCGGGTGGTACCCCTGGAGAAGGACGACGCCTTCCCGTACGCCACGGTAAAAAGCGGCCTTCACCTGGTACAGGTGGAGTGAGAGTCTGATAGAAGAAACGGAAAAGGAGGCCAAAACCTGTGCTGAACGCCCGCAATCTGGACGACCAGACCTATGAACAGATCGTGAGGACGGCGGAGGGCCGGCTTCCCTGGCTGTGTCCGGCCTGGACGGACCACAATGCCCACGATCCGGGCATTACCATCCTGGAGCTGATGGCGTGGTACAAGGAAATGCAGCAGTACCACATGAACCAGTTTACCGACGAGCTGCGGTGCAAGCTGCTCAAGCTGGTGGGGATCAGCCGCCGTCCGGCGGCCCCGGCCCGGTGCGCGCTGGAGCTGGGGGAGGACTGCCCCGCCCGTCTGGCGGGGAGTACCCTGAGTACCCGGGAGGGGATCCCCTTTGAGCTGGCCGAGGCTCTGCCGGAGCGTCGGCCGGTGATCGCCCGGGTACAGGTTGCCCAGGGGAACCGGCTGGTGGACGTGGGGGAGGTGCTGGGAGACCGGCACATTACCTTCCAGCCCTTTGCCGGGGAGGGAGAAACCCCGGCGACGCTGCGCATCGGCTTTTCCCAGATCGGGGAGGGGGCGCTGCGGCTGTGGTTTGATGTGGCCCCCCCGGCCGGTGTGCCCCGTAACCCCTTTGCTGACCCAGGGCAGACCCCTCGGGTTATCTCCTGGCAGTGTGAGGGGGCGGCGGGCACCAAACTGGTGGAGGATGAGACCCACGCCCTCAGCGTCAGCGGCTATGTGACCCTTCAGGCGGAGGGCGTGTGGCCCGTGGGAGCGGAAGGCCTCCACTGGCTGGTCCTTACCCTGACCGATCCCGGATGTGAGGAGAGCGTGCGGCTGTCCGGCCTGTCGGCCCGGCGGTGGCCCGCCCTTCAGCAGGAGACCTGGGCCAAAAGCCACTGGTTCCGGGCGGAAGGTGAGGAAAATTGGTCGGTCTGCCTGCAGGATGCCCAGGCGATGGAGAGCGAGCTGGCGGTATTTATCCGCACGGCGGACTGCTGGACCCAGACCGGAAAATGGGTGGCGGCCGCCACCACGCAGGGACGGCTGCTCCAGCTGGATACCACCGAGGCGGTGCAGGACGGCGCGGACAACGTGCTGGTGATCAGCCTGAACGCCGCCTACAGTGAGCAGCTGCTGTTTGACGCCAAGGGCCTGCCCGGCGAGACGATTTTCCTGAATCTGGAGGGGCGGACGGCTCTGACCCAGTCTTTTGCGCTGCTGTGCAACACCCTGGACCGGGATGGACAGGTCCGGCCCACCATATGGCGGTGGGTGGAGGACTTTTACGCCTGCGGTCCCAGAGACCGGGTGTTTACGTATGATCCCCAGCGGGAGACCATCACCTTCGGCGACGGCGAGCACGGTGCGCTGCTGTGCCGGGGGGAGGGGGCGGTGCTGGTGGCCGACCTGACGCTGAGCTACGGTGCGGGGGGCAACATCCCCGCCGGGCGGGACAATCTGGCCTTTTCCGACGGCGGACTGCGGGTGCCCAACCACGCCGCCGCCGGCGGCGCGGACCGGGAGACCCCAGCCCAGGCTCAGGCCAGGCTGCTCCAGATGCTCAATACCACCCGTAAGTGCGTGTCCGCCGCCGACTATGAGCGGCTGGCCAAGGAGACCCCGGGCCTGCGGGTGGCGGCGGCCAAAGCCCTGCCTGCCTATGATCCGGACGAGCCCGCCGGGGTGAGCCGGATGCCCACCGTGACGGTGGTGGTGGTGCCAGACGGCGGCGGGGAGCGGCCCCTGCCCGACCGGCGGTTCCTGGATGCGGTCCAGGGACAGCTGGACGGGGTGCGTCCCATCGGCACCCAGGTAAAGGTAGTGCCGCCGGTCTATGTGGATCTTTCTGTGCGCCTCACCCTGCGGGGCGGCGAGGACAGCGTAGAGGATATTCTGACCCAGCGGGTGCGGGCCTATCTGGAGCAGGCGGGAATTGGCGGCGGACTCCGGGCGGCGGATGTGGCCGCCCTGGCGCAGAGCGCCCCCGGCGTGCTTCAGGTCCGGGAGGTGGACCTGCGCGCACCCAGTCCGGGCTGTTATCAAAATTCTGACGGGGATATCCGGCTGCCCCGGCGGGCGATCCCCCGCCTGAAGGAACTGCGGGTGGAATGCCTGCCGGTGGAGCGGACGCTCCGCTGAGATTAAACCCTGTCAAAGAAGGAGTGTGGAGGCAACATGGAGCCGATCCAGGCGCAGATGGTTTTTTGCTGTGCGGAACAGTGGCTGGGCGGGCGATTCCACCAGATAGAGCTCTGGGGAGACGGCCTGCGGCTGGACGCGGCACGCTTCTCTGCCGGTCTTTACTGCACGGCGGCAGTGGACAGCGGGGAGAACGGCTTCTCCTGGGAGCGGGTGGTGGTGGAGGCTGACCTTCCGCCGGACACCGCCCTGCGGGTGTATGCCTACGCCTCCGATACCAGACAATGGGGGGACTGGGCTGATCTGGACCAGGGGCTCCGGTCTCTGGAGGGGGACCCCGCTTTGGCGCTGCGGGCCGTCTTTGGCCCGCCGGTGGCCCAGCAGGGGGACTGCCTGCTCCATAAGACGGGGCGGTACCTGTGGCTGATGCTGGAGCTGGCGGCCACGGGGACCCAGTCTCCGGTGATCCGCACCCTCCGGCTGCAGATGCGGGGGGATCATATGGTGGACTACCTGCCCGCCATATATCAGGGGGAGGACTTCACCCGGCGGTTCCTCTCCGTGTTCAACAGCATGTATGCCGATATGGAGCGGGCCATCGACGCCCTGCCCGGGCAGATGGACTATGAGCACGCCGGGGGAGATATGCTGCGTACCCTGGCCTCCTGGGTGTGTGTGAACCAGGGGGGCAGCGACGAGCGGCTGCGGGAGCGTATCCGCACCGCCCTGTCCGACTATGAGGACCGGTATACGGTAGAGGGGGTGCGGCGAAGCGTCCGCAGGCTCACCGGCCGGGATCCCATCCTTATCGAGCATTTTCAGGTGTCCCCCAACCGGCCGGACTGCCGGAACCCGGAGCTCTACCGGCGGCTGTACGGGGAGGACCCCTACCGCTTTTTCGTGCTGCTGCCCGAGGACACCTTCTCCAGCCAGCGGGAGCGGGAGCAGTTCCAGCAGGACATGGAGGAGGTCATCCCGGCGGGGATGAGCATGCAGATGATCCAGATCAAGCCCTGCGTCCAGCTGGATTGGCATACCTATCTGGGGATCAACTCCCGGGTGGGCGGCTATATACCTGCGGCCATTGACGAGCAGGTGACCATTCATTACGATACCACGATCGGAGGAGCCAACCATGAATAACGCCAATTATTTCCCCTTTGAGCGCAACCGGTACTTTTACGGCAAGCTGCTCACCGTCCGGGACTTTGAGGTGGAACAGCGGTACCACTGCACCAAGCGGGCGCTGCTCAACCGGCTGGTCCATGGCGCCGGCGTGGTATGCGGCCTGGGGGTAACCGCCAGCGACGAATCCACCCTGATGATCGAGAGCGGCATGGCCCTGGATTACCAGGGCCGGGAGATCGTGGTGCCTGAGACCCTGTTCCGCAAGCTGCAGATGCTGGAGGGACAGGAGACTCTGACGGGCAGCAAGGACGCCTATCTCTGCCTCACCTATGCCGAAGAGGACGTGGAGCCGGTGAACGCCACCGGAGCTGAGGTGGGCGCCCAGCGGCAATTTGACCTGACCCGGGAGGGCTACCGCCTGTTCCTGACCCCGGAGCCCCCCGCCTACCAGAGTCTGCTGGAGGCCGCCGGACGGGAAAACGTATCGGTGCTCTACCAGAGCGAGGACCTGATCCTGGTGCTCTCTCTGCCCTCCGTACTGTGTGCCGGGGAGGAATTCCAGGCCCAGATGCTGGTGGTGAAGCATGAAAAGACGCCGCCGGTGCAGTTTTCTCTGGAGGGCGAAAACAGCTTTGTGGAGAGCGAAAACGGCCGGGTCCGTCTGGAGTACCGGGAGAGCCGGGAGGAGCAGCGGTGCGTGTACACCGTGGAATTCCCCATGCGTGCCAAGGCCCTCAGCGATGTGGACAGCCAGCTGTTTCCCAACGGCTGCGAGCTCAACGTGGAGCTGGGCAGCCACCACTATAAGAACTATCTGACGGTGGAAACCGCCGTCCGGTTGTGCCGGGACGGGGAGTCCGCCCGGCTCCGCCGCCGCCAGATGGACGATCTCTCCCGCCACCTGCGGGGCCGGGATGTACCGCTGTATCTGGCCAAGCTGGAGCTGATCCACTCCGCCGGCGGGGTATTTGTGGGCACGGTGACCAATCTGCCCTTCCAGCAGCAGGTGGCCGGCGAGGGTGAGAGCAAGGGCGGCGGCGCTGGAGAGCTGACCGTGACCACCTCGGTGCGCAGTCTGGAGTATTGGCAGAAGCCGGACGTGAAGGCGGTGTACCAGCCCTCCACCGGCGGGCTGCACCTGAATTTCGGCATTCCCTCCCCGGAGCAGTACGATTACGCGGTGGCCCACGGTACGGTGGAGCTGACCCTGCCCGGCGGTATCCGGGTGAACAGCCGGGTATTCTCCGAGGAGATTGCCCACGGCCTGGGAAGCGGTGCGGTGGATGTGCGCCTGAGCCTAGAGTTTGCCGACGGGACCACCGGCGAGACTGCCCTGCTGTGCGGCAACAGCGAGGTGTTCAAATCCAAGACCCTGAAGATCGCGCCCCCCTGGGCGGAGGCGGCGGCAGTGGTGTATCCGGAGCGGGGCACCATGCGCATCGGCCTGTGGATCCACGACACGATTGACGGCAATCTGGTGCGGGTCCACTACTTTGCCCAGAAGCCGGAGCGGGACACCAGCCGCATCCTGTCCCAGCGGCGGGTGAGCCTGACGGTGACACCGGAGTTCTCCCGGCTGAGCCGCCGGGGCAAGCTGCAGTTCCAGGCGGACGTGGTGGGCTCCGAGGACAAGAGCGTGGTCTGGAGCGTACGGGAGGAGAACGGCGGGGCCATCGACCGCAACGGGCTCTATCAGGCCCCCGAGCTGCCCGGCACCTACGAAATTGTGGCTGTGGCCGGAGCGGACGAGACGGTGAGCGCCAGCGCCTTTGTCATTGTGGAATAAGGCGTGAGGCTGAATTTAAGGGAGAGGAGGGGACTTTGTGGAGGCCATGCTGGTGCGGGAGCGCTATAAAATAGTTCGGGTGTCGGATGTACGGGAAAATTACGCCTTTGCCGAGGCGGTGGACATTCTGGACCGGGAAAAGAGCGGCTGCCTGCTGAATCTGTATGAAGGACCTCTCCTGCGGGCGTATCTGCACTGCTTTGATCAGATGGCCGCCTGTCCCGCCTTTCTGGGGATCTTTCTGGAGGGGGAGAGTTTGGTAACGGTGTTTCAGGACTGCACTGGGACACCCATTGACCAGGTGTTTTACCGGGGTGACAAACACGACTGGCAGACCAGGCTGGAGTACGCCGAGAAGCTGTTTCACCAGGCCCTGAATATGGCGGATCTGCCCCCGGAGGTGAGCTGCGCGGTCTTTTTGTCGGAAAATCTGTTGGTAGACGAGAAAAACCGGGAGCTGCGCCTGCGGTACCATGTGCTCCCCCTGGAGGGCATGAATCCCAGGGAGTTGGTCTACCTGACCTGCGACCAGGTGAAGAAGATCCTGCTGTCCCGCTTCTCATCCCCCCGGGCGGAGCTGGAATTTCTGGATGAACTGGATCGGGGGACCTGTCTCAATGTGGTGCAGCTTTACGCCCTGTGGCGGGAGCGGAGCCAGGAAATACAGACAGCCTATGAGAAGCTGTATCGTAAGAATTTCTTCTGGCGCTGGTGTACCTTGGTGTGGGGGCGCATCAGGTGGTATGCCGCCCGCCGGAAGCGGAGGTAAGGAAACATGATAGGACTGAAAAAACTGGGCGTCTTTGTGGTGCTTCTGGTCCTGCTGGGAGGCGGGGCCGCCCTGCTGTTCTGGGACGTGGGCGGGGAGTGCCTGTCCACGCTCCGAACGGGGAAGGCCCAGGTGGACTATTTGATGACTGCCTCCGACGCGGAGGGGGGCATTTACGCCCTTTGCCGTACTGAGGAAGGATATGCGCTGGTGCTTGGTGATCAGAACGGCCGGCGGACGGCTCGGTGGGAGCTGACCGCCGAGGGGCTGCCTGCCCAGAGCACGCCCTCCGTGCTCTATCCGGCTGCCGGCGGCGCGGTCTATCTGGGTCTGTACAACACGGAGGAGGAGACCGCCCACCTCCAGCTCTACCGCCTCACAGAGCGGGGACGGTCGGCGGAGCTGCTGCTGGACCGGGCCTGTACTGGAACAAGTCTGCAGGAGCAGATGGCCAGCGTGCGTCTGTCCGCCTTTTCCCAGGTGGACAATGTGGTGACCTTCGCCGTACTGGAGGGTAATACCGCATCCTTCTATCAGCGGACCAGCGCTGACAGCGGGCTGGAGCAGCTGCAGCAGGTGACTCAGCCAGGGCTTCAGGCTGCCACCGCCCTCTCGGACGGCTCCCTGGTGCTGGCTACCAGGGACAGCCTGCTGCGCACGGATCGGGAGGCCGTTTCCCTGACCAATGGGGAAAATATCATACAGATTACCCAGGCTGGCACAGGCGTTTATTACGTGGATGGTGCCAGTCTTAAGGTGTTTTATGCGGATTTTGCCGATTGGAAGCCCTATAACTTCCTGGACCTGGAAAAAGAGGACTATGACCTGGATGACTGCACCGATCTGTGGGTGACCCGGGACGGGGACGTACTTTTGCTGATGGAGGGGAACACCCTGCTGCTGGACCGGGGGAGCACGGTATCCGACCTGAGCGGGATGCTGTGTCGCCCGGCGGCCCAGTGTGTGCTGATTCTGGGCGGCATAGCCCTGGGTGTGCTGGCGCTGACCATGCTGCTGTGGTTTGTGGTGTGTGAGCAGCGTCAGTTCCGGCTGCCCCTGCTGGTGCGGTGGGGCGTGCTGTTCGGGGCGGTGGCTCTGCTGGGTACCGCCATTCTGGTGCGGGGAGTGATCCGCCCTGCCAGCCAGCAGATGGCGCAGCGGGAGGCTGCCGCTTTGCTGGGCACGGCGGCAGTGCAGGCCAGCCAGAGCCACGATGGGCAGGAGGCAGGCGACCTGCCCCAGCTGTTGGGCGACAGCCTGGCGGCGGTCCAGGGCGGGCTCTACCGGGATGCCGCAGCGGCGTTGTATGAGCGGGATGAAGCCGGTGTTTGGACACTGGTGGCAGATAACGCCGGCGGCATGGCGGGTAGCCGGGCGGAACTGTGGGCCGGGTTTGATTGGGCTCTGGCGGAACAGGCCCGGACAGCGGGTTCCGCCTTCTGGAGCTGTACCCAGGGGGGTGAGACCCATTACATCCTCTATCAGATGGTGGGTGACCAGCTGTTGGCGGTGGATGTAAACGGTACCGGGCTGCTGGCTGCCAGCTGGACCGGCTGTCAGTGGATGGTGCGGGGCCTGGCGGCCCTGGCCGTATTGCTCACTGCCCTGGCCCTGGCGATTTTGTGCTGGATCACCATCGGCTTGCGCCGCTCCCTCCACGGGATGGAGCGGCTGGCGGCGGGAGAGCGGGACATCTGTGTTGTCCAGGGCGGCGGTGACGAGCTGACCAGTCTGACGGAGGATGTGAACGCCCTGTCCGGCGCGCTGCAGGCGGTGGACCGGCAGCAAAATGAGCTGGCCCAGTCCTACCGGAGGTTTGTCCCGGAGCGGGTGCTCTCTCTGCTTGGCAAGACCAGCATCCTGGAGGTGGATAAGCAGACCTTTGTGGCCCGGGATCTGGCCACCATGATGCTTACCTTTCAGTTCCCGCCCCAGGTATATGAAAAGAGCGGCCGGGAGCTCTTTGACAATCTGAACGAGATCATTGAGCGCACCGCCTCCATCGTCACCCAAAAGGGAGGCGCGGTGTTCAACTTCGCCTACAACGGCTACGACTCTGTTTTCGAGGAGGGCAGTGCCGCGGCGGTAAGCACGGCCGTGGCCATCCAGCAGGAGGTACTGGACATCAACCGGGAGCGGGAGCTCTCCGGCCGCCCCCCTGTGGTGGTGCGCATTGCCCTGGATGAGGGCAGCGTGATGATGGGCGTGGTGGGAGACGAGAATCAGATTGAGCCCACCTCCATCTCCTCCAGTTTCTCCGTGGTCAAGCATCTGGTGGAGCTGTGCGGCCGGCTGGAGGCCAACATCCTGTGTACCGAGTCGGTGATCGACGGCGTGAAAGGTTACGGCAGCCGCTATATAGGCAAATGTATGGAGAGCGGCCAGGCCATCCGCACCTATGAGATTTTTGACGGAGACGCCTATGAAATCCGCAAGGTGAAGGAGACCACCGGCGGTCAGTTCTCCCAGGGTGTGTACGCCCTGTACAGCCGGGACTTTGCCCAGGCCAAACGTATTTTCCTCAGCCTGGTCCATCACAACACCGGCGACGGGGGAGCCCGCTACTATCTGTATCTGGCGGACCGGCTGGAAAAACGGCCGGAGGAGGAGATCAGTCTGGATTCCGGCCTGTGACCGGCGGCAGGAACGCCGGCGGGCCAACCTAGGAGGAGCGCGCTATGGGCACGACACAATTTGACATCATAACCGATCAGGTGCAGGCGGCCGCCCACAATGCGGCGGCAGGCGCCGCCAGCCGCCTGCGGCGGGATACCAGCCTGGTCAACCAGGCCCATCGGTTTACCGGGCGGGCTTTTCAGGCCGGAGAGGAGGCTCTGCGGCGCGGAGTCCGCTGGGCCGGCGGGCAGGGCGCCCCTAACGACGGTTTTGTGGAGACACCCTCCCAGCCCCAGCAGCCGGCGGCAGATGGCTATGTGCGCCGTTCCCCGGTGCAGCCGGTCTATCGGGCAAAGAATTATTACCGCCGGCTGCTGCTGCGGGCTGCCGGGCTTGTGGCACTGGCGGCGGTAGCCTGTGTGGCCGTCTATCTGCTTCTTCAGCTGGGTATATTTGGACGCTGAGTCCGTGAGATAAGACATAGGGGGACTTCCTTTGCTGAGCCAACTGCTGAGACAACTGTTTAACTCTTTCGGGATATTCTTCCGCACTATCCGGGCCTTCTTTACCCGGAAGCTGACGGGGGCCTGGGCCGGTCTGCGCCGGGTCACCAACGTCTCCCGGCAGGCCACCAAGGTGGCCACCAGCGCCTTTGAGGGGGCGGCCGCGGCGATCCAGAAGCCGACCAAGCGGGAGGACTATATCGAAACCCGCCGGCTGTTTATCTCCAAATCCTTTCTGATCATGCTGGCCATTGGGGTAGTGCTGCTGGGATTGCTGATCTATTTTGTGGTGTGGCCTTTTCTGCTCAGCCGGTTTTTCACCGCCCGGTTCTATCAGGGGGACGAGCAGCTGGCCAACTGGTCCGGCCGGGTGATCGTGTATTATGACGAGGCCAAGGAGCACCCCATGTACAGCGGTACCCTGACAGACGGCGTACTGCAGGGAAAGGGAAAGGAATACGACGAGGACGGCCTGCTGATCTATGAGGGTCAGTTTGTGGACGGCGTATATGAAGGAGACGGCAATCTTTACGAGGCAGGCGCGCTGGTCTACTCCGGAGCTTTTTCCGGCGGGCTGGCCAACGGCATGGGCACCGCCTATTCCGATGGATTCAAATGCTATGACGGGGCCTTCGTGGAGGGCCTTTATCAGGGCGAAGGTACGGAATATTACCCCGACGGCACGGTGAAATACAGGGGCTCCTTCGCAGCCGGACTATACGAGGGTACCGGCACCTCCTATTATGAAAACGGAGAACGCGCTTACGTGGGCGACTTTGCCGCCGGCCTGCGGGAGGGAGAGGGCACCGAGTACGCCGAGGACGGCAGCCTCCTTTATAAGGGTTCCTTTGCCGCCGGCCTGTACGAGGGCACCGGCAGCCGTTACCTGGAAAACGGCGATAGGATCCAGGCGGAATTTGTGGCGGGAACTACCAGCGGAGAGATTCAGTGGTATCGGGACGGAAAACTGTGGTATAATGGCGGAGCGGCGGAACTGGCCCCCGACGGGTTCGGCACACTGTACAGCGACAGCGGCAAGGCCATCTATGCCGGAGAGTTTGACCAGGGCGCCCTGGATGGGGCCTGGCTGCTCACCCTCACCGCCCAGGATCTGCGTTCCGCCTTTGGAGAGGCCACGCTCACCGAGACCGACGGCGACGGCGGTTTCCGCATCGTCAATGAAGAGCTGGGCCTGTGGGCGTTGTGCAGCTACCAGCAGGGAGAGGATGAGCCCCAGGTCTATGAGCTCTGGTTCCAGCCTCAGACTGGAAGCTCTGCTACCGCGCTGCTGCCCTGGGAGAACGCCGAAGCATTCGACCAGTGGGCCCTGGTAGGCCATGAGTCCACCACCCAGACCGAGAAGCTGGAGGGCAGTGCCCAGTATGCCGACGGCACAGTGGAGGGCAACTGGTGGCTGCACCGATACATCTATGAGGAATACACCTGCACCGGGCTGAGCCGGGGAGAGGCCGAGGCGCCCAAACAGCTCCACTGGGTACGTACCGGCGAAATGCCTGTCGGCGGGGCGGGCGGCGGGGACGACGCCCTGGCCCAGTCCCAGGAGCGGCTGGATGAGCTGCTGACCGCGCTGGATGGCATCGGCGGCGGCTCCGGCGGCGGCAGCGCCGCCAGTCAGGGGGAGACGGATCGGATGCTGGGGCTGATGCTCAGCGCTCAGGACGGCCAGGACCTGATTGACGCCCTGACAGACTACTATGTCTACAGTGAAATGTGCGGGGTGCTGGAGGGGAGCCGTACCCTTCTGCAGCAGCGGCTGGAAGAGGAGCAGCTCCTGTTGAGCCGGGGCTCCGGCAGCCAGGAGACGGTGGATTCCCTTACCAGCCGGCTGGAGGATCTGGACCGCCTGCTCACCCAGTATGCCGCCAGCGCCGAGCAGGGCCGCCTGACCGGGCAGAGCCTGAGCAAGCTGAATCCCAGTGACTATGACGTACAGGCGGTGCTGCTTACGTTCGACCCGGTAGAGCTGGATGCCGGTGCGCTGTACGACGCCGCCCTGGAGTATGCCACCGCAGTGGCCGCCCAGCGGTATGAGGTGGACACCGCCCAGCTGGAGTTGGAGGTCAAGACGGCGGTGATTGACCTGAACCTGGCCTATGAGGATATCCGCTCCGCTCAGAAGGCGGTGGAGCAGGCCAGAACCGCCCTGGACGAGGCCACAGCGGCCTACGCCAAGGGTACGGTGACCAAGGCCGAGCTGTACGAGGCTCAGTGTGCCCTGAATCAGGCGGCGGCCGATCTGCTGCTGGCCACCGGCGCCTTTACCCATCAGGCCAACGCCCTGAATACCCTGTCGGGCGGCTGGCTGGCCCAGGAGCAGGACTGGATGGCGGATACCTTCCAGGTGCTGTTCCAGGGGGAGATCCGCCGGGGCGAGGAGGCCGCAGCGGACCTGGAGGCCCAGCGGCAGGAGCAGGAGGACCAGGCAAGCCAGGCAATTCAAGAGGAGGCAGCCCAGAGCGCCGCGCCCTCCGCCAGCCCGGCCCAGCGTTGAGAAACAGGAAGGAGCGCGCATATGGCAGACTATACCGCTCTGGTGGAGGCGGGCAACGCTCTGGTGGAGATGCTCCGGGACAATCTGACCCCGGAACCCATCGCCAACCGGGAGCTGATTTCCCTGTGCTCCCCGCATGAGAGTGAAAACAACCAGCTGACCCTCTACCTCTATCAGGTGGAGGAGGATACCCAGGGAGGGCAAAGCGGTTACTACCGGGTCAGCGAGAATGTGGAGCGGATGCGGCCCACCCAGTACAACATCCGCTTTCTGGTCACCGCTCACTCCAAGGCGCCCGCCCAGCTGAAAGAGGCCGACCAGTACCGGATGATCGGGGCGGCGCTCCAGGTGTTGAAAGACCACCCGGTTATTGATTCCCAGTATCTGGGCGGTTCCCTGGCGGAACAGAACGCCACCATCCGGGTGGTGCTGGAGAAGACGCCCCAGGACCAGCTGCTGAAGATCTGGAACAACACCTCTACCGCTTATAAGCTGTCCTTTGTGGTGCTGCTGTCGGGCATTGAGATCGACTCCCGGAAGGAGCGCCGGTTCACCCGGGTTACCGATGTGTCTATCTCCACCGAGCAGATGCAGAGAGGGGGAGGGGCATGATCTCCATTCATGCCAGCGCCGTCTGCCGGGTGGTGGACGGCTATACCGGAAAGCCTCTGGAGGGTTCCGCGCTGAGCTGCACACTGGATGGCGTGTCCTGCCGTCCCGTTGCCAAACAAGGGGGCTATCTGGTACTGCTCAACCTGTCGCCCGGCCGGCACCGGCTGGCCCTGTGCTGCAGGGGATATCAGGAGGAATGGGTGGAGTTCCAGGCTGACGGGGGGACCCGAGAGCTGGATATTACCATGAAGCCGGGGGCCGGTTATCCCTTCCGGCAGACCATTACCCGGCTGGAGCTGATGGTGGAGGCGGCGGGACACTCCGCCGCCGGACGGCAGCTCTGGCTGGCCCCCTCCGGCCTGTTTGAGCTGAAGCTGGCCCAGACCAAGGCGGAGGCGGGAGAGGAGCAGCTGCGGCTCTACTGCAAGGGCCCGGAGGAGACGGCCCCCATGGGCGCCTATCTGATTGTGGACGGAACAAACAGTGAGATTGTGGGTCTGCGGTCTTTTGCGCGGGAGATGGGCACGCTCACCACGCCCCTCCGCCACACCCACAGCCGGGGCAAGCTGCTGCTGCCCGCCCAGCGGTATCACACCGGGGCGGACGGAAAGCTGGCGGCGGTGTTCCGGGCGGCCTGCACCGTAGAGGTGTATGCCGAGGAGGCCGGCCTTTTGGCCAGCCTGAAGCTGGAGGAAGGGGAGAATCGGCAGACCATCCCCCTCTGAAAGGAGAACGACTATGGCAAATCCAATGGTTCAAACGGCGCAGTGTACCTGTTCTTTTGGTATGACTCCGGCTATGATGATGGTGACCAGTCAGATGACGGTCACTATGGGCGGTATGCCGGCGGCCACCATTATGGACGGGGCGCCCATGAGCAATATCCCAACCTTTGGTATGTGTACCAATCCGGCCAATCCGGCGGTGGCGGCGGCCACGGCAGCGGCGCTGGGGACGCCTACGCCGGCCCCCTGCCTGCCTGCCACGGTGAGCTGGGTGCCCGGCTGTCCCACCATAATGGTGTGCGGCAAGCCGCTGCTGAATAACAACAGCAGGCTGATATGCAGCTATGGCGGGGTGATCCAGCCCCTGATGACGCCCGCCATCACTGTCACCACCCCCTGAGTACCAGCGTGGCAGGAAGGAGGAGCGCCATGGAGGAATACGACCTGCGGGACGTAGCCTATGAGCGGATGAGCCGGGGATACGAAAGCCAGTGGGAGCTGATGGACGATCTGTTTGCCTGGCTGGACCTGCGGATTTATTTCTTTTATCAGCACCACCAATGGCTTGGCCCCAAAAATGATATGCGCAACATGCTGGGTTTGGTGGTCAGCCGGGAGGAGTTTGAGCATAATCTGGTGAAGGCGGCCCAGCTGGGACTGAACGCCCAGCTGGAGGGAGGCGAGGCGGCCCAGCTGGAGGCATCCCACAGCACGATCCAGGCCCGCCTGAGCCGGACAGAGCAGGAATTTCCCTTAAATCAGCTGCTCCGCCGGTGCGCTTTGGACGAGTTTGAGGCCAACTGTGTGGTGTTGGCCTATGCCGGGGTGCTGGACAAGAAATATGAGAAACTCTTTGCCTATCTGCAGGATGACATTACCAAAAAAGCCCCCACCACGTCTCTGGCGGTACAGCTCTTTCTCCCGCTGGAGCATACCATGGAGGAGTACCTCTCCCGCTTCTCCCGCCGGGACGCCTTTACCGCCCTGTTTGATGGGGAGCGGCTGACGGCGGGACAGCTGGTGCTGCGCCCCTCGGTGCTGGAGTTTCTCAGCACCGGGACGGTGGCTCCGCTCCCCGGCCTGCGGCTCTTTGACGGGGCGGCGGAGCGGCCCGGTGGCCCTCTGGTCATCGGCCAGGAGCTGGCCCGGCAGCTGGATTTGCTGTTCGGGGAGCCGGGGGAGCAGGTGATCTGCCTGTCCGGCGGCCCGGGGGCGGGCAAACGCTTTCAGGTAGAGCACCTGATGGCCCGCACAGGCCGGCGGTGCGTGTTTGCCTCCCTGGACTGCGACCAGCAGGAGGAGCGGGCCCGGGAGGCCGTGCTGATCGCCCGCCTCACCGGGGCCTGTTTGTGCTGTACCCACATGGAGCGGCAGGATTCCGAGGACAGACAGCAGCCGCCGGAGGAAAAGCTCCTACAGGCTATTCTGGGGCTGGAGCTGCCTGGAGAAAAGGTGTTTTTCCTCTCTCAGCTGCCCATCCGGGCCCAGCTGAGCCGGCTGTCCATCGAACTGGAGGTGCCCGCCACTACGGAAGAGGAGCGGATGGCCCTGTTCCGGGCGTTCCTGGGGGAGACCTCGTTGGAGGACGGACTGACGGTGGAGGAGCTGGCCTCCAAGTTCCGCTTTTCTCCCCGTCAGGTAGAGCTGGCCTGCCGCCAGGCGGTGGGTCAGGCCGGATTGGACGGCCGGACCACGGTAACCAGCCGGGAGATGCACCAGTGCTGTTACCGCCAGGTGGTCCATAAGCTGGGAGATTTGGCCAGCCGGGTGCGCCCCGCCTTTGGCTGGGACGATGTGGTGATGCCCCAGGAGCAGAAGCGGCTGCTCCAGCACGCCTGCAGCCACATCAAATTTCAGCACAAGGTATATTACGATTGGGGCTTTGACAAGAAGATCACCTATGGCCGGGGCCTGTCCATTCTGTTTGCCGGAGCCCCCGGTACCGGCAAGACCATGTGCGCTCAGGTCATTGCCAACGAGCTGAATATGGAGATGTACAAAATCAACATCTCCCAGATTGTCAGCAAGTACATCGGCGAGACGGAAAAAAACCTCCAGGCGGTGTTTAACGAGGCCAAGCGGTCCAACTGCGTGCTGTTTTTCGACGAGTGCGACGCCATTTTCGGCAAACGCAGCGAAGTAAAGGACGCCCACGACCGCAACGCCAATGTGGAGGTGGCCTACCTGCTCCAGCAGGTGGAGGAGCACGACGGGGTTTGTATCATGGCCACCAACCTGATCGGCAACATCGACGCGGCCTTTATGCGCCGCATTACCTATGTGGTCCATTTTCCCTTTCCGGACGCGGCCATGCGGGAGGAGATCTACCGCCGCACCATGCCCCCTCAGGCGCCGGTGTCCGACGACGTGGACTGGACGTTCCTGGCGGAAAAATTTCAGCTCTCCGGCGGACATATCAAAAATATCGTCCTCTCCGCCGCCTTTCTGGCGGCTCTGGAAAATCAACCCATCGGCATGGCCCACCTGCTGCGGGCGGCTGTGGGTGAGATGAAGAAAAATGAAATTGTGGTGGTCCGGGAGGAATTGCGGGAATACGCAGACCTGCTGGATGAATAGAGACAACATATCATTAGGAGGAAACAAAAATGACCATTACCAAACACACAGATGGAGATAAGCTGACCATTGCCCTGGAGGGGCGGCTGGATACCTCCACCGCGCCTGAGCTGGAGGCGGAGCTGAACGCCAGCCTGGACGGTGTAAAGCAGCTGGTGCTGGATATGGAGCAGCTGCTCTACCTCTCCTCCGCGGGACTGCGGGTGGTACTGGCCGCGCAGAAGCGGATGAACAAGCAGGGACATATGACGGTGACCCATGTCTGCCCGGATATTATGGAGGTCTTTGAGATCACCGGGTTTGTGGACATTCTGGATATTCAGTGATTGAGAAATGAGTGAGAGATTGTGATTGGTGCATCCGCGCGGGAGAACATATTTGTCCGCAAAGCGTTTTATAATTTCTTTTTGCCCAGCCTCTGCTCCTGTCTGGGGCTGGCTATCGGTGGACTGGCCGACTGCGTTTTTGTCGGAAATACCGTGGGAGCGGTGGGCCTGACCGCCATCAGCATCGGCCAGCCGGTGTATATGCTGTTCAATACCATCAGCTACTCTTTGTCCATCGGCGGCTCGATCCATTACGCAAACGCCCTGAGCGAGGGGAAGGAAGAGGAGGGCAACCGGATCTTCGGCAATGTCCTCCGGGCAGACCTGTTTACCAATATCCTGCTGTGTATTCTGGGGTTGATTTTCCTGCCTCAGGTGCTCACCTTCCTGGGCGCCGGTACGCCAGGAACCGAGGTGTGGGAGAACTGCGAGGCCCTGGTGCGGGCCCAGCTGCTCCTGGTGCCGGTGATGTTCTGCCAAGGCCCCTTCTATTATTTCATCAACTGTGACAATAACCCCAAGCTGGCGGCGATAGCTCTGGTCACCAGCAATACCATCGACATTGTGTTCAACTATGTGTTCGTAGTGCTGATGGACATGGGCGTGGCGGGCTCGGTGTACTCCACCGGCCTGGGCGCGGCGGTGATGCTGGTCATCAGCGTGACCCATTTTATCCGGAAAAAGGGTTGCCTGCGGTTTACCTGGCCTAAATTTCAGCCCCAGACCGTGGCCCTCTCCTTCCGGACTGGTTTTGCCACCTCCATCCAGTACATCTTCCAGTTTGTCACCATCCTGGTGTGCAACCGGCTACTGATGACCATCAGCGGAGAGCTGGGGGTGGCGGTATTCGGCATCGTGTTCAACGTGGCGCTGGTGGCGGCGTCGGTGTACGACGCCATCAGTATGGCGCTGCAGCCCATGGTGAGTACCTTCCATGGCGAGTGCAACAAATCCAATGTGCGCTGTACCCTGCGGCAGGCATTTCTGGTGGCAGCGGTTATGAGTATCATTGTGATTGCGTTGCTGGTGGCTATCCCGCAATGGGTCTGCTTCGCTTTCGGTCTGCGGACGGCGGAGGAGCTGGCCATGGGAAGCGTGGCCATCCGGATCTACGCGCTGTGTGTCCTTCCCTCTGGAGTTAATATGGTAATGACCTATTATTACCAGGCCCTTGGAGAGGAATTTACCAGCTATCTGCTGTTTACGCTGCGTTCCTTTGTGTTTTTCCTGCTGTTCAGCCTGCTCCTCAGCCGGGGCGGCGTCATGCTGTTCTGGTGGACCTACCCCTGCATGGAGGTGGCCACGCTGTTGGTGCTCTGCATCTACAACTGGAGAAAGGGCTCCTGGACCTATCTGAATGAGGATGACAGCAAGATTTACAGCGCCTTCCTGGACAGCAGGGAGGCCGATCTGGGGGCAGTGGAGCAGGATGTGTCCGCCTATCTGGAGCGAATGGACGCCAACCCCACCCAGATCTATTTCGCCACCATCGCGGTGGAGGAGGTATGCGGGGTGATCATGAGCCACGCCTTTTCCTCCAACGACGGCTATATCCAGCTGACCATCGTGCCCCATGAGGACGGGACCGTGACGCTCCATGTGCGGGATAACGCCAAGGAGTTCAATCCCTTTGAGCTGAACACCGACGCCATCAGTCTGGAGGAGGGCACGGGTCTGGACATCATTGGCGTCAAGATGATCAAGAGCAAAGCGAAGGAATTCTTCTACCGTCGGTACGCGGGCTTCAATACTCTGGTGGTCCGGGTATAGGTCGTAAAAAGAGAGAGGAGGCGGGGCGAACTTGAAGAAGATGCGGTTTACCCTGGGGAAGAAAATTGTGGTTATGATCCTGGCAATGAGTGTCATTCTCTGCGCCACCGCGCTCTTCGTCAGCTACCAGACCTATCAGCGGCGTACCATGGCGTTTTATGAGCAGCTGGGCCACAACGTGGTGGCAACCCTGGCCAGCCAGCTGGAGGCGGAGGATCTGGACCGCTACTATGAGACCCTGGAAATGGATGACCGCTATTATGAAATTCAGCGCTTCATTGCCGATCTGGTGGAAAGCAACGGCGTGCAGTACCTCTATGTGGTGCGTCCTCACGGGATAGGCGTAACCTTCCTTTTTGACTCAGATATGGAGGCAGGGGAGAACGGCGACTATCTCTCCGGTGGATACTGCGCTCTGGGTACCTATACCGATCTGCTGGGCGGCTTTGCAGACAATCTGGATAAGCTGCTGGACGGCCAGGAGGTGGGGCCCATCGTCCAGAAGGACCCCAGCTACGGCTGGCTGATGACCTCCATGACTCCGGTGCTCCATGAGGACGGCAGTGTGGCTGGTTATGTCATGGCGGATATCAGCATGAACGAAGTGGTACAGGAGCAGCAGCACTTCCTGCTGTACAGCGGCGGCCTGCTGGCGGCGCTGACCGTGGTTTTTGCCGGGGTCTATCTACTGGTGATCCGGCGAAGCTTTATCCGCCCCGTTCAGGAGCTGACCGCCGCCGCCCAGGGCTACGAGGGCGGCGAAAACAAGCGGGCCTTCAGCCAGGTGAAGATCAAGAGCAATGATGAGCTGCGTACCCTGGCGGATGCCTTCCGCATGATGCTGGCGGAGATCGAGCTGAACAACCAGGAGCAGCAGGAGCTGGCCCTGCGGGAGCAGCGGCTGGAGAGCGAGCTTCAGCTGGCCAACCAGCTCAACATATCCATGCTGCCCAGAGAGCTGCCGGAGCGGAAGGAAGGTTATCCCTTCGCCATCCGGGGACAGATCTATCAGGGGCATGAGCTGTCCTGCTGCTTTTATGACTACTTCCTGCTGGACCAGGACAGGCTGTGCGTGCTGGTGGGCGAGGTGCCGGGCGGAGGAATCCCCCAGGTGCTGTATACCGCCATGGCCCAGGCCACGATCAAGAGCCAGATGCGCTCCGGTCTGCCCCTGGCTGAGGCCATGACCGCCGCCAATCAGCAGCTGTACGAGATGAGCGGGGAGCTGAGCCTGAATGTACTGGTGGGTGTGCTGGACGGCATCACCGGACACTTCTCCTGCATCAACGCCGGCCAGAGTGATCCGCTGCTGATGCGCAGTCAGGACCAGTATCAGTGGATGGGCGTTCTCCCTTATGCGCCTCTTGGCCAGAATGAAAACGTGGTTTATCAGACCATGGAGGTGGAACTGCGCCAGGGTGACCGGATTCTCTTCCACACAGCCGGGCTGGACAGTATCACAGGCCGGGATGGAAGGCCCTTTGCAGCCGAGCAGCTTCGTCTGGCTCTGAATGAAAGCCGGAGCCGCCAGGCGGAGCTGGAGCGGCAGCTGCAGGGCGTCAGCGACGCGGGCAAGGTCTATGCCCGACGGGTGGAGGATATCAACGGATATGTCCTTCTGGCAATGGAATACCGCCGCCGGGACCGGGCCCAGGCCCACTGTGTCCTGACGCCTGATGCCAGGGGCAGCGCCCGGCTGATGGAGTTTCTCCGGGGCCAGCTGGAGGCCAATCAGCTCCAGGGCGGACAGATGGCGCGGATGCTGGTGCTGGCGGACGAGCTGTTTACCCTGTGCTGCCGCCGTGCCGATTCGGACAGCCGTCTGATGGCGGAGTGTGCCATTCCGCAGGGGGAGGGGCAGGCCATCCTCCGCCTGAAGGGGGGATTTGGCGGACTCAGTCCGTTGGAAGAGCTTCAGGACGAAGCCTCGAAGCATGCGGCTGAATTTATTGTCCAGAACTGCAGTCGGGTTCTCTTTGAAAGCGACGGCACCATGGATACAGTTACCGTGGTGAAGCAATTGGAAGGAACAGGAACATTGGAAAGAGAGAAGCGTGTATGAAACAGAAAGTGAAATTTTCTCTGGGCAAAAAGCTCACGGCCATGATCGTGTTTCTGAGTGTGGCTTTGAGTCTGGTAGCCATTCTGGTGAGCTACCGTATTTTCAGTTCTACCATGACCCGTTACTACAAAGAGCTGGGTACTAATCTGGTGCGTACGCTGGCAAGTCAGTTGGATGCGGACGAACTGGACTACTACTATGAGACGGGGGAAATGGACGAGAATTACTACAAGACTCAGCAGTTCATTCAGGACCTGGTGGCCAGCAATAACGTGGAATATCTCTACGTGGTGCGCCCCAACGGGGTGGGCGTCACCTTCCTCTTTGATTCCGACATGGAAGTGGGGGAAGGCGGCGAGTATTATGACGGCGGCTACTGTGCGCTGGGTACCTACGTGGATCTGGTGGGCGGCTTTGCGGATAATCTGGACAAGCTGTTGGCCGGAGAAGAGGTGGAGCCTATCATACAGCCGGATGCCGGGTTTGGCTGGCTGATGACGGCGATGGTTCCGGTGCTCCATGAGGATGGAACCATGGCGGGCTATGTCATGGCAGACATCAGCATGTATGATGTGATGCACACCAGTCAGACCTTCCTCATCACGCTGGTGGTGCTGCTGGTTGCCCTGACTGTGGCCTTTATCGTGTTGTTTCTGACGATCCTGCGGCGGAAAGTGATCCAGCCAATTGATCAGCTCACTCAGGCTACGGGGGCCTTTATCCAGAACAATGAAGCTGAGCTGGCGGCGGGGACGGCCACTGTCAACGTGCCTGAGATCAGGACGGGGGACGAGGTAGAGGAGCTGGCGAACTCTTTCCGGAAAATGGAGGAGGACATGATCTCCTATATCCGCAGCTTCATGAAGATCACAGCGGAAAAGGAGCGCATCGGAGCGGAGCTGAACGTGGCGACCCAGATCCAGGCGGATATGCTGCCCCGGATTTTCCCCGCCTTCCCGGAGCGGCAGGAGTTTGACATTTATGCCACCATGAACCCTGCCAAGGAGGTGGGAGGAGACTTCTATGACTTCTTTCTGGTGGACGACGATCACCTGGCGGTGGTCATTGCCGACGTGTCCGGCAAGGGCGTTCCGGCGGCCCTCTTTATGGTGATTGCCAAGACCCTGATCAAGAACCACGCGCAAAACAAGGAGGCGCCGGGAGAGGTATTTACCAACACCAATGAGCAGCTCTGTGAGGGGAATGATGCCGGTCTCTTCGTGACAGCGTGGATGGGCATTCTGCAGATCAGTACGGGACACTTTGTATATGTAAACGCTGGCCACAATCCGCCTTTGCTCCGGCGGGCGGGGGGCAGCTTTGAATGGCTGAAATCCCGGCCCGGCTTTGTACTGGCTGGCATGGAGGGCGTGCGCTATCGGGAGAATGAGATGGAGCTGGCTCCCGGAGATGTGCTGTACCTGTATACCGACGGCGTTACCGAGGCCACCGATGCCCATCAGCAGCTCTTTGGAGAGGAACGGCTCCAGACGGCGCTGAATGAACAGCCGATGCTGCCGGTAGGCCAGATGCTGTCCAAGATCAAGGGCTGCATTGATAGCTTTGTTGGGGAAGCAGAGCAGTTTGACGACATTACCATGCTGGGTTTGGAATATCTGAAAAGAGGAGATGGAACAGATGGCTGAACGGATTTTTCCGGCTACCCTGGAGCAGTTGGAACCGGTACAGGCCTTTGTGGCAGAGCAGCTGGAGCTCCACGAGTGTCCAGCCAAGGTAAAATTCCAGCTGGATGTGGCGGTTGAAGAGATTTTTGTCAATATTGCCCACTACGCCTATCCTGAGGAAAACGGAGAGGCCACTGTACGCTGCTGTGTGGGAGGGGAGCCGCTGCAGGTGACCATCCAATTTCTGGACAACGGAAAGCCCTTTAACCCGCTGAAAAAGCCAGATGCCGACATTACCCTGTCGGCAGAAGAACGGGATATCGGCGGACTGGGAATTCTGATGGTGAAAAAGAGTATGGATGCAGTGGACTACACCTATGAGGACGGAAAGAATATCCTGACCATTAAGAAGAATATCCAGATAGGATAGGAGTCGAGTAAGAATATGATCGCATTTCATCCCCCTGAAATAGAGGACAAACCATGGATTGACGCTTGCTTCCGCGCTGCCGGCAACAGAGGCTGTGAGTATAGCTTTGCCACGGTATTTCTGTGGAGCAGAACCTTTCAGCAAGAGGTGGCACAGATGGATGGCTATGTCTTGGAACGTCTGTGTGGCCGGGTGGGCAACGGCTATCTGTTTCCCGCCGGCAGCGGCCCACTGAAGCCGGTGCTGGATGCCTTGGAGGCCGACGCGGCGGAGCGGGGGGATATCTGCCGCCTGCTATGTGTCACGCCGGAGCAGCTGGAGCAGCTGGAGCAGGTTCGCCCCGGGCGGTATACCTGTACGCCGGATCGGGATGGGTGGGATTATCTCTATGATATCCAGAAGCTGGCGGAACTGGGTGGCAAGAAACTCCACAGCAAGCGCAACCACATCCATCGATTTGAGGAGCGGTATCCCGACTGGAAGGTAGAGGAGATCACGATAGACAATCTGGCGGAGTGTGCCGAAATGGATCTGGAGTGGAATCGTCTCTACCGGCAGGAGCGGGAGAATGGTGAGGAGACAGCGCAGAGCCGGATGGATGAACGCCATGCCATGTCAAAGGCATTTGCCTATTATGAGCCGCTGGGACTGTCTGGTCTGTTACTGCGGGTGGAGGGGCGTGTAGTGGCCTTTACCATGGGCAGCCCCATCAGCGTCGATACCTTCGATGTCCACTTTGAAAAGGCCTACGGAGAAATTCAGGGGGCCTATACCATGATCAACCGGGAGTTTGCCCGCTGGGTACGGGACCGCTACCCGGAGGTGCGCTATTTGAACCGGGAAGATGACATGGGACTGGAAGGCCTGCGGAAGGCTAAGGAGTCCTATTATCCTGACTGTATGGTGGAGAAATGCTCCGTAGTTTGCCGGAGGGATTGACTTCTATTTGGGTAAGCTGGGGCAAGGTGTACAAATGCGGCTGAGCATAATATGGAATGATAAGAGGGAAAGAAAATGGCAGCATGAGAGGCTGCAAAAGGGGTGAGTCTTGTGCAAGGCTTGGTGTTGGTTCGGATACAGGAACCCTCAGGAGCCTTTTCTCAGTACATACCCAAAAGCTTTCATCACCTTCTGAAAAAGCCTGAGACAGTGTGTGTAGGAGCCATATATGATGGCAAGGCCTGTGCCGCAGCCTTGGCAGAGAGCCAGAGCGCTGGAAGTTATTACTTACGCTATCTTTTTGTGGACCCCGCCGCACGCTTGTGTGGGCTGGGTACCTACCTGCTGCGGGGGCTGCTGGGAGAGGTGAAGGCAGCCGGAGCTCATGAGATAAAGGCAGTGTACAGCCCCAGTATGCTGGGAGAGGGGAAACAGACCCTCAGCGTTTTGACCCGCGCCGGTTTTTCTTCACCCAAGCCCATCTCTACTGCCTTTTCTGTCCGTCTGGGAGACATTCCCAATGTGAATTTGTCTCTGCCAGCGAATATGGCGGTTTATAGCGCGGTGGATGCCCCAGAGCCTGTGCAGCTGGCCTATCAGGCATTGGTGGAGGGGGACAAGCTGCCCTCCTACGCCAATGCGGAGTGGCTCAAGGAGCCTGTGCCTGAGCTGTGCAGCTTCAGCACGGTGACGGACTGCCTGTCCGGTGTGTTGCTGATCGACCATCGGGAGGAGGGCTATCACATTGCGGGGCTGTATGTGCTGGAGCCCTTCCGGGGCGGGTGGTCGGCAGCGGCCCTGATTGCCCGGACGCTTACCGCGGCCAGGGCAATGCTGCCAGATGAGGCGGAGGTGTGGACCTCTGCCATCGACCGCGGCGGATTTTCCCTGTGCGACAAGCTGCTTCGGCAGGGGAAGGATACCCGGAAGGAAACCGAATTTTATGCAGTGTATCGGTTCTGAAGGAGGAATCACAGATGCAGAGCTATTTGACAAAGCGGAGAAGTGCTCCAGCTAAAGACAACCGGCCACAAACTCAGCCCATTACAACCAACGAGATGCTTCATATGTCCAATGCTGGCGCGCCTCAGCCCATGTCTCCTGCTCTGCGGGAGAAGTTTGAGCCCGGCTTCAGTGCCGATTTTTCCAATATCCGTATTAGCCGGGGTCATATTCCCGAGGAGCTTGGGGTCCAGGCGGTAGCCAAAGGTACCGATATCCTGTTGGATAGCAGCGCCGGTATGGACGTGCTGGGCCATGAGCTGGCCCATGTGGTGCAGCAGGCCCAGGGCCGGGTGGCCGGAGGCTACCCCGTGGTGGAGAATGTTGGTTTGGAACACGAGGCCGATGTGATGGGAGCCCGGGTCGCCTCCGGATTGACCGCCGAGGTGGGGAGCCAGAATGGGTTTGGCGGCGAGACCATGTCCATTTCTCCCATGTCCTCCGCTTCCGCTCCCGCCCAGTGCAAGTCCAAGGAGGAGAAAGAGGCGGAGAAGGCCGCCAAAGAGTATGAGAAACAGAAGCCGGCCCGCGTCCGCCAGATGGCCAGGTCGCAGCGGGAAGAATTTCTCAAGGATAAGTATTATCGCGGAAATATCTATCAGTCCGTCATGCAGGAAGGCAACCACGCCAACATTTCGGAGGCGAATCTGAGAAGATTTGTGGAGCGGAATCTGGACAGGGTGGGCGGCGCCGATGAGGCGGAGGTCGGCCGGAACCGGCAGGAGATGTACTCTGCCTTTGAATCGAAAGACAGGCAGAAAATGGGCGGCTACGCAAAGAAAGAGTTTCAGCGTCAGCACGCGGCGTTTTCAGATCCGGCAACCGCGCAGATGCTGCAGGATTTGGAATCTGAGGATGACGAGACCTTTATGAAGGCTTATACCAAAATGGAGCCGTTGGAATTGGAGATCATGCCGCTGAGCGACTTGTTTAAGAATAATTGGGTTTCCCTGGAAGAAGCGGGAATTGATCCAGAGGAATTCCAACAGTATAAGTCCACCTCCGGTGCGGTGACTCAATCGATCTATCATGCGCGGCGCCGGGCAAAGGGGCTTCGCACAGATGATCCATCTGGCGTCGACTATATGGCGCTGGGCACTCCAGAGGAGCGGCAAATGAAAGAGAAGGCGGAGCGCTCTCCCAATGCGGGGGGTGGCTGGGACACACCGGCGCCTTCCCCTACACCCACTATTTCTCCCAAAGCGGGCAATCGGTATGTGACCCAGGCTGATCTGCCTCAGAGCGGACCAGGCTGGTCGCATACAGGCTCTTGGAGACATGTGAACCCCGATTCGTATATGGGGATTGACCGAGTGGACATGATGGAGGATCAGGGCGGCAGCGATTATAGCTGGTTCCGGCGTACGCCTGCCCCTGCCCCTGCTCCTGCCCCTGAGCCTGAAAAGAAGAAAAAAGGCTTCTGGTCCCGGTTGTTTGGCCGATAAGCGGCTAAAAAGGTGCGACGCCCGTTGGGCGACGCACCTTTTTAGCTTATTTATTCCTGTTTCCAAGCTTTCAGATAGGTCCAGTCGATGAAAGAATTGCGGATTTGGGTGGTGTGGGTGGAACCAATCGGTACCAGGGAGCCATCGGACATGCGGAAATCATTTCCCTCCATACCCTGGATATAGTTCATATTTACCAGGTAGCTCCGATGGCAGCGGAGAAAATCCGGACTGTCAATGGCGGCCTCCAGGTCGTCCAGTCCCCGGCGGGTCACAATCAGTTCCTGATTGGTGTGGATTCTGGATTGGTGGCCATAGACGTCAATGTACTGGATCACGGCCAGAGGAAAGGTCCGCTGCTCACCTTCCACAAGAACCGCCAGCTGGCGCAGAGGCTTTGGCATATGCTCCAGGCACCAGTCGATTGCCTGAGCCACGCCCTCGGCCTGGATGGGCTTGACCAGGTAATCGGAGGCCTGCACCTGAAAGCTGTCCATACCATGGTCCTGGCTGGTGGTGGCAAACAAGAGAAATACGCTGCTGTCCATGGCGCGAATTTTTTTAGCGGCATCCACGCCGGACATGCCGGGCATGTAGATGTCCAGAAAAATGATCTGGAACAGTCCCGGCTGGGTAAAGGCCTCCAGCAATTCTTCTCCACTGGAGAACAGATGGATTTGAGGGGATAAGGCGCATTTTTTGCAGTAGGCTTGAATAAGTTTGGCCAAATGAATCCGTTCCTCAATCAGGTCGTCACAGATGGCAATAGAGAGCTCTGGCATAACTTCTTGGTTCCTTTCTCTATTGGCCGTATCGCAGCAGGTAAAATTGGCGATGAGCGTCTAAAATTCTGTATTTCTTTGGCAGGTTCATAAAGAAAGACACGACCTGCGTCGTGTCTTTCTTTATGGAGCAGGTAAAGGGAATCGAACCCTCATATTCAGCTTGGGAAACAGTTCATTGCTTCACCGAAACTGACTGTGCTCCAATAGGTAGACACTATGCTTGTTTTGCGTTTCCACCACCTTTCCCACCAGAGCCGTCCAGAAGGGCCATTCCGGAGTGCAAAGTGGTGGAATCGCGGTGTTGATAGATATTGGCGGTGGTGGAGATGTCCTCATGGCCCAGCAGCCACCGCACGGTTTCCAGAGGTACGCCCGCCCGGGCGCAGTCCGTGGCAAAGGTATGCCGCAGGCAGTAGGGGGTAAGATCATCAGCGATCACCGAGCGGGTGATCTTGTTCCGGTAGACCTCCGCCCCCATGGCGATGTCCATGGCCCGCTTGAACGTGGCCCACTGCCGGTACTGGCTGTTGGAGTTCAGCCGGCGGCCCTCCCGCCCGGTAAACACCGGTGCAAAGGGCTCGCCCCTGGCCGCCAGAAGCCTGGGCAATAGTGCGGCGTGAATGGGGATGTCCCGCACGCCGGCCTGCGTCTTGGGCCCCTTTATGCGGCCCGTCCCACTTTCCAGAGCGGCATGGATGTGGATCTCGTTGCGTGCGAAGTCTACATCCGCCCAGTTCAGAGCTGCCGCCTCGCCGGGCCTCATGCCGGTGTATAGCAGGGCCAAAATATAGAGGCCTGCGGAGTGGGTCTCAGCCACGTTGAGCAAAACAGTCCGCTCCAGGTCGGTGAGGCTCCGGTGGGAGCCCTTTACCGTTGCCGGGAGCTGTAGATCCTCTGATGGGTCGTAGGGGATCAGTCTGCTTTTCCTAGCCCGACTGAACATTTCCCGCAGTACCCGGCGGAGCTTTTCCACGTGGGACTGGGATTTTCCGGCCTGCCCGTTCATCAGCCGCTGCAGGTGGATGTCCTTCACGTCCCGCAGCTTCATGTGGCCGATCATGGGCTTTATGTACCCGCTATACTTCTCGTCATACATGCCAAGGGATTTTGGGGTTAGTCCGGCCGGGTCCTTGTAGGTGGCTTTCCATTGATGATACCATGCGTCCACAGACATGGACCCGCCAATGACCTCCTCGCCCCGCTTTGCGGCCGCCAGCTTTTCGGCCAGCTTCATCATGGCCTCGCGCTCAGTCTTCCCCGTGGCTTCGTACTTCCTGCCGTTGTAGCGGGCAGTTTTCCGAATGTATTGCATTTTACCCTCCATTCCAGTATAATGGAGGGGCAGATGGCCCGTCAAAACCTCTGCCCCTTGCCTCGCCCGGTGCGCCAACACCGAGCGGGGCATTTTTATTATCAAAACATCTGTTGCATTAGCGCTTTGTAAAATTTATCATCAGCCTCAATCAAAGACTTCCCGCCATCCTTAAACTGAATGGCCAATGTAACAGTTCCCTTGTTTTTTGCGGAGAGGCCACCAGCCAAAAGCCCAACGGGACCCAGCAAAGCGCCACCAACAATACCACGGGCAATACCAGAAGCAGCACTCTTCCTGGTTTCCTCCGTGATTACCTCGTAAGACTCCACAGTTCCTTTGTCAAGATACAATGGTTTTGTAATCTTTGTGTTGATAAACGGGAGACCAAAGGATACTCCAACTCCCTTACCTTGATATTCACCAGCAATGACCATATTTTTAGCCACTATACCCATCTCCTTTGTTCTGCTTCATATTTTTGTTTATTCCATTCCAGTATAATGGAGGGGCAGAATGGCCCTGTCAAAACCTTCTGCCCCTCGCCTCGCCCGGTGCGCCAACACCGAGCGGGGCATTTTTATCCAAGATCAGACATATCCTCTTCAATTTTTACTTGAATCTCTTCCTGAGAAAGCCCAGCTTTTGCTAGAAGTGCTCCGCGATTCGATGCGATAGTAGTTGCAGCTGTTACGGCGTTCTGAATGTTTTCCTGTGCATTGGAAAGATCGCTGGTTTTCCGTGAGTCCAAATATTTCATAAGGGATTCTGCCGCCATTTGGTCAGAAAGTGCCATTGATTCAAAAGCAGATAAGTATGCTTTTTCTTCATCTGATTCTCCAAAATCGAAAGCAAGAGACATATTAGCAAAATATTCTTTAGAATCTTCACAATATTGATAAAAGTCAGCAGAACTTATATTTCCGTTAGAAAAATCATTCATAGCGTTCATGAGGTTATTATGAGCGGTATATAAATTCACAAATTCAGGCCACGTTTTTTCATCAAATTCAAGCCAGGTGTTTTCAGAAGTATTGGATACTCCAGCTTCAACCATCACGGGGTTATTTGGGTCATCAAAAAAATTGGTGTATGAAATATATGCAATGTCAATAGTGTTTTCTTCATCACCATATGTACACCAAAGATCATGTACACCACAGTTTTCAATGCGGTATGCTGCGGGTGTATCGGCAACGACGTGTCCACTGTCTAAATTGTACATTTGGGGGATCGTGTCCTTGCTGCTGAAAGTTGCAGGGATAAAGATCTGTATGCGAGCAAGCGTTCCTTCATAAAAATCGTACACATAATTTCCGTCATGATAGCTTAATGATTTCACCGGATACTCTGAAGCACCAAACTGATAATTCCAATCCTCTGATTTTTGGGGTTCACCAAGGTCTGCAACGACTTCCTCCATGGTTTTGGGTCGTGCAACACCATCTTCTTCCACCAAGAATCTTTTTGCATCAAAGACTTGCTTAACGTCAGAATCTGTGCTGGAAAGGGAATTTCCAGCAGCAATCATTGATGATAGACCAAGCACGATAGCTACACCAGCAATAATTAATGCAATGGTTAAGGTGTGGCTTTTCTTTTGTGGCGCGGAGCCGCTTTTCGAGGGAATTTCCTCCAGCATTGCATTTACAAAGCAGTGATATGTTCGACTATCTATATTTATGACACATTTAGACTCATCTATAAATTCCACGGCCACAAGGAATTCATCTGTTTTTTGGGAACTTTCCGAAAGAGCACAGATGGAACTTAAAAGTTCTGCGCCAAGGATCTCCAACGAAAGACTGCTGGATTCATCTTTGGTAGATTCCTTGGTGACAGGCTCATACCTTTTAATGTTTTGCTTATTCAAAAAGATGGTCTTTGATCCTTTGAGGTTAATAAAGGGGCCTTTTGCTCCACACACAATGCCACGACCTTTATAGTCGCCGGCAACAACAGAATTTTTCGCCATGCCACGCATACCTCACTTTCCTGCATAAGAAAAAAGAATTAGTTATGCTTCTTTTTCACCCAGTTCAGCCGCACTAGGTTTTTTAAAGCGGCCACCGGCGGCCAGATCCTCAGCATATTCCACCACGCGCTCTCGGCCTTCTTCATTCATTTGACCCATTGCAGCAGAAATCCGAGATGCTTCATCTTTGGTAAGCACCCCCACACTGTCTACAGATGGTGTGGGGGTATTTTCTTCGCCTCTACACAGATCCTCTAAGGTATACCCGAGGTAATAGACTAGCTTCTGCATAGTCGGAAGTTTAGGGTCTTTTGTTGCACCCGCAAACAATTTTTCAAGTGTAGGCTCCGGGATTCCTGAACCTTTGGCGATTTCTGCGGTTGTTTTCCCAGATGCCGCTTTCATCTTTTTTAAATTCTCTTGCCACAACCCGTTTTCCTCCTTTCTTGGCTACTACAATACCACACCAAAGCCATAAAATCAAGAAAAAACTTTCCTTGCAAGGTGGAAAATGTTCTTGACACCCTCCTTACAAGGTGGTATAGTGCTGATATAGACCACCGCACGCGGTGGAAAGGAGGTGCTATATGGTGTTTAAAAATTTACAGGCCGAGATGGTCCGCCGCAGTGTTACTCCCGTTGCTATTTCCAAGGTCATCAATAAGACCGAGAAGAGCACCCGGGCAAAGCTCTCTGGTCGTTATCCGTTTACTCTTCCCGAGGCGAAGGCTGTCCGAGACACCTTTTTCCCTGGGATGGACCTGGATTTCTTGTTTTTCCAGTCCGACAACACCAACTGAGAGGAGGTGAGCAGAGAAATGGAGCAAAAGCAGATAAAGAAAATCCTCGGCGAGCAGCTGGAACTGCTGGCCGAGGTTTCCAAAGGCAGGCCGGATAATTTGCCGGAGTTGTCGGCGGCTATGTGCGAGATAGCTGACCGGTTAGAAGAGATCTGCGACCCGCTTATTCATCGGGAAGAGACTTGACAGCATCGTAGAACGCTTTGAGTAGGGCCTTTAGGTCTGAATGTTCGGGGAGCTTAACATCGTCTCTGGAATAGACGGCCTGAATGTAATCCCCAGCGAGTTCAACGGCGAGTTCTTTGTCGGTTTTCAATGGCTCACCTCCTTTCGCCCGGCTTGCCAATAAATTGTAGCATGGCGAGAGGGAGGGGGCAAGCCTTGGAGCCGGAGCTATCAGGCCGACAACGCCAGCTGAGAGGGGGTGAGTATTGATGAACAAAAACAAACCCCGCCCTGATAAGGGCCGGGAACTGGCAAAGGTTCGGTTTACAACCGACGGGGTTGTCGGGAAGCTCATCGTTAATGGCGTAGACCTTTCCATGTGCTGTGAGGAAGTGAAGATTCACCAGGGCGGAGGAGAATGCGCAACCATTGAGTTGAGAATCATTCCCGATGATGTAGAGATCGACGGAGATTTCAAAGTGCTGGGTACGAGGCTGATTGGTAAATGGGGCAAGCCTCGGCCCGCCTCGGACACTGATTCTGATGCGGACACTTGAGCATGGTTTTGTCAATGTTCGGCAGGCTATTTCAGATGAGAAAGGGTGTTAATCAAGTGATTACAATCAGAACAGCACAGAAAAGGACGAATCACATTACAATCATGGCGCCTGCGGCCCTGGGCAAAGATGCGGTATATGCCCTGAAGGATGCCTTGACCAAGGAAAACCGGCTTCGGTCCAAGGTAGGTAAGGAGCAGTTTTCTTATGAGATCAAAGTTTGCGGCCCGGATCCCAGGCCGACAACGCCGCTTCCCACAGAACGCACACCGAGCCAAGGTGAAGGACTTGGGAATGAATTGGACAAGCTCCTTGGTGCAGAGGTATTCAAAGAACTGGGGCAAGACTTGGCCATGGTGATCGCACAGTATGGACTGACAAGGGATCCGGAAATTTGCGAAAAGGTTTTCCGCTATATGGCTTTCGTAATTTCAGGCTGGAATTCCATGTGAAGGGGAGAAAAAAATGTTGAAAAGCTACATCAGGTATGAAGAGGCCGGAGAGATCTTCATTGATGACCTGACTGGCCTTGACCTTGACCAGGTGCTTTTCCGTGCGGCAAAACAGTATGCCTTTTCCGACTGTTCGGACGCCGAGGTTTTGGAGGTCGTCCACGACGGCAAACGATACACCTATGACGGGTGGGAGCCGGGCATGACATTCACATTCCGAAACAAGGCTGGTGAGATCGTTTGGTCTCATAGCTTCCCAAGCTGGGATCATTAAAAGCACAGAGGTGATGAAAATGGTGATATACAAGTGGGTTGGCGGGGAATTAAAGGGCTGTTTCTCCACGCTGGATGAAGAAGCGGTCGAGCAGATGTGTAAGGATCTGGACGACCCTGAGAATGACACTGTGGAGTACAAGGATAGAGACGATCGTTTGGTAGCGGGCTGGAGAGACAAAAAGGGCCAGTTCCATGGCGCTTGATGTGGTGTATGTAAACAGCCGAAACGCCCTTTTTGGGCTGGTGGTCCTTGCTTGGATCATCAAGCACTGGAATGAGTGAGGAGGTGAATTTTTGAGCCGATACGATGTGCTTTTATTGGAGCTGCTGCGGCGCATTGATGAAAAGGCTGATCGGATTGCCACAGCCCTGGAAAAGCTATCACCCCCCGGCGGGCAAGACCGGGGGGCGAATAAGACGGTTTCCATCAGTGCTTCGGGCCACAGTTCTGTGGAAGATCGAAAGAATTTGGCGGACATTATTCAGGCAATTCTGACGGAGCAAGTTCGGGCGAGTAGCTCACGGCAACAACCTTGTCCCACAGGACACACACCGACCCAAGACGAAGGACCTCTTCCTGCCTGGCCTGACCAGAAATCGGACACACTACAGCATCCGTGATCCAGATTCCAGGCCTCCCAAGGAAATCTTGGCTTTCAGCACAGACACCGGCATACATTTTGGATTCTGTGTAAAGAGCCACTTTTTCTCACGGGTTTGGGAACTTTATTACATTCGACATATTATCACCACCTTTCGTGACCAGTGTATCACGGTGCAGGTGGGAAAGGAAGTAACAATATGCAGTAAGGGGGTGAGCTTTACGCCGAATGATTTTTCCAAGACTGTGGGGAGGAAAATAAGGGATCTTCGTAAGCTTTATGGCCTGACGCAAAGTGAACTTGGAGGCCGGATCGGATCTCCGTCTATCACGGTCCGCCAGTGGGAAGCGGGGAAAAGGCTTCCCAAACTTCAGATGCTGTGCAAGGTGGCGAATGCATTGGGCGTTCCGGTTTCTTCCTTACTTCCTGAGCAGAAGTTGGTTGAGTGGGACAGACAAAAAACAGCCGCCCCCGGGTGTGCGAGACCCGGAGACGGCAGAAAGGAATGAAACTAATGGCAGTATATCACAATTCGTCCGCTATTGCAAATGAGATCAAAGCCAAGCGGAATATCCTCCGGGATCGCTATGGCGGGATGATGACCCTGAAAGACCTCATGGAGGAACTGGGGTACGGGTCGCGGATCTCGGCCCGGAGAGCGGTGGAGGCAATGGGCCTTCCGGCCACGCAGGTGGGCCGGATGAAGAAATACGACACCGACGTGGTGGCACGCCGGCTTGTGGAATTAAGGGGGATGTGCTGATGACCCGAGAGCAGCGCCGGTACTGGCGCAGAGAGAAGATCAAGGCCGTGGTTACGGTGGTGCTTATTGTGTTGTGCGTAATCATGATCGAGGTGATTGCGAGGTGAGGGCAATAATGGTTGCGGGAATATCAATTATTGTTTTGCTGGTACTGGCTATGGCCCTGTACCACCCGGGGGTAGAGCTGCCCCCGATTGACACCCCGGAGATCGTGGAGATCATCACTCCGGCTCCGGCCATGCCCATCGAGGTCATAGATGGGGAAGTGTGGGTGGCCATCCCAGTCGAGGGGATGGCCGGAAAGGAGCACGAGGGATGATCAACAAGGAAACGTGTGGCCCCGTGTACCGCTATGAGGTCAGGAACCCGGATTATGGGGTCCTGGAGGTAAACCACCTGAGCATAGAAGGTGCGATTCGGGAGGCGGTAAGACAGTGGGGCGCGGATTGGCGGACAACAGCCTGCGACTGCACGGCCAGGAAGCTGGGATCCGCAAGAAAGCCGCGGTGCAGGCGGTGCATGAGAGAATTTGGCCGCCCAGGGGACTATGCCGCATACTGCCCGGACTGCGAGCGGGTCAATGAACAGCGCCGGAGAGAACGTGCGGCCAGAAAAGAAGATAGAAGGGCAGGTATGCGGAAGTGAGCACAAACGAAGTGATCAGCAAGACCGAAGCAGCCATACCCCGGACCGTGGAAACCGTGACGCTGGAGATCCAAACCCTTCAGCACCAGGCCCAGCAAATGCTTTTGGGATACGCCATCGAGATCGGCCGCCGGCTGGTGGAGGTTAAGGCCATGCTGCCCCATGGGCAGTGGGGGGAGTACATCAAGCAGAAGGTGGGCTATTCCCAGTCCACGGCCAACAACCTGATGCGCATTTTTGAGGAGTACGGTGCGCCGCAGCAATCCATATTCGGCCCGGAGGCAAATTCCCAAGCGCTTGGGAATTTGAGTTATACCAAGGCTTTGCAGCTCCTGGCTATTCCTGCGGAGGAGCGGGAGGCATTTGTAGAAGAGAACCATGTAGAGGACATGAGCACTCGGGAATTGGACAAAGCAATCCGCGAGCGGGACGAGGCCCGGGCCGCGGCCGAACACGCCGCAGCCGATCAGCGGACTGCGGAGCAGGCCCGAGATAAGATGGCGGAGGATATGCGGCTGCTCAATGCCCGTTTGTCTGGGGCCCGTGAGGAGCGGGAACAGGCCATGCAGGACGTTGCCCGTCTGGAGGCCGAATTGGCGGACCTGAAGGCCCGTCCGGTTGAGGTGTCCGTGGAGACGGTGGTGGATCAGGACGCCGTGGACAAGGCAAGGGCGGACGCCATTGCCGAGATGCAGGCCAAGCTGGACAAGGCCCGGGACAAGCAGAAGCAGGCCGAGGCCGCTGTGGAGGTTATGAAACGCTCCATGGAGGAGCAAGAGAAGGCGGCGAAGAAGGCTGCCATGTCCGGGGATGTAGAGATGGCCCAGTTCGATGCGTTTTACGGCCAGGTCAAAGAGATGGGCAATAAAATGAATGACCTGTTAATCAAGGCCAGAAGCAGGGAGGATAAGACAGTAGCC
>NZ_NFIQ01000037.1 GCF_002159455.1 Flavonifractor sp. An306
CGGTAATACCAGTACCCATTTTGATACCTCATACCCTGTACCCCCCCTTCTGCCGCCTTGCCTGCCCTCACAGGTGAGGCGGCGTTTTTTGTCCATATACAGGCTTTTGTCCCTTTTGTCCCTTTTGTCACGCCACACAAAAGCGGCGGGTGGTGGTGATCCGAGTGAATCGCTCCACCAGCTCAGGGGCGGCGGCTCTCAGGGCTTTGCTGTCCAGTCTGGAAGAGGTCACTGCCTTCCAGGTGATCTTATACTCCCCGGCCCGAAGTTCCTCAGTGTCGCCCATAGCGGCCTTGATAGCGTCCTTGATGGCCTCAGCCTCAGCCGTGGCCTCCTCAATCAGCGCCTGGAGCTGGCGCAACTCCCTGATCTTGCTTTCCAGTTCATTGGTGCCCATACTGTACCGCCCTTCCTCCCCACTTTAGGGGAAACTATTGGACAAGCGCCGGGGGCATTACGGCGTAGCGTTATTCTAAGTTCGTCTCAATCTCCCGTATCCCTTGCCGGTCTTACCTTGTGTTCTCGGCATCCACCTTGACTTGTCCCTCTCGACATTATGTATTATAATATATGGACGACAATATATCAATAGGCATAGTATACAGTATTGACGACAATATATTGTCTACATTGTATATGGACGGCAATAGACAAATATGCTAAAATAATGGCATACTGGAGAGGGTGTACCTATTTGTGACACCCCAGGAAAGGAGATGAGTGTAATGCCAGTATCAAAGGCACAGCAAAGAGCCGTTGATAGATATGTGAAAGAGAATTACGACCGCATAGAGATAAAGGTACCTAAAGGCCGAAAAGCAGAGATACAGACCCATGCAGAGGCCAGGGGCGAGAGCGTAAACGCCTTTATAGGGAGAGCCATTGCAGAGGCGATGGAGCGGGACAAGAGGCCCCAGGAGGCCCCAGCGGTACAGGATAACACCCAGGCCCAGGAGCGGACAGAAGATGTCCCCCTTCACACCCTGGAGCAGCGGATCCGAAAAAAACTGTATAAGTATGGGGCCACCATCCGCAAAGACCGCAAGAGCGGCGGCTATACCGTTGTATATGAGGACACGACCCTTGATTTCCCGGACTATGCCGCCCTGCTGGAGTATGCCGATAATCTTTAACCACGGAAAAATTCACAGTTAACTTTACCGCCCACGAAAGGGTGCAAAAGCCCCAGGCGCAGCGCCCAGGGCTTGACAGTGTAACAATAGCAGCCTATAATGAATATAGAAAGGGCGCTGCAACAAGCGGTTAGCCCGGTCAGAGAACTAGCTAGGCAAGCCTAGAACCGTCACCCTGCCCGGTGGCGGTTCTTGCCTTTTATCCGTATCGTTACAGTGAATCCGAAGATATGTAACGTGATGGTAATTGGCATGGCCTCACCCCCTTTCCGGGGATGTGGCTAACCGCCTGCCGTTGTGCAGCGCCATAGACAGAATAGCATAAAATCTGACAGGTGACAAGGGCATACACGGCGACCCTTTTTGACCCTTCAAAATACCCTTTAGCCGCTTTTCTACCCTTTACAACTATACACATTATTTACACTTTTTTAAAATATCAGGTAGTAGAAATACAGAGAATTACAGCAATTTACGCACAATAATCAGCATTTTTTAATTCAAGTCCTGTATCGTCCACCAGACCAATCCCCTGAAGCCGCAAGGCTTCGGGGGATTTTGCTTTGCCCGGAACAATGCTTCGCCTTTCTCTTCCGGCGGCTCCCCGAGATTCCAAACCGGAACAGGGACGAGGCTATTATACCGGTTTCTCCCCATCTTTTCAAGGCGGCGCGGCAGATATCAAGCGGGACGGCCCGGAGCGACCGGGCCGTCCCACAGGCGGCGGCAGACCTGTTACAGCGTAAAAACGGACTCACAGCAGCGGTAGTCCGTGTCAATGTTGTTGGCGAGAAAGCGTGCCTTTAATTTCCGGGGGCTGCACATGGCCCCGCCGGACACGCTCAGGTCCTCCGGCAGCACAAATTTCACGCACTTGACCAATACATCCCGGCACGTGGGGGAATCGTGGGCCGGAATGGTCATGGCCTTCATGCCCCGCTGGTGCTCCATGCCGTTCTGGTCCACCTCGGTGAGGATGGCCGCCAGGGCCACCCGTTTGCCGGGGCAGACGTTTTTGATGGTCACATCCATCTGAATGATCCGGCCCTGGGACGCCAGTTCAACGTCTCCCAGGTCCACCAGCACGGAATCTCGGCAGCCCTCCACCGTCAGCTCCACAGGCTGGGGACATGGTTCGGGATGCACCACAATCTCGCACTCCACCGTTACGGCGGGCTTGGGGAAGGAGACAAGGTTTCCCTCCCGGTCCGAATAGGTGATGGACTGATTGACCAGCTTGGTCCCGGACTGCTGACCCACATGGCGCACCAAAAACTCCAGCGCCGCGCTTTCACTGGCGGTTACCCCCAGCTCCAAAATATCCCACCGCAGAGAACGGGCGTCCAGCATGGTGGCGGTCCCCTTGGTGGGGGACAAAATGCTGGTTATGACAAAGTCCGGGTTGACCACCTCCTGGATGGTAATGTCGGTGGCGCCCGGTTTGGAGATGTTGGCGGCCAGCTCCGCGAAGAGCGCCTCCAGCTCGGCGGCGTCCGGCGTCACCGCCACATGGGAGGCGTCCGGGTCTGTGGCCCAGTTGTTCAGCGCGGTGACGTCCAGGCCGTCGGTGCCGATCAGGCCGATGCAGTAAATGATGATGCCCTGGGCTCTGGCCGCGGCCGCCACCGGGGCAGGCGGTGCGCCGGCGGTGGTGTTGCCGTCGGTAAACATGACCATGACCTTGGCATTGGAGGAATTGGGATCAAAGAGCTGGGTGGCTTTGACAAAGGCGTCGGCATGGTTGGTGCCGCCGCTGGCCGGCCAGGCTGCCGGAGCGGTCCAGGACCAGCACGATGTCCGTGGGATTGGCTACGATGTCCGGCGCGGCCGTCAGGGCCAGCGTCACACGGAAAGCGCCGTCGCAGGCAATGCGGTCGGCGCTGATCACTTTGTTGGAATTTGTAATACCCATGTGTATTACCTCCTTCTGGGAAAGGCTCCCGCCCTATCCTATGAGCGGCCCCGTCAGATGGCCCCTTCCCTGTGCGGCGGCCTGGAGGCGATAAAAAACGCTCTGAGCGGTTCCGGACCGCTCAGAGCGTTTTTTACAAGGTGCGGATGGAGCTGCCCTCGTAAATCTTTGGTTTCATCACATAGGTATAGTTTTTATCGTCGCAGTCCCGGCGCTGGATCATGGTCATCAGCCGGGTGGCCACCAGGCGGCCCATCTGCTGGCCCTGGTGGACGGAGCAGGTGATCCCCTCCGCCTCCCAGTTTTGGCCCGAGTAGTCAAAGCACACCAGCGAGCAGTCCTCCGGCACCCGCTTGCCCTGGCTCTCCAGCACCCGGCGCACCAGGCGGTAGATCATGTAATTGCAGCACACCACGGCGGTATACTTGGGCAGCCCTTTCAAAAAGTGGTCGATGGTGCGGGCAAAGCGCTGGTCATGGGCCTCATTGGAGACGCACCACTTGATGTAGTCGTCCTGAAACTCCACCCCCCGCTTCTGCATGGCAGCGGCGGTGCCCTGGAACTTTTCAATGCTCTGGTAATTGTCATAGACAAAGATGCCGGCAATGAGCCTGTGGCCCCGCTCGATGAGCATGCCCACCAGCCGGTCGGCGCACTCCAGGTCGTTGACGATCACCCGGGGATAGCGCAGGTTTTTGTAGTAATTGTTATAGAAGATGACCGGGATGTGCCGCCGGTAGATCTCCCGGTAGCAGTCCAGGTTTGGGTTGAGCAGGCTCGCCTTGACCCCGTCGATGATGAAGCCCTGGAAGTTCTGATGAACCACCGTTTGCAGGCAGTTGCGCTCGTTGGAGAACTTGTTGTCGGTAAAAAACACCCGCAGGTCCACCTGGTCGGCGGGCAGCACGCCCTTGATCCCCTCCAGCAGGGCGGAGTTGGCGTCGGCGTCCTGGCCCTGGAGGATCAGGCCGATTTTCAGCAGGGCGGAGCCGGTGTCCAGCTCCCGGGACAGGGCCACCTCTTTGTTGATGTAGGTGCCGCTCCCCTTCACCCGCCGGACCAGCCCCTCCCGGGCCATCCGCTCCAGCGCGGCGCGCACCGTCTCCCGGCTCATGTCCAACCGGCGGCACAGTGCGTTTTCCGAAGGCAGCTTCAGGTTGCCGGAAAACTTGTTCTCGTCGATATAGGCCATCAGCCAGTGGTAGACCTCATCCGTCTTTTTGCCAGAGCCCGCCAAGCGCACCCTCTCCTCAGTCCGTTATGGTGGGCCGGCGCCCCTCCGCCTTCTCCAGCCAGTCCAGCAGACGTCCGCGCAGCTCCTCCTTCACCTGGCTGTAGGCCGGGTCGGCCACCACATTGTTCAGCTGCCAGGGGTCGGCCTTCAGGTCGTAGAGGAAGTCGTCGGCGTAGACGTCCGCCGCCGCCGCCTCGCCGCCGTTGACACCGGGGGCGTAGACCGAATAGAGATACTCCGGCGTGCGCACGCAGCGGCCCACCCGGCTCTCGGAGATCTGGGCAAACACCTGGTTGGGTCTATTATCATTCTTTTTCTCCACCACGTCAAGGAGGTTCTCCCCGATCATGGCCTCCCCCACATCCACGCCGGCCATGGCCAGGATGGTCTTGGGCAGGCTCTCGGTGCTCACCAGCTCCTCCACCGCCACGCCGCCCCGGAAGGGTCCGCCGGCAATGACCAGGGGCACGTGGAGGGCCCCGTCGTGGCAGGTGCGCTTGTAGTCGTCATAGCCGTTTAGGTGGCTGTCGGTGTTGCGGGTCTTGAAGTGGGAGCCGTGGTCGGAGGCGAAGATGATGATGGTGTTGTCATACAGCCCCTCCCGCTTCAGCCGCTCCACCAGCCGGCCCAGATTTTCGTCCAGGCTGGCGCACTGGCCCAGATAGTCGGGGTACTCCTCCGCCGCGTTGCCCTGGAGCACCTCCAGGTCGTGGGGGAGCACGAAGTTTTTGTACTTCTCCTTGGACCCCTCCGGCCCCTCGTAGTGGCCCCGGTCGTTCTGGTGGTGGGGCTCGATCTGGGAGATGGTCATGAAAAAGGGCTTTTTGCCGTCGTACTGGTCAAAAAACTCCAGCGCCAGGTCGGTGATGCAGTCGGCCCGGTAGCCCTTGAAGTCGATGCGGTTGTTGTTTTCATCAAACACGTACCCGTCATAGCCGTGGGAGGTAAATTCCAGCACGTCGGCGGCCCGCCAGAAGCCGGTGTAGCCTCCCCGCAGCTCCCTGGGCACGGCGGTGATGGTGTGGTCGATGGTGGGGGGCTTCTCCAGCTCGCCGTCGCTGGCCAGGTGCCACTTGCCGATGTAGGCGGTCTCATAGCCCGCCTCCTCGATGTAGTTGGCCAGGGTCTTTACCCCGGCGGGGAGCATGATGTTGTTGCGGAAGCAGCCGGTCTCGGTGGGGTACTTGCCGGTCTGGAACAGGGCCCGGCAGGGGCCGCACACCGGCTGGGGAGAGAAGGCGTTGTCAAATTTCACCCCTTCTCCCGCCAGGCGGTCCAGGTTGGGGGTAATATCCAGGGGCTGGCCAAAGCAGCCGCAGGTATCCCAGCGCTGCTGGTCCGTAAAGTAGAATAAAATGTTGTATGCCATATGCCCGTACTCCTTCCTTACTGTGAAGCGGCCGCTTTGGCGGCTTTCTGCTCCTTCAGCTTTCCCCGGATGATAGCGGCCACCGCCACGATGATCAGCGCCAGGAAAATCTTGCAGTAGATGCTCTGAACGAAGATGGAGGGGTCCCCGTTGGAAATGAGCAGCGCCCGGCGGAAATTGGTCTCCGTCATGCGGCCCAGCACCAGGCCCAGCAGGATGGGCACCGGGGGCAGGTCCAGCTTGCGCAGCACCCAGGCCAGCACGCCGAACACCAGGGCAACGGCCACGTCAAAGTAGTTCTCATTGACCGAGTAGGCGCCGGCAAAGCAGAAGATGACGATGATGGGGGTGAGGATCTCCTGGGGGATGGACACCACCTTGGCGAACAGGGAGGTGAGGAATTTGCCCTGGAGGAACATGAACAGATTCACCAGGATCAGGCCCAGCATGATGGCGTACATGATGTCGCCGTCTGTGGTAAAGAGGGACAGGCCGGGATTCAGGCCGTTGATCATCAGGGCCGAGAGCATGATGGCCACCGTTCCGTCGCCGGGGATACCCAGGGTCAGCAGGGGGATGAGGGTGGCGCCGGTGACGGCGTTGTTGGCCGACTCGGCGGCGGCGATGCCCTCCACCGAACCGTGCCCGAACTCCTCAGGGTGCTTGGACAGGTTTTTGGCGGTGTTATAGCTGAACCAGGAGGCCTCGGAGGCGCCGGTGCCCGGAATGATGCCCACCAGCACGCCGATGATGGAGGACATGAGCACCGGCCGGGCCATGCGCTTGTACTCCTGGCGGGTGATCTTGCCGTCGTCCTTGATTTTGCGGGTATCCATGTGCAGGTCCCCCCGCTTTTTCTCCACCTTGGCCAGGATCTCCACCAGGGCGAACAGACCAATGAGGCACACCGCCAGGTCCAGGCCCAGGTACAGCCGGGGGATGCCGAAGGTGAAGCGGTCATAGCTGGTCATGGGGTCGGTGCCCACGCAGGAGATGAGCAGGCCCAGGCAGGCCGAGACCAGGCCCCGGATGATGCTCTTGCCCGACACGCCGGCAATGATGGTCAGGCCGAACACGCAGACCATAAAGTACTCGGCGGTACCCAGCTGGGCGGCCACCTTGGCCACCTGGGGTCCCAGGAACAGCAGCATCAGGGCGGAGAAAATGCCGCCGAAGGTGGAGGCATACAGGGCGATTTTCAGGGCGGCCTTGGTGCGGCCCTGCTGGGACAGCGGGTGCCCGTCCAGCATGGTGGCTGCGGCGTGGGGGGTGCCCGGTGTGTTGATCAGAATGGCGGACACGCTGCCGCCGTAGCCGCCGGCACAGTAGATGCCCAGCAGGAACATCATGCCGGGAATGGCGGTCATGGTGTAGGTGACCGGCAGGAAGAGAATGACGCACAAAATAACGCTCAGGCCGGGAATGGCGGCAAAAACCGCGCCCACAAACACGCCGATGTTAATCCACAGGATATTTTCCAGCGTGAAGAGAAGGCCGGTAGCGGGGGCTATGTATTGCAGCATGAAAAGACCTCCTCCTTAAAAATCCACATTCAGTACAAACCGGAAGGCCGCCCAGATGGCCACGGCCAGGGTCAGGGTAATGGCGTAATAGCTGGGCTTTCTGCAGCGGAAGTAGACCAAAAAGCCCAGCGAGCACACCAGGGCGCCCACCACGAACAGGTCGGTGACCCGGGCCAGCAGATAGGAGACCACCAGAATCGCCAGGATCACCAGCGCTTTCAGCTCCGTCTGCAGATGGATGTCCTTCCAGTTCATGGGCCGTTTGGTGGCCAGCTTGTACAGCTCCTTGCCCACCAGCATGGCGCAGCAGAGCATCATGACCACCATCAGCAGGGTAGGGAAGGCGCGGCCGTCCACCGCGTCCTTGTCGGAGACCACCACCTGATTGGGCATGACCAGCAGGATCACCACCGCGAACAGGAAAAAGACAATGCCTGCCGTCAGGTCCACCGGAATACGCAGCTGCTTTTCCCCCAGCCGCTCTCCCAAGGCGTCCATGCGGGCATACAGGCGATCCACCCATTGTTTCATATTGTACAGACCTCCTCTCACGGACAAAAATCGGCGCAAAAGGGGGAATGGGAGGGCCTATCCATCCCATTCCCCCATCATCACGGTTTACCGCGCTCAGCCGGCGACGATATCCTTATACTCGTTGACGATGTTCTTCACGTTTTCCACGTGGGCGTCCATGTCCTCCTGGGACATGGTGTCCACTTCCAGCAGCATGGTGTCCTGGAGCCAGGTGACCACTTCCTCATCGGCCAGGATCTTGCCGTACAGCTCCTTGAGCTGGGCCACGGTCTCCTCGTCGGTGCCCGCCCGGGCCATGATGAAGCAGCGGTTGCGGAAGTAGGGATAGCCATACTCGCCCACGCCCTCCACGCCGGCGAAGGGGCCGTTCTCCAGGGGCTTCTCGTCAAAGGCGCACACGATGGTCACGCCGTCCTGCTGATAGGTCTCCTGGATCTGGGACTGGTGGGAGACGGCGAACTGGGTCTCGCCCTTGGCCACCGCCTGGGCGGCCTCGGCGGCGGACTGGTAGGCCACCAGCTTCAGCTGGTCCCCCGCCCCCATCTTACCGAACAGGGAGGCGGCCAGGAAGGCCTCGGAGCCGGTGGCGCCGTTGACGGCCACGCTGATCTCCCCGCCCTGGCCCACAAAGGCCTCCAGCTCGGAGATGTTGTTGATGTTCAGCTCCTTGTCGGCGGAGAGTACGAAGATGGAGGAGTACAGGTTCTCCACAAAGACAAAGTCATCCTGGGTAAACTGCATCTTGGAGGGGTCGATGATGGAGGTGATGGACAGCAGGCCCTCACCCACAAACACCAGCTCGGGGTCGTTGGCCTCGGTGTCCATGACCCAGGTGTTGACGGTGGCGGCGTCGCCGGCAATGGCCTCGGCCACCAGGGTGATGGTGTCGGAGTACTCGGTGGACTTGGCCGCCGCCTTCTGGCTCACCATGGCGGCCACGCCGGAGGGCGCCCAGGGGCAGGTCACCTTCCAGCTGGCGCTTTTCCCGCCGCCGCCTCCGGAGCTGTTGCCGCAACCGGCCAGCAGGCCCAGCGACATGACCACTGCAAGAGACAAACTAAGTAGCCGTTTTTTCATTCTTTACACTCCTTCTCATTTTGTATCATTTCTCCAGTTTTTAGGCTTTTTATCTCGCCTGTTATATTTAATTTACCATTGGGTCTGATTGAAATGCAACAAATCTTTAAAAGAATAGCATAAAGTTGTATGGTTATAGTGATATTTTTGCAATGTTGTATTTTTATTTTTCTTTTTTTATGCAATATGCACATTTTCCCCTGCCGGAACTGTACAACCTTACCCAGCCTTTGGATTTGACCGGGTCCGGCCGGAGCTGAACCTGTCTGATTTTCTGCTTCCGCAGGCGCCCGGCGGGTTAGTCCGGCGCCCCCGGCAAAATACGACAGGATCTTCGCAATTTCACCCGTTATTTTCGCAGGAGCCCCTACGGGCTTCCGTATTTGTTATACTGGGCCGTAGCATCTCAGACCCACTCCCTTTACAGGCCAAAACCGAAACATGACAGGTGAGCAAGCATGAAAAAACACGTTGTGTACATTCTGGTAGGGATTGCCGTTGTGTCAGGCGCCGTTATCGCCTGGTGGGGCATTCCATTTGCATATGCCGAACGGGGATATTTTGCGCTGGGCGGTGAATGGCTGCTGGTCCTGGCCGCGTTTCTCCTGCCGTTTGTGTGTATGTCTGCCCCCTGGCGCTTATAAAGCCGGCGCCCTTTCCCGCTGGACGGACTGAGCCGCTGTTTCCCCTGGAAACAGCGGCTCAGTAAAATTTTTCCGGCAAAAGGCGCTTTGGCTATGGGACCACAAACCGATACCCCAGCCCCCGGACGGTCTGGATATACCGGGGCTTGGAGGGGTTCTCCTCAATCTTGGCCCGGAGCCGGTTGATGTAGACCATGATGGCGTTTTCGTCAATAATGGCCGACCCCCACACCAGATCGTAAATCATATCCTTGGAAAAAATGTGATTTACATTGTCCATAAACAGCTTGATCATGGCGTTTTCCTTGGAGGAGAGGGGAATTTCCACCCCGTCTTTATAGAAGCGCAGGGTGCTGGTATTGTACTGGAAGGGGCCGGCGGCGAGCACCTGCTCCGCGCCGGGCAGATTGCCCCGGCTGCGGCGGATGAGCGCCTTCACCTTCGCGGCCAGGGTGACGGGGTTCAGCGGCTTTGTGATGTAGTCGTCGGCCCCGATATCCAGGCCGTAGAGGGTGTCGTAATCCTCCTTCCGGCCGCTGACAATCACAATAGGGATCTTGCTGCCCTGCCGCCGGATGTGCTGGATCACCTGAAACCCGTCCATGCCGGACAGATTGATGTCCAGCAGGAGCAGGTCATACTGCTTCTGCTTCAGCAGCTCCAGGCACGCCTCCCCCGACTCGGCGGTGTCCGCCTGAAGGCCGTTGCTGCTGATGACTTTATACAGCATGGTGAGAACCGCCTGATCATCGTCCACAATAAGCACCTGGTCCGCCACGGTGCATCCCCCTTTACACATCCTGTTTCCTACAGTATGATATCCAGTATAAAAGAATCTTACAGGCTTTGGCAAGGGGGAGCATGAGAATTGAAGCAATTCATCCGGCAGGAGCGCAAAATTCTGATTGCCGCGCTATTGACCCTCGGCCTGATCTGCATGGGGATTGTGATGGTATTCCGCGTGTTCCAGCAGTACGAAAGCCTCATCATTGAACATGAGGACCGGCAGCTTCTGGGCCTGGCCCGCTCGGTTGACCGGAGCATCACCAGCTACCTGCAGCAGTTTTTGCGGGATCTGGAGCACACTGTGCGGCGGGCCGGGCTGGAGGAGGCGGAGGCGGCCTATCGGGAGGGCGAAAGCGCCGCAGGCATTGGGCAGAATCTACAGGACACCCTCCTGTGGGACCATCCGCTGACCTACGACATGCTGTGCATGGACGGGGACGCCGTTGTCTATTCCGCCCGGGGCAGAACCGACTACACCTTCCCCGCCCGGGCCGGACTGGATGGGGAAATCCGCATTGGGCCATGTATCGACGGGACGGGCGCCATTTATCTCTCGTTTCTGAAAACCAGCGACGGGGGCCTGCAATACGGCGTGCTGGTCAGCCTCACCGATTTCTACCAGGCCGTGGCGGGAAACCTGATTGCCGGGACCCAGGACCGCATTCTGCTGCTGGACGCGGGGGGAAGGGCGGTGCTCTACCAGACCGAGGCGGGCCCTGGGGCGGCGCTGATATCCGACGGCCTGCCGGAAGGGGTCTATTCCGACGAGCTGGATATCCTGCTGAGCTGCCAGAGCGCCGGAGCGGAATCCGCCGTCTTTTACCAGGCGGGGGACGGCCGGGAGGAGGACGCTTACACGGCACGGATGGCGGCCCTCCCCGCCGCCGGCAACAACGGCGTGTTTTCCGTGGGGGCCTCCCTCAATTATGAGACCGTCAAGCGGCCCATCCACATGGCCACCATACGGCTTGCCGCATACAGCAGCATGATCATCACCGGCATCCTGCTGCTGCTGACCCTCATTCTGTTTGTGGCCCGGCGCAATGTGAGGGCCCAGCAGGAGGTGCTCACCCTCCGGGAGCGGAATCTGGCCCTGGAGGCGGTGACAAAAAAGACCCAGGCCCTGGCCCATCATCAGCGGCTGGAGATCATCGGCACCCTGACCTCCAGTATTGCCCATGAATTCAACAACCTGCTGACCCCCATCATGGGCTATTCCATCCTGGTCCTGGAAAAGCTGCCGCCGGACGCCGAGGAGCTGTATGACAACGTACTGGAGATCTATGAGGCCTCCCGCAAGGCAAAGACCATCATCTCCCGGCTCTCCGACCTCTCCCGGAAAAACACCCCCCTCACCTTCCAGTATGTGGCGCCGGACGAGCTGGTGCGGCGGGTTCTGGAGATTTCCGCCCCGGCCAAGCCGCCCAGGGTGGAGGTGGTCAGCCGGCTCCACTGCCGCCACCTCTGGGTGCGGGGCAACGAGATCCAGCTGTCCCAGATGCTGCTGAACCTGGTTTTGAACGCCTATCAGGCCATGGAGACCGACGGCGGGACCCTGACCGTCACAACCGAACAGGACGGGGATGCCGTCTGCTTCCATGTGGCCGATACAGGTCCGGGAATCGCCCCCGACCTGCTGGAGCACATTTTTGAGCCCTTCTTCACCACCAAGGAGCGGGGAAAGGGCACCGGGCTGGGCCTGGCCATCGTGCAGCAGGTGGTCCAGGATCACCAGGGCAGCGTTTCAGTCCACAGCCAGCCGGGCCGGGGGACCACCATCACCGTCCGCCTGCCCCTCCCGCCGCCGGACCCGGAGGGCGGGGACAACCACATATGACCCCAAAGGGGGATGGACGCCGCTTCCCACAGCGGCGTCCATCCCCCTTTCTTAATAAATATTAAGGGTGGAGTAATGGCCCATTAAGCAGAGATTGTTATAATTTTGTCAAATTCCTTTGGGGCGCGAAATGGAGCGGTCAAATGATTATCACCATTACACGGAAGTTCGGCAGCGGCGGGCGGGAGATTGGCCGGCGGCTGGCGGAACGTCTGGACATTCCCTATTACGACGTGGACTTCCTGCCCCAGCCCGGCGACGACGGCTGGCGGGAGCAGCTCCTCCGGCTGGCGGAGGGGGGGCCCTGCGTCATGGTGGGCTTTTGCGCCGACTTTGTGCTGGCCGGCCGGGAGGGCCTGATGCGCATTTTCATTCACTGCGACATGGAGCGCCGCCTGGAGCGGATCATGAAGGAAAACAGCCTCTCCCGGGAACAGGCCCAGCGGGAGGCCCTGTACCAGGACCGGGAGCGGTCCCGGCTGTACGGCTGCTATACCGGGGCAAAATGGGCCGATCTGGACCGGTATGACCTGACGGTCAACAGCGGCCTTCTGGGCACGGAGGGCACCGTGGAGCTGCTGGGCCAGTTTGTGGCCCTGAATGTGATGCGCAGGCGCAGAAGTCCCTGAGTCCGGAGGGAGCCACAACCTTGCCGATGTTGTATCAGGAGTGGAGGCTGCTTATGCTGAAACAATGGATTGAAACCGCGCTGCCCACGCTGATCTCCCTGCTGGAGCTGATGGGCATTTTCGTGGTGGCGGTGTCGGCGGTCGGCGCGTTTATCCGCTATGTGAAGGGGCTTATCACCCATGCGGAGGGGGACGTGAAGTTTGCCCTGGCCAACGGCCTGGCCATCGGCCTGGAGTTCAAAATGGCGGCGGAGATTCTGAAAACAGTCCTGGTCCATGAGCTCAACGAGCTGATATTTCTGGGCGCTGTCATCCTGCTGCGGGCGCTGCTGTCGTTTTTGATTCACTTTGAAATGAAACAGACCCACTAATCATTCAGGAGGTACTACATATGAAGAAACTGCTTGCCTTGATCCTGACCGGCGCGCTGACAATGGGCGCCCTGTCCGCCTGCGGCGGCACGGCGGTGGTGGCCGTGCCCCCGCCCCAGGAGTCCGAACCGGCAACCCCCACCCCCGACCAGCCCCGGGAGCCCTCGGGCGAAGCGGTCAAGACCGGCCTCTACCTGAGCGCCAGCGTGTCGGGCAGCAAAAGCGCCGCCGACGGCGAGGACGGCCTCGGTCAGGCCGACATTGACCTGGTGGCCGTCACCGTAACCGACGAAGGGGTCATCGACTCCTGCGTGATTGACTCCATCCAGTCAAAGGTCAGCTTTGACGCCGCCGGGAACGTGACCGCCGACCTGACCGCCCCGGTGCCCACCAAAAACGAGCTGGGCAGCGACTACGGCATGGGCCAGTACAGCCCCATCGGCAAGGAGTGGAACCAGCAGGCCCAGGCTCTGGCCGACTATGTGGAGGGCAAGACGGTGGAAGAGCTCCAGGGCATCGCCGTAACCGAGGAGGGCAGGCCCGCTGACGCCGACCTGGCCGCCTCCGTCACCATATCCATCGGCGGCTACCTGGACGCCATCCAGCAGGCCGTGGCCAACGCCACCCACCTGGGCGCCAGCCAGGGGGACCGGCTGGCCCTCACCACCTCCACCAACGTGGCCAGCAGCAAGAGCGCCACCCAGGAGGAGGACGGGCTGATCCAGACCTACGCCACCGTGGCCGCCGTCACCCTCAACGGCGACGTGATCACCAGCTGCTACATCGACGCGGTGCAGGCCAACGTGAATTTCGACACCGCCGGCACGGTCACCTCCGACCTGACCGCGGCCCAGCCCTCCAAAAACCAGCTGGGGGACGATTACGGCATGAAGAAGGCCAGCTCCATCGGCAAGGAGTGGTATGAGCAGGCGGCCGCCTTCTGCACCTACGTCACGGGCAAGACCCTGGACCAGGTGGCGGGCCTGGCCGTCACGGAGACGGGAGCCGCCGCCGACGCCGACCTGGCCGCCTCCGTCACCCTTTCCATCGGGGAGTTCCAGGCCCTGCTGGCCAAGGCCGGCGCCTGAGCCCGCCCGGAAGCGCAGGCATATGAAGCGGATCCTTACCCTGCTCCTCCTGCTGGCCCTGCTCTGCGGATGCACGGCGGCGCCGGCGGAGCCCACCGGCGGGCTGAAGCGCTACCAGGCCACCTTCCTGACGCTGTTCGACACGGTCACCACCATCGTGGGGTACGCCGAGTCGGAGGAGGCCTTCACCGCCACCGCCCAGGCCATCCACGACCAGCTGCTGGAGTACCACCAGCTCTACGACATCTACAACGAGTATGAGGGGCTTTCCAACATCAAGACCATCAACGACCACGCCTGGGAGCAGCCGGTGGAGGTGGACCAGCGGATCATCGACCTGCTGCAGTTCTCCAAGGAGCTGTATACCCAGACCGGGGGCAGGGTCAACATCGCCATGGGCAGCGTGCTCCGCCTGTGGCATGACGCCCGGGAGGCTGGCATCCAGGACCCCGGGGCGGCGGCCCTGCCCGATGGGGAGGCCCTGGAGCTGGCCGCGGCCCACACCGATATAGACAGCATCCAGATTGACCCGGAACAGGGCACCGTGTTTCTCTCCGACCCGGAGGTCAGGCTGGACGTGGGGGCCATTGCCAAAGGCTACGCCGTGGAACAGGTCTGCCGGAACGCCCCCTCCGGGCTGCTCATCAGCGTGGGCGGAAACGTCCGGGCCACCGGCCCCAAGCCGGAAAACGGCCAGCCCTGGGTGGTGGGGGTCCAGGACCCGGATGATTCCGAGCAGTACCTCCACACCCTTTACGTAAAAGACCGCTCCGTGGTCACCAGCGGAGATTACCAGCGGTATTTCACCGTGGACGGCGTGGCGTACCACCACATCATTGACCCGGACACCCTCTTCCCCGCCGGCTATTGGCGGGCGGTCACCATCCTGTGCGGGGATTCCGGCGTGGCGGACGCCCTCTCCACCGCCCTGTTCACCCTGCCCCAGGAGGAGGGCCAGGCCCTGCTGGACGCCTTCGGGGCGGAGGCCATGTGGGTGCGCCCGGACGGAACCGTCCTGTACAGTCCGGGATTTCAGGCGTATATCCGAGTGTAGACTGAGCGCTCGTATGATTGAGGTGTAAAGAATGAGAAAACTGTTTTGGGGCGGCATCCATCCGGAGGGGCACAAGGACCTCTCCCGGGGGGCGGCCCCCGTTCCCGCGCCCCTGCCGGCGCAGGTGGTTTTGCCCATGCTCCAGCACATCGGCGCGGCCTGCACCCCTGTGGTGAAGGTGGGGGATCAGGTGCGGCTGGGCCAGAAGATCGGTGACGGCGAGGGGGTCTGCGCCCCCATCCACGCCTCCGTCTCCGGCAAGGTGGTGGCCGTGGAGCCCCGCCCTCATCCCAACGGACAGGATGTACTGTCGGTGGTCATCGAAAACGACTACATGGACACCCCCGACGATACCCTGAAGCCCCATCTGACCCACAAGGACCTCTCTGCCGAGGAGATCCTCCGCGTCATCCGGGACGCGGGCATCGTGGGCATGGGGGGCGCCACCTTCCCCACGGACGTGAAGGCCTTTTCCGCCCTCGGTCAGGTGGACTACGTCATCATCAACGCCTGTGAGTGCGAGCCCTACATCACCGCCGACGACACCCTGCTGTGTACCTACCCGGAGCAGGTGACCCGCGGCACGGAGATTCTCCTCCACGCCCTCACCCCCAGGCACACCGTAATCGCCGTGGAGGACAACAAGCAGGAGGCCATCCGGATTCTGGGGGAGGCCCTGCCCAAAGAGGGGTCCATTGAGCTGCGGGTGCTCCCCACCCGCTACCCCCAGGGCGCGGAAAAGCAGCTGATACAGGCGGTCACCGGCCGGCAGGTCCCTCCGGGAAAGCTGCCCGCCGCCGTGGGCTGCGCCGTGTTCAACGCGGCCACCGCCGCCGCCGTTTACCAGGCGGTCTATGAGGGCAAGCCGGTCACCCGCCGGATCGTGACCGTGACCGGCGACGGCGCCGCCGCCCCCAAGAACCTGATCGTCCGCATCGGCGCCACCTTCCAGCAGACCCTGGAGGCCGCCGGCGGCATGTCGGAGGAGACCCAAAAGGTACTCTCCGGCGGCCCCATGATGGGCGTGGCCCAAAAGAACTTGTCCGTGCCGGTACTCAAGGGCACCAACGCCATTCTGTGCCTGAAGGGCGCCGCCCCCCAGTCCCAAACCCCCACCTGTATCCGCTGCGCCAAGTGCGTGTCCGTCTGTCCCATGCATCTGCAGCCGCTGTACCTGTACCGCTTTGCGCAGGCCGGAAACCTCCGGGAGCTGGAGCGGCTGCACCTGACGGACTGTATCGAGTGCGGCAGCTGCGCCTACAGCTGCCCGGGCCAGCTCCCCCTGGTGGAGCGGTTCCGCAGGGGCAAACAGCAGCTGAAGGAGGCGAACAGAGCATGAATCTGCTGGTAACATCCTCTCCCCATATCCATAGCGGCGCCCGCACCAGCCGCCTGATGGGCGACGTGCTTCTGGCGCTGCTCCCCGCCCTCTTTGCCGGCGTGTGGTTTTTCGGGCTGAGGGCCCTGGTGCTCACCGGGGTCACCGTGCTCTCCTGCCTGCTCTCCGAGTGGCTTTTCCGCATGCTCACCAGGCAGAGCAACACCCTGCCCGACCTCTCGGCGGCGGTGACCGGCGTGCTGCTGGCCATGACGCTGCCGGCCTCCGTCCCCTATTGGCTGGGGGCGGTGGGAGGCGTCTTTGCCATCGTGGTGGTCAAGGGCCTCATCGGCGGCCTGGGCCAGAATATCTTCAACCCCGCCCTGGCCGCTCGGGCCCTTCTGGTCCTGCTCTGGCCCAGCTGGATGGTGCGGTACGCCCCGGCGGGCGCAGCGCTGGATCCGATGTCCATGTCGGTGGATATCGTCTCCGCCGCCACCCCCCTCCACCACATGGTCATGCCCGCCCTGCCCACAGAATCCCTGCTGGATGTGTTTCTGGGGAACATGGGCGGGTGCATCGGCGAGGTGTCCGCCCTGGCCCTGCTGCTGGGCGGCGGGTATCTGATGCTCCGCAGGGTGATCTCCTGGCGTATTCCCGCGGCCTACCTGGGCTCTGTGGCCCTGCTCACCCTGATGTTCTCCAAGGGACAGGACCCTGTCCAGTGGATGCTCTACAGCCTGATGTGCGGCGGCGTGCTGCTGGGGGCCCTCTTTATGGCCACCGACTACGCCACCTCCCCTGTGACCCCCGGGGCCCAGCTGCTCTACGGGGTGGGCTGCGGCGTGCTTACGGTGCTGCTGCGCTACTACGGCCTGTTCCCGGAAGGGGTCACCTATGCCATTTTGCTGATGAACGCCTGTGCCTGGAGCCTGGACCGGCTTGCGCCGCCCAAGCGCTTCGGCGCCGTGAAAGGAGGGGGCGTACAGTGAAGCGAATACCGTGGCTTCAGCCTGTGGCCGCCCTCCTGCTGGCGGCGCTGGTCCTGTTTGCGAGCTCCGCCGTGCTCTCCCCCATCGCCAAGGAGCAGGAGGAGCAGGAGCTGCAGTCCATCCTGTCCACCCTCCTGCCGGGGGCGGACAGCTTCACCCAGGAGGCCTATACGGGAGAGGACGAGGCCATCTCCGCCGTATATAAGGCGGAAAACGGCTACGTGATCGAAACGGTCACGGCGGGATACGCCGGGGACATCACCATGCTGGTGGGCGTCCACTCCGACGGCTCCATTTCCGGCCTGGTGGTACGGGACATGCAGGAGACCTACGGTCTGGGCATGAAGGCCCTCTCCGACGTGGCGTTTCTGTCCCAGTTCCTCTGGAACGGCACCTCGTTCACCGTGGGGGAAAATGTGGACGCCCTCACCGGGGCCACCGTGACCTCCAAGGCCGTAGCCAAGGCGGTCACCTCGGCCAGCGCCTTTGTGACCGGCGCGGATATCGGCTCCAGCGCCACGGAATGGGGAGGTTGATGTGATGAAAAACGCCTATCGTCTGAATACCTTCCTGGCGGCGGTGACCGGCCTGGTATTTCTGGGATACCTGCTGATCCAGACCTATTCCCCCGCCGCCATCCTCCCCCCGGTGGACCTGATGCTGGTCAGCGGCCTCTCCCTGCTGGCCCTTGTTCTGGAGTCCTACTCCGGGCCCCGGGTGGAGCGGCGGGTCTGGCCCATGGTGGCCCTGCTGGGCGGGGTAACCTTCGCCCTGCTCCCCCTGGCCGCCGGACTGGTGGCCCTTCAGGAGCTGCTCCGGTTCACGGTGGTGAGCTGCGGGGCCTTTCTGGTGCTGACCTTCCTGTTTACCGCCATCTGTGAGCGCCTGGCCTCCGGCCCGGCGGGCAGGCTGGCGCCGCTGCTCTCCGCCGGCGTGCTGTTTCTGGCCGTTCAGGGGTGCAGCAGCCTGTTCCTGTAACCTGACCAACAGAAAAAACAACTGAACAGGTCCAATAAAAGCGGACAATAGACAAAACGCCCCCTGTATAGGAAAATAAACCTATGCAGGGGGTATTGGTATATGCAGGGCATCCTGTATCTTCCCGTGACCCATGATCTCCAGAATAACAGCATCGCGGCTCACAAGAGCGGAATACACATAAGCGCATCCGGCTAAAGACTGGAGAGGTATCGCTTGCGCGACGCCTCTCCACCTAAAAACTCAATATTTCCTACCAGGGGTCCTTTCGGTGCTGTCCGCACAATCTGGGGCAGCTCATTAGGACAGCGGGCATTTGGGGTCAGCAGGAAACTCTGGTGCGCGCCCAGTAGGCGGCCATGCTCTCGCCGCTCTGGCCGGTGGTCTCCCGGCTGAGATAGGTCCGTAGATTTTCCGGCGGGACCCAGGCCCGGGCGGCGGCCTCGTCGGGGAACTCCACCTCGGCGTAGAAAAAGCCGGTGTCCAGGTCACGGTCTACCTGATTTACTTCCAGAATCAGCCCGCCGGGCAGGGGATAGCGGCGCTGCTCCTTCTGGATCATGGGGCCGGTGAGCATACCGGCCAGGGCCTGGTACTGCGCCGCCGTCACCGGCAGCTCGATCTCCTCCCGGACCAGGCCGCCCTTGCCCTTGAAGCAGACAATATACTGGCAGGGACCGCCCTGGCGGGCCTCCCGCCGGATCCGGACGGCGGGGTGGGTGGCGAAATAGCCCTGGTCCATGTGGATCACGGCGGCGTGCTCCAGCTCCGGCCAGCCGTTGACCAGCCAGCGGCGTTCAATTTCCATAAAGCGCCTCCTTTAGAAGGGCAGAGCCACGATGGCGGGCACCAGAATGGGCACCGCCAGGGAGAGCACCACGCCGGAGGTAAAGGAGTAGATGGTGATGCGCTCATGGGTGGCGCCCACCACCACCGGCAGCACCGTGTCCATGGCGGCGGCGCCGGGCAGGGCGGCGCACTCCACATAGCCGATGTACCGGGCCACCAGGGGGATAAACAGGATGGAAAAGATCTCCCGCATCACGTTGGACAGGAAGGCCACCGCGGAGACCGACAGGGAGTAGGGGGCCAGCAGGGTGGGGGCCAGGGAGTACCAGCCCATACCGGAGGCGGCGGCCATGGAGTCCTTGATCCCCAGGGGGAGGATCAGCCCCGCCAGGGCGGCAAAGACCAGGGTACCGGCGCACACCGCCACCGGCACCAGCAGTACCTGGAACCCGGCGGCCTTGATGTCGCTGATGAGGGTGCCCTGCTTGCCCATGTCCATGCCCACCATGAACAAAAGCAGATAGAGGCCGAAGTTGATCACCGTGCCGCAGTGGGCGGTGACGGCGGGGGGAAAGACGAACCGGCCGGCCAGCATACCCAGCACCACCGCAATGACGATCCACTTGGTCAGGGAGTTGTCCGCCTTACCGGCGGTGTGGCCCTCCTGCTCCTGGGTCTGGGCCGAGCCCCGGGGCAGGCCGAACCGGTCCAGCTTCAGCACGAACCGCCGCAGCAGGGAGAGAAAGAGGATGGAGCCCACCATGGCCAGCACCGTGATGAGCAGGGCGGCCAGGCCGATCTGCCCCAGGGAGGAGATAACCTCGTCGTTGGCCCCCAGGTTGACCCCCAGGGTGACAATGAGGATCATCAGGGCCACAAACTGCAGCTTGCCCACCCAGACCAGGGGGCGGCTGCGGACCCCCTTCCGGGAGCCGATGAATGCTCCGACGACCACCAGGGCGATGTAGATTGCCAGATTTGTGAGGGTGCTCAGGGTGGTACCCATAACCATCCGTCCTTTGTGCAAAAAATAGGCCGAGACGCCGCCCGGCAGAGCACATTCTAACATATCCCACAGGGAAAGTCCACCCCAAGAAGGCGGGGTACAGAGGCCCAGCTGCCCCGAGGGAAAGGCTCGTTCTGAGGCATGGCACCAATGGCGGCAAGCTGGCAGGGGAAAAACGCAGCGGTCTCCAGTTTTGCCGGGTGACAGGCCGCCGGGCGGCAGCCGGAGTACCGATTTGCGGGAGCCAAACCGAGCCTTGCGGGCTGAGGATTTGCCAGCCGCAGAAAATCCAGCCGCCGCCATGGGCCCCGGGTCCGGGCCGAAGCCCGGCGGCCTTTCGCCCCTTTCCGCCGGTGGAAAGGGGCCCGCCGGAGGCGTAATACTCCCAATCAACGACAAAAGCCCGCCGGAGGGATTTCCCTCCGGCGGGCCTGTTTCTGTTAAAAGTTACTTCTGCTCCCGGGCCTTGGTGTCCACTTCCTCCTTCAGCTGGGCGGCGAAGGCGTCGAAGGACATGACGGTCTGATCGCCGTGGCGGTTGCGGACGGCCACATCGCCGCTCTCGGCTTCCTTGTCGCCCACCACCAGCATATAGGGCACCTTCTCCAGCTGAGTGTCCCGGATCTTCTTGCCGATCTTCTCATTGCGGTGGTCCACCTCCACACGGTAGCCCAGCGCGTCCAGCTTGGCGGATACCTGGTCGGCGTAGGCGGCGGCACGGTCGGTAATGGGCAGCACCTTCACCTGCACGGGAGCCAGCCAGGTGGGGAAGGCGCCGGCGAAGTGCTCGGTGATCACGCCGATAAACCGCTCGATGGAGCCCAGCACCACCCGGTGGAGCATGACGGGGCGGTGCTTCTGGCCGTCCTCGCCGGTGTACTCCAGTTCGAAGCGCTCAGGCAGCTGGGAGTCCAGCTGAACGGTGCCGCACTGCCAGGTACGGCCCAGAGAGTCGGCCAGATGGAAGTCCAGCTTGGGGCCGTAGAAGGCGCCGTCGCCCTCGTTGACCACAAAGTCCTTGCCCATCTCGGTAATGGCCTCTTTCAGAATGTCCTGGTTGTGCTCCCACTGCTCCACGGTGCCGATATGATCCTCAGGCATGGTGGACAGCTCGATCTGATAGGGCAGGCCAAAGACGGAATACACCTCGTCAAAGAGCTTGACCACGTTCTTGATCTCGTCCTTCAGCTGCTCCTGGGTCATGAAGATGTGGGCGTCGTCCTGAGTGAAGCAGCGCACCCGGAACAGGCCGTGAAGGGCGCCGGACAGCTCATGCCGGTGGACCAGGCCCAGCTCGCCCACACGCAGGGGCAGGTCCCGGTAGCTGTGGGGCTCGCTGGAGTAGACCAGCATGCCGCCGGGGCAGTTCATGGGCTTGATGGCAAAGTCGGTGTCGTCAATAACGGTGGTATACATGTTGTTTTTGTAGTGGTCCCAGTGGCCGGAGCGCTCCCACAGCTGGCGGTTGAGCATGATGGGGGTGGAGATTTCCACATAGCCGTAGCGCTTGTGGACCTGGCGCCAGTAGTCAATCAGGGTGTTGCGCAGCACCATGCCCTTGGGCAGGAAGAAGGGGAAACCGGGGCCCTCATCCCGCAGCATAAACAGGCCCAGCTCCTTGCCCAGCTTCCGGTGGTCACGCTTCTTGGCCTCCTCGATACGGGCCAGGTACTCGTCCAGCTCATCCTTCTTGGGGAAGGCGATGCCGTAGATGCGCTGCAGGGTCTCCCGGTTGGAGTCCCCCCGCCAGTAGGCGGCGTTGCAGGCGGTGAGCTTGATGGCGTTGCCCTTGATCCGGCCGGTGGAGTCCAGGTGGGGGCCGGCGCACAGGTCGGTAAACTCCCCCTGCTTATAGAAAGAGATGTGGGCGTCCTCCGGCAGGTCCTGGATGAGCTCCACCTTGAAGGGCTCGCCCTTCTCCTCCATGAACTTGAGAGCCTCTTCACGGGGCAGCTCAAACCGCTCCAGCTTCAGCTTCTCCTTGCAGATTTTGCGCATCTCCGCCTCGATCTGCTCCAGGTGCTCGGGGGTAAAGGCGAAGGGGGCGTCCATATCGTAATAGAAACCCTCGTCGATGGAGGGGCCAATGGCCAGCTTCACCTCGGGCCACAGCCGCTTCACGGCCTGGGCCATCACATGGGAGCAGGTGTGCCAGTAGGTCTTGCGGTACTCGGGATTTTCAAAGCTGAATTCGTTCTTGACTTCTTCGGACATCATAATTCCTCCTTAACAATTTGGGGCGGAGGGTAATAAAAAACGCCTCACCCCTGATTGGTCAGGGGTGAGGCGCGAAAAAACGTCCCACGGTTCCACCCTGCTTGCATAGAGCGCGGAGGCGCCCGTTTGGAGGGCGCGCAGCGTGACTTCATGCCGCTTGTGACTTCCTGTAACGGGAAAGCCCCGGCCCGGTCATCCCGGGCGGCTCGGGAGTGGTACAGCCGCCGCGTGTCGTGGGACCCTTCCACCAGATGGGCCCCTCTCTGTCCGCCGCTGTGCGGGTTCTTCTCCGTCCATGCCAATTTTACAAGGGCAATATATCACCAAATGCCCGCCCTGTCAAGCGGGAAGGACAGGAAAGAAGGGCGGGCAAAAAATGAAATTAACAGTTTATTCACAATGGGGACACGATTTAGCCTTATTTACCAGGTATGATACACACAGATTCAGAGATGAATCGAATGCAAGACCATCCTCCCAAACCAATTCCTCTCTTATCCCTCTCCAACACCTTTGCAAACACACACAACACACACCCAAAAAGCCCCGGCCTTTGGCCGGGGCTTTTTGGGCCTTCGCGTTGCAATCGTCTGGAAATTGGGGTATGATAAAATCAAATTCCGTGTTGATACAAAAGGAGGCGCTGTCTATGCGCGACGGATTTGTGAAAGTGGCCGCCGGCACCCCCAGAATCCGGGTGGCCGACTGCCGTTACAACGCCGAACAGATTTTTACCCTCATGCGGGAGGCCGACAAGCAGGGGGTTAAAGTGCTGGCCCTGCCGGAGCTCTGCCTCACCGGCTACACCTGCGGGGACCTGTTTCTCCAGCCCACTTTGCTGAAGGGGGCGGAGGAGGGCCTGCGCACCATTCTGGACGCCACCAAGAATCTGGACATGGTGGCCGCCGTGGGCTTGCCGGTGTGGAATAAATGGGACAACAAACTGTATAACTGCGCGGCGGTGATACAGAGCGGAGAGATTTTGGGGCTGATCCCCAAGACCTACCTGCCCAACTACGGGGAATTTTATGAGGGGCGCTGGTTCGCGTCGGGGGCCGGGGTGGACGACTCGGTGAGCCTGTGCGGGGAGCAGGTGTCCCTCTGTGACCGGCTGGTCTTTGCCTGCAACAACCCCGACCTGCCCGAGCTGGTGATCGGGGTGGAGCTGTGCGAGGATCTGTGGGCGCCCGAGCCCCCTTCCGCCGCTCTGGCCCGGGCGGGAGCCACCGTCATTCTGAACCTGTCGGCCTCCAACGAGCTGGTGGGCAAGGCCTCCTACCGCCGGGGGCTGGTGTCCGGCCAGTCCGGCCGGCTGGTGTGCGGCTATGTGTACGCCGACGCCGGGGAGGGGGAGTCCACCACCGACCTGGTGTTTGCCGGGCACAACATCATCGCCGAAAACGGCGGGATCCTGGCCCAGCGGCGGTTTGCCTGCGGCCTCACCGTCAGCGAGCTGGACGTGAAGCGGCTCACCTATGAGCGGCAGCGGATGAACACCTACAGCGCCGACAAGAGCCGGGAGATCTGGCGCATTGCCTTCGACCTGGAGCTGGCCGACACCCGGCTGACCCGGCCCGTGTCCCCCACCCCCTTCGTGCCCCAGGACCAGAACGACCGGGCGGAGCGGTGCAACGAGATTTTGTATATCGCCGCCCTGGGTCTGAAAAAGCGGCTGGAGCACACCGGCGCCAAGACGGCGGTGGTGGGCCTGTCCGGCGGGCTGGACTCCACCCTGGCGGTGCTCATCACCGCCCTGTCCATGGAGATGCTGGACCGCCCCGCCAGCGATATCATCGCCGTCACCATGCCCTGCTTCGGCACCACCGACCGCACCCGGTCCAACGCCGTGCTGCTGGCCCAGCGGCTGGGCTGCACCCTCAAGACCATCGACATCGGCCGGGCGGTGAAGGTCCACTTTGAGGACATCGGCCAGTCCATGGAGGACCACGACGTGACCTTCGAGAACGGCCAGGCCAGAGAGCGCACCCAGGTGCTCATGGACATCGCCAACCAGACCGGCGGGCTGGTCATCGGTACCGGGGACCTCTCCGAGCTGGCCCTGGGCTGGTGTACCTACAATGGAGACCACATGAGCAACTACGCTGTCAACGCCGGGATCCCCAAGACCCTGGTGCGCCATCTGGTCAGCTTTATCTCCGACGACAAGGAGGCGGAGGATCCCCAGCTCTCCGGCGTGCTCTCCGACATTCTGGACACCCCCGTGTCCCCCGAGCTGCTCCCCGCCATCGAGGGGCAGATCGCCCAAAAGACCGAGGATCTGGTGGGCCCCTACGAGCTCCACGACTTCTACCTCTATTATGCCATCCGCTGGGGCTTCCCGCCCCGGAAGGTGCTCCGCCTGGCGGAGCAGGCCATGGGCAAGCGGTATGACCGGGCTACCCTGCTCAAGTGGCTGAACAGCTTCTACCGCCGCTTCTTCTCCCAGCAGTTCAAGCGCTCCTGCCTGGCCGACGGCCCCAAGGTGGGCTCGGTGGCCCTGTCCCCCCGTGGGGACTGGCGGATGCCCTCCGACGCGGTGGCCGCCCTGTGGCTGGAGGAGCTGGAGGGCCTGAGCTGACGTGAATCTCTATTTCGATCTGTTCTGGACCTTTGCCAAAATCGGCGTGTGTACCTTCGGCGGGGGGTACGCCATGCTGCCCATCCTCCAGCGGGAGCTGGTGGAAAAGCGGCATTGGGCCAGCGAGGAGGAGCTGTCCGACTATTTCGCCATCGGCCAGTGTACCCCCGGCATCATCGCTGTCAACACCGCCACCTTCGTGGGCCACAAGCTGAAAGGGGCGGCGGGGGGCGTGGCCGCCACCCTAAGCCTGGTGTTTCCCTGCCTGGTGATCATCATGCTCATCGCCGCCTTTCTGCAGAACTTTGCCGATTTGCCCGTGGTGGTCCACGCCTTCAATGGCGTCCGGGCCTGCGTGTGCGCCCTGATTTTGTCCAGCGTCCTCAAGCTGCGCAAGTCCACCGTGGTGGATGGGCCCACCGCCGTTATCTTCGTGGTGGTGCTCATCCTGGCGGTGGCGGGCAACTTTGTTACCTTCCCCTCCAACGCCCTGGGCGCCGTGCTGGGCTATGTGTGCTCCCCCATCGTGCTGGTGGTGGCGGCGGGCGTCACCGGATTGTGCGTCCGGGCGGCGAAAGGAGGGGGAAAGGCGTGATCTATCTCCAGCTCTTTTTCGAGTTCTTCAAGGCGGGCCTCTTCGCCATCGGCGGGGGCCTGGCCACCATCCCCTTCCTCACCGACATGGGGGCCCGCACCGGCTGGTTCTCCGCCGGGGAGCTGGCCAACATGATCGCCATTTCCGAGTCCACCCCCGGCCCCATGGGGGTGAACATGGCCACCTATGTGGGCTTCCACACCGGCAGCCTGGCGGGGGGCGTTGTGGGGGGGATCGCGGGAGGCGTCATCGCCACCCTGGGGCTGGTGTGCCCCTCCATCATCGTCATCCTCATCATCGCCGGATTTCTGAAAAAATTCCGGGAGAGCCGGGGGGTGGACGCGGTGTTCTATGGCATCCGGCCCGCCTCCACCGCCCTCATCGCCGCCGCCCTGGTGGAGGTATGCTCCATTGCCCTGATGTTCCATCAGACGGCGGGGCCGGAGGTAGTGCCGGGGGGCGTGGTTCCTAAAACGGAGCTGTTCTACTGGCCTGCCATCCTTCTGGCGGCGGCGGTCTTTGTCTGCCTCCAGGTGGGGCCGCTGAAAAAGCTCCACCCCATCGCCTTTATCGCCGCCTCGGCGGTGCTCGGGGTGCTCTTTCAATTCTGAAACGGAAAATGACCCGCAAAGCCGCCGGCTTTGCGGGTCGTTTTTTGTCACAGCAGACAGCGCTCGCCCTGCTCCAGGTAGTGGGCGTCGGAGCGTACCGTCAGGCGGCGGGGAGAACAGCTTTCGGGCAGATAAAACCGTATGCCCCTCAGCACCAGGTCGGTGGCCGCCGGTCCGTGGTGGGCGGGGACGGCGAAGATCCGGCTGCCCCGGACCATGTCCCCCTCCAGCACCTCCACCGATACCGCCACCCGCCGCTCGGGCAGCACCCCCGCCAGCCGGAGGGAACAGTCCAGGGTCTGCCAGCCGCCGGGCTCCAGGGAGCCCAGGTCGCAGTACAGCGTCCCGCCCTCCAAGGTCAGCTTGCGTTCCAGCATGGGACACACCCCCAAACAAAGTCATACGGCGGGCATGGCTGCCCGCCGTATGTAGACGACCGGTTGGGGGCCGCTTCATCCTATGCTCAGCGGACCTGTCCCGTGCCGTAGATGATGAACTTGCTGGAGGTCAGCTCCTCCAGGCCCATGGGGCCCCGGGCGTGCATCTTCTGGGTGGAGATGCCGATTTCCGCCCCCAGGCCGAACTCAAAGCCGTCGGTGAACCGGGTGGAGGCGTTGACGTACACCGCCGCGGCGTCCACCACGTCCAGGAACCGCTGGGCGGCGTTGTAGTCGTTGGTGACGATGGCCTCAGAGTGACCGCTGCCGTGGGCGGCGATGAAATCGGTGGCCTCGTCAAAGCCGCCCACCACCTTGACGGCCAGGATGTAGTCGCCGAACTCGGTGTCCCAGTCGGCCTCTGAGGCGGGCTTCACAAAGTCCCCCAGAATGGCCCGGGTCTCCGGGCAGCCCCGCAGCTCCACGTCCTTGGTCTGGAGCAACTGCCAGGCCATGGGGAGAAAGTCCCGGGCGATCCCCCGGTCCACCAGCAGGCACTCGGCGGCGTTGCACACCGAGGGCCGGGAGGTCTTGGCGTTGTGGATGATCCGGGCGGCCATGTCCAGGTCGGCCCCCTCGTGGACGTACACGTGGCACACCCCCACGCCGGTCTCAATCACCGGCACCCTGGCGTTTTCCACCACGCTGCGGATGAGCCCCGCGCCCCCCCGGGGGATGAGCACGTCCAGATATTCGGTGAGGCCCATCAGCTCATTGGCGCTCTCCCGGCTGGTGTCGGTCACCAGAGCCACGCAGTCCCGGGGCAGGCCGACCCCCTCCAGAGCGTCCCGCATGACGGCCACAAAGGCCTGGTTGGACCGGAAGGCCTCCTTGCCCCCACGGAGGATCACCGCGTTGCCCGACTTGAGACACAGGGCGGCGGCGTCCACCGTCACGTTGGGCCGGGCCTCATAGATGATGCCGATGACCCCCAGAGGCACCCGGCGCTTGCCGATGGTGAGGCCGTTGGGCCGGGTGGACATCCTGGTGACCTCCCCAATGGGGTCGGGGAGGGCGGCCACCTGCCGCACCCCCTCCACAATGCCGGCGATGCGGCCCTGGTCCAGGGCCAGCCGGTCCAGCAGGGCGGGCCGGAGCCCGGCGGCCTTGCCCGCATCCAGGTCGGCGGCGTTGGCGGCCAGGATCTCCCCCTGCCGGGCCACGATGGCGGCGGCGATGGCCTCCAGCGCCGCGTTTTTCCGGGCGGTGCCCGCCACGGACAGCACCCGGGCGGCGTTTCTGGCCGCCAGGCCCTGGGTTTCCAACTGTGTCATAGTCGTTCACTCCTTATTTGTCAGATCAAAGGGTCAGGCCGGTCAGCGGGGCCGGGTAAACCGGGTGCCCACATCCTTGCCCGCCACAATATCGTAAACGGCCTCCATGTTGCTGCCGTTGGCGATCACCATGTCGATGCCCGCCTCCAGGCAGAGCTGGGCGGCATTGAGCTTAGTGGTCATGCCGCCGGTGCCCCGCCAGGTGCCCGCGCCCCCCGCCATGGCCCGCAGCTCCCGGGTGACGGCGGAGACCTGGTGGATCAGCCTGGCCTCCGGATGGGTGCGGGGGTCGGCGTCGTACAGTCCGTCGATGTCGCTGAGCAGGATCAGCAGGTCGGCCCCACACAGCCGGGCCACCATGGCGGACAGGGTGTCGTTGTCGCCCAGCACCTTGCACTGGCCGGTCTCGATCTCCGCCGAGGATACCGAGTCGTTCTCGTTGACGATGGGGATGACCCCCAGCTCCAGCAGGGCTTCAAAGGTGTTGTGCAGGTGCTCCGAGCGGACGGGGGCGTCCACGTCCTCCCCGGTGAGGAGGATCTGGGCCACCGTCCGGTTATATTCGGAGAAAAATTTGTCGTAGACGTGCATCATCATACACTGGCCCACGGCGGCGGTGGCCTGCTTCATCCGCAGCTCGGAGGGCCGCTCCGGCAGGCGCAGCTTCTTGGTGCCGATGCCGATGGCGCCGGAGGACACCAGCACCACCTGACAGCCCATGCCCTGCAGGTCGGAGAGCACCCGGGCCAGATGCTCCATATTATGTAGATTCAGGCTGCCCGTCTCCCGGGTGAGGGTGGAGGTGCCCACCTTGACCACAACCCGGCGGATCTCCCGCTGTTTTTCCAAAATGTCTCATCCTCTCCGGCGGCTTTTCCGCCATATATTATCATACCACAGATCCCCATTGCAATAAAGTGTAAAAGCAAAGAAAAGAAAGGGGGGAATCAGGAAAGAAAACCGAAGGTTTTAGCACTTTTTCGTGGTTTCCCGGTTGAAATTTGTGCGGGTTTGGAGTACAATAGCCTCCGCTGGTAAAAAAAGAGGCTGGAAAGAGGTGGGGAAATGCTCAATATTGTGCTTTTTGAGCCGGAGATCCCACAAAATACCGGGAATATCGCCCGCACCTGCGCGGTGACGGGAACCCGGCTCCATCTCATTGAGCCCCTGGGCTTTGATATCAGCGACAAGGCGGTCAAGCGGGCGGGCCTGGACTACTGGCATCTGGTGGACGTACGGGTCTACCAGGGCCTGGACGACTTTTTCCGCAAGACAAAGGCGCAGGACATCTGGCTGGCCACCACCAAGGCCCCCAGGTCCTACACCCAGGCGGTTTTCCGGGATGAGTGCTATCTCATCTTCGGCAAGGAGACCGCCGGCCTGCCGGAGGAGTTCCGCATGGCCCACAGCGACCGCTGCATTCGTATCCCCATCCGGGCGGAAGCCCGGTGTCTGAACCTGTCCAACGCCGCGGCCATCGTGACCTATGAGGCGCTGCGGCAGCTGGACTTCCCCGGCCTCACCGGGGAAGGTGAGATGAAAGGAGCTTGTACAGGATGAACTACAACAAGAAAACTGTGAAGGACATCGATGTGGCCGGCAAGAAGGTTCTGCTGCGCTGCGATTTCAACGTGCCCATGGCCAAGGACGGCAGCGGCGTCATCACCGACGACAAGCGCATCCGGGCCGCTCTGCCCACCATCCAGTACCTGCTGGACCAGAACGCCGCCGTGATCGCCTGCTCCCACATGGGCAAGCCCAAGGGCGAGGTGGTGCCTTCCCTGAGCCTGAAGCCGGTGGCCGCCCGCCTGAGCGAGCTGCTGGGCAAGGACGTGATCATGGCCGAGGACGTGGTGGGCCCCGACGCCCAGGCCAAGGCCGCCGCCCTGAAGCCCGGCCAGATCATGCTGCTGGAGAACACCCGCTTCGAGAAGGGCGAGACCAAGAACGATCCCGAGCTGGCCAAGGCCATGGCCTCCATGGCTGAGGTTTACGTATCCGACGCCTTCGGCGCCGTCCACCGCGCCCACGCCTCCACCGCCGGCGTGGCCGACTACCTGCCCGCCGTGTCCGGCTTCCTGATCCAGAAGGAGCTGGAGATCATCGGCGGCGCCCTGGCCAATCCCAAGCGGCCCCTGGTGGCCATCCTGGGCGGCTCCAAGGTGTCCTCCAAGATCGGCGTCATCAACAACCTGCTGGAGATCGCCGACACCATCATCATCGGCGGCGGCATGACCTACACCTTCCTGAAGGCCCAGGGCGGCTCCATCGGCAAGTCCCTGCTGGAGGAGGACTGGCTGGACTACTGCAACGACATGATGAAGAAGGCCCAGGAGAAGGGCGTCAAGCTGCTGCTGCCCGAGGATACCGTGTGCGCCAAGGAGTTTGCCGCCGACGCCGAGCCCATGACCGTGGACAGCATGCACATCCCCGACGACTGCCTGGGCATGGACATCGGCCCCAAGGCCATCGCCGCTTACAGCGAGGCTGTGAAGGATGCCGGCACCGTCATCTGGAACGGGCCCATGGGCGTGTTTGAGTTCCCCGCCTTCGCCGCCGGCACCAAGGCCGTGGCCGAGGCTCTGAGCAAGAGCAGCGCTATCACCATCATTGGCGGCGGCGACTCCGCGGCCGCTGTGCAGCAGCTGGGCTACGCCGACAAGATGACCCACATCTCCACCGGCGGCGGCGCCTCCCTGGAGTTCATGGAGGGCAAGGAGCTGCCCGGCGTGGCCTGCCTGCTGGACGCTTGATTTTGTGGCGTAAATTGCCTGCTGGACAAGTAATTTCAACATCGTCGGTTCATGGACCTGAAATAGAAGACTGGAAGAAAGAGGTAAGATCCCAATGAACAGAAGATACCGCAAGACCATTATCGCCGGAAACTGGAAGATGAACAAGACCCTCACCGAGACCAAGGCCTTTGCCGAGGAGCTCAAGCCCCTCATCGGCAAGCCCAAGTGGTGTGAGGTGGTGCTGTGCGTGCCCTCCGTGAACCTGCAGGCCGCCGTGCGGCTGTTCAAGGAGAGCCGGGTGGCCATCGGCGCCGAGACCTGCCACTATGAGTCTCACGGCGCTTTCACCGGCGAGGTCTCTCCCGAGATGCTCAAGGACATCGGCGTGAAGTACGTGATCATCGGCCACTCCGAGCGCCGCCAGTACTACAACGAGACCGACTTCACCGTGAACAAGAAGGTCCACGCCGCCCTGGAGGCCGGCCTGTACCCCATCGTTTGCGTGGGTGAGAGCCTGGAGCAGCGGGAGCTGGGGGTCACCATGGACCTCATTTCCTACCAGGTGAAGGCCGCCCTGTCCGGCGTGCCCGCCGACAAGATGCGCCATGTGGTCATCGCCTATGAGCCCATCTGGGCCATCGGCACCGGCAAGACCGCCACCGCCGAGCAGGCCAACGAGGTCTGCGAGGCCATCCGCGCCGTCATCCGCAAGCTGTACGGCGCCCGCGTGGCCCGCGCCGTCACCATCCAGTACGGCGGCTCTATGAACGCCAAGAACGCCCAGGAGCTGCTGGCCCAGCCCGACGTGGACGGCGGCCTGATCGGCGGCGCCTCCCTGAAGGCCCCCGACTTTGTGGAGATCATCAACGCCGCCAATCAGGAATAAGGCAGCAGGCTGGTCAGAGAACAAGAGGTACACTATGAGTAAAACACCGACTACCCTGATTATCATGGACGGCTTTGGCCTGCGCGCCGACAAGAACGGCAACGCCATCGCCGCCGCCCATACCCCCAATCTGGACAAGATCTTTGCCGAGAACCCCGGCTGCAAGCTGGCGGCCTCCGGCATGGACGTGGGCCTGCCCGAGGGCCAGATGGGCAACTCCGAGGTGGGTCACACCAACATCGGCGCCGGCCGGGTGGTGTTCCAGGACCTGCCCCGGATCACCAAGTCCATTCAGGACGGCAGCTTCTTTGAAAACGAGGCCTATATCGAGGCCATGGACGACTGCAAGGAGCGGGACGGCGCGCTGCACGTGTTCGGCCTGCTCAGCGACGGCGGCGTTCACAGCCACATCACCCACATCTTCGCCCTGCTGGAGCTGGCCAAGAAGCGGGGGCTGCGCCGGGTGTTCATCCACTGCTTCCTGGACGGCCGGGACGTGCCCCCCGCCTCCGGCAAGGAGTACGTGGAGCAGCTGGTGAACAAGTGCAAGGAGATCGGCGTGGGCCAGGTGGCCACCGTCATGGGCCGCTTCTACGCCATGGACCGGGACAAGCGGTGGGACCGCCTGCAGCGGGCCTACGACGCCATCGTCCTGGGCGTGGGCGCCGAGAACGCCGACCCGGTGGACGCCGTGCAGAAGTCCTATGACGCCGGGGTCACCGACGAGTTTGTGGAGCCCATCGTGTGCGCCAAGGAGGGCAAGGTGAAGGAGGGCGACTCCATCATCTTCATGAACTTCCGCCCCGACCGGGCCCGGGAGATCACCCGCTGCTTCGTGGACCCCGCCTTCACCGACGTGGAGCGGAAAAAGGGCTATTTCCCTGTGACGTACGTGTGCACCACCGAGTACGACGCCACCATGCCCAACGTGCTCATCGCCTTCCCCCACCGGGAGCTGGTGAACATCTTTGGCGAGTATATCGCCCGTCAGGGCTACACCCAGCTGCGCATTGCCGAGACCGAGAAGTACGCCCATGTGACCTTCTTCTTCAACGGCGGCGAGGAGCGGGTGTTCCCCGGCGAGGACCGGTGCCTGATCCCCTCCCCCAAGGTGGCCACCTACGACCTGCAGCCCGAGATGAGCGCCCCCGAGGTCACCGAGGAGGCCGTCAAGCGCATTGAGAGCGGCAAGTACGACGTGATCATCCTCAACTTCGCCAACTGCGACATGGTGGGCCACACCGGCGTGTTTGACGCCGCCGTGAAGGCTGTGGAGGCCGTGGACGCCGGCGTGGGCAAGGTGGTGGAGGCCACCACCAAGATGGGCGGCGTGTCCCTCATCACCGCCGACCACGGCAACGCCGACCGGATGCTGGACGACGATGGGGTTACCCCCTACACCGCCCACACCACCAACCTGGTGCCCTTCTACATTGTGGGCGCCGACGTGAAGCTGCGGGACGGCCGCCTGGCCGACATCGCCCCCACCATGCTGGACCTGATGGGCCTGGAAAAGCCCGCAGAGATGGACGGGGAGACGCTGATTCTCAACTAAAGCGGTATCCGGCGGGCTTCCGCCGTACCAAATATAGTTCCGGCGGGCCGGTTGCCCGCCCCCCACACACCAATTCCCCTATTTGAAAGGAGTTTTTATCATGAAGCAGATCATCGAGATCGTTGACGTGCTGGGCCGTGAGATCCTGGACAGCCGCGGCAACCCCACCGTTGAGGTGGAGGTCTATCTGGAAGACGGCACCGTGGGCCGTGCTGCTGTGCCCTCCGGCGCTTCCACCGGCATCTATGAGGCCTGCGAGCTGCGTGACGGCGACAAGAGCCGCTACATGGGCAAGGGCGTGCTCACCGCCGTGAAGAACGTCAACACCGAGATCGCCGAGTGCCTGGTGGGCATGAACGTGCTGGATCAGACCGCCATCGACAAGGCCCTCATCGAGCTGGACGGCACCCCCAACAAGACCAAGCTGGGCGCCAACGCCATCCTGGGCGCCTCCCTGGCCTGCGCCAAGGCCGCCGCCGAGAGCCTGGGCACCTCCCTGTACAACTATATCGGCGGCGTCAACGCCAAGGTGCTGCCCGTGCCCATGATGAACATCCTCAACGGCGGCGCTCACGCCACCAACAACGTGGAGATCCAGGAGTTCATGATCATGCCCGTGGGCGCCTGCTGCTTCCGCGAGGCTCTGCGTATGTGCGCTGAGGTGTTCCACACCCTGAAGAGCACCCTGAAGGAGAACGGCACTCCCGCCGCCGGCGTGGGCGACGAGGGCGGCTACGCTCCCAACCTGAAGAAGGACGAGGACGCTCTGAAGGTCATCGTGAAGGCCATCGAGGACGCCGGCTACAAGCCCGGCGAGGACTTCAAGATCGCCATCGACGCCGCCTCTTCCGAGTGGTGGAACGAGGAGGAGAAGTGCTATATCCAGCCCAAGTCCGGCAAGAAGATGACCCAGCAGCAGCTGGTGAACATGTGGAAGAAGTTCGTTGACACCTACCCCATCGTCTCCCTGGAGGACGGCATGGCCGAGACCGACTGGGAAGGCTGGGCCATGCTGACCAAGGCCATCGGCGACCGGGTGCAGCTGGTGGGCGACGACCTGTTCGTCACCAACACCGAGCGGCTCAAGACCGGCATTGAGAAGAAGGTGGGCAACGCCATTCTGATCAAGGTCAACCAGATCGGTACCCTGACCGAGACCCTGGACGCCATCCAGATGGCCAACCGGGCCGGCTACACCGCCATCGTGTCTCACCGCTCCGGCGAGACCGAGGACGCCACCATTGCCGACATCGCCGTGGCTCTGAACGCCGGCCAGATCAAGACCGGCGCCCCCAGCCGTACCGACCGTGTGGCCAAGTACAACCAGCTGCTCCGCATCGAGGAGGAGCTGGGCGACGTGGCTCAGTACCTGGGCATGGACGCCTTCTTCAACCTGAAGTAAGCAGAAGCGCTGAGCGCCCGGGAGCAGGCGCACAGTGAACCGCGCAGACAAAAAAGCAGTTTGGCCGCAGGCCAAAGGTGTTTTTTGCGCAGCGGTAAGCAGTGCGCCGTCGCGGAGGGCGCGAAGCGTGACATCGAGGGAACCGCAAGGGGCCGCTGCCATTGGCAGCGGCCCCTTCCCGTTTTGTCACAGCTGCTCCAGAACCCCCCGGATGGTCCACACGTGGGTCTCCTCCTCCCCGGCCAGCTCGGAAAAGAGCTCCTTCAGGCAGGGGTCGGCGGTCTCTGCGGCGGCGGCCTGATAGGCCGCTGCCCCCCGCTGCTCCGCCCAGAACCGCTCCCGCAGGGCGGCGTGGAGGGGCGCGGCGGTCTGGCTGGAGCGCACCTCCGGCCAGTAGCGCACCCCGGAGATGAGAAAATAGGCGGTGCTCAGCTTTTTGGCGTGACGGCGCTCGTCGGCGGCTATGGCCGCCAGCGCCCGGCCACCCCCGCCGGGGGTGCGGCGGGCCAGGGCCTGATAGCTCCGCCAGTCGGAAATCTCGTCATCTATGTACCCCTGCAAAGACGCGCCGTAGGCGGCGGAGGCGGGCCCCAGGCACTGGATGTCGTGGCCCTCGTCCGCCTGCCCCAGGGTCACGATCCGGGCCTCTGCCGCCGCCGGTACCGCCAGGGCCGTCTCCTCCACCGCCGCCTCTCCCTCCGCCGGCAGGGTGAAGGGGCAATCCCCCCGCTTATCCGGCATCACCCGCCGCCACACCCGCTCAAACACCTCCCGGTCCACGCCGGGAATGGAAGTCTGTTCCATACTTCCGCCTCCAATTCTGTTTGGATTCCCCCCATTCTATGCCGGAATAGGAGCATTTGTCCCGCCAGGGTTGTATTTTTGTGGTAAGCGTGATACAATACTAACTCTGGGATCAACCAATTGACAAAGGAGAGACCGCTCATGCTGGAGATCAAGCATCTCAGCTATCAGGTGGAGGACGAGGCGGGCCAGGAACTGGGCATCCTCAACGATGTGTCCCTCACCGTGGCAGATCATCAGTTTGTGGTGATCACCGGCCCCAACGGGGGCGGCAAGACCACCCTGGCCAAGGCCATTATGGGCCTGGTGGAGCCCACCGGAGGCCAGATTTTGTGGAACGGAACTGACATTACCCATATGCCCATCACCGACCGGGCCCGGCTGGGGGTGAGCTACGGCTTTCAGCAGCCCCCCCGGTTCAAGGGGCTGAAGGTAAAGGACCTGCTGGCCCTGGCCTCGGGCAGCGAGAAGCTCACCCGGGAGGAGAGTTGCCAGTACCTCACCAAGGTGGGGCTGTGCGCCGGGGACTATATCGACCGGGAGGTGGACGCCTCCCTGTCCGGCGGCGAGGTCAAGCGCATTGAGATCGCCACCATTCTGGCCCGCAAGTCCGGGCTGATGATCTTTGACGAGCCGGAGGCGGGCATCGACCTGTGGTCCTTCGCCAAGCTCACCGAGACCTTCAAGCTCATCCACCAGAAGCGGGAGGCCACCCTCATCGTCATCTCCCACCAGGAGCGCATCATCGACCTGGCGGACGAGATCGTCATGATCGGCGACGGCCAGATTCAGAAGCACGGCCCCAAGGACGAGATCTTCCCCCAGATCCTGGCCAACACCAGCACGGGCTGCAGCTATCTTTCGGAAGGAGCGGACAAGTAATGGATCAGGCAGAGTGGAAGCTCCTCAAGGAGATCGCGGACCTGGAAAAGACCCCCCAGGGGGCCTACAACATCCGCCGCAACGGACAGCTGGACTCCCGCAACAACACCGCCAACATCGAGATCACCACCAAGACCGAACCGGGCAAGTCGGGCATTGACATCACCGTGAAAAGCGGCACCAAGCACGAGTCGGTCCACATCCCGGTGATCATCAGCCAGACCGGCCTTTCCGAGCTGGTATACAACGACTTCTTCATCGGCGACGACTGCGATGTGGACATCGTGGCCGGCTGCGGCATCCACAACACCGGCTGCGAGACCAGCCAGCACGACGGCGTGCACACCTTCCACATCGGCAAGAACTCCAAGGTCCGCTATGTGGAGCGGCACTACGGCGAGGGCCCCGGCACCGGCAAGCGGGTGATGAATCCCCAGACCATCGTGTATCTGGAGGAGGGGGCCAGCCTCAACATGGAGTCCACCCAGATCCGGGGCGTGGACTCCACCAAGCGGGAGACCAAAATCGTGGTAGGCCCCCGGGCCGAGGCGGTAATCACCGAAAAGCTGCTCACCCACGGCCAGCAGACCGCTGAGAGCGACATGGAGATCATTCTGGACGGGGAGGACGCCTCCGGACGGGTGATTTCCCGCTCCGTGGCCCAGGACGACTCCCAGCAGGTGTTTTACCCCAAGATGACGGGCAACGCCAAGTGCTTCGGCCATGTGCAGTGTGACTCCATCATCATGGGTCAGGCCCGGATCTCCTCCATTCCGGCCATCGTGGCCAACCATGTGGACGCCCAACTCATCCATGAGGCGGCCATCGGCCGCATCGCCGGGGACCAGATCCTCAAGCTGATGACCCTGGGCCTCACCGAGCAGGAGGCGGAGGAGAAGATTCTGGATGGCTTCTTGCAGTAAGGACTACAGCGACCTGCTGGAGCAGGTAAACAGCGGGGCCTTTTTCGGGCCTAGCAGCGGCGTGAAGGTCACCGCCATCCGGCAGCATGAGGCGGAGGGGGTGCTGGAGGTCCGGAAGGACACCTATAACCCCCTGGGCGTGATCCACGGCGGGGCCCTGTTCACCCTGGCCGACACGGTGACTGGCACCGCCGCCTATACCATCGGGGACCGGCCCTGCGTCACTTTGGACAGCTCCATGCAGTTTCTGGCTGCCGCCAGAGGGGACAAGGTGTTCTGCGTGGCTACGCCCAAGAAGATTGGCCGCACCATTGTGGTGTACGACGTGGCCCTCACCGACGGGGAGGAGCGGCTGGTGGCCTCCGGCACCTTTACCTTTTTCGTCAAATAAACCTACAGCCCCGCCGGGTATCACCCGGCGGGGCTGTTTTCCTCCTCCTTCAGCAGCTCTCCCAGCCGCAGCAGGGCGGCCAGCAGCACCAGCAGGGAGGCCAGCACGTTGGTGGCGGCGGACGCCTCCCCATCCGTGCCCGCCGCATCCCTCCGGCCCTGGAGAGCCAGGCAGAAGAATACACTCAGGGACAGCACTACCAGCACCGACGCGGCCAGCCGCAGGCCGGTCACATCGGTCTCCTCCCCCCGGCACAGCCCCTGCCGCTGGAGCCACAGGGCCCGCCAGGACAGCAGGATGGACCCCAGCAGCACGGTGAGAAAAAACAGGGATTTGTCCGCCTGTTCCAGCTCCTTGCCCATCAAACCACACCCCTTTTCCACATTGTATCCCAAAGATGTGGAAAAGGTGAACAGACAGGCCGGGACGGCAAAGTCGTCCCGGCCTGTCTCATCAGAATCTGGCCCCGCCAAACTCGTGGAAGGTGAGGTTTTTGTTGCGCTCCTGGGTCCAGTTCACCGCCCACTGGGAGCCGAACAGCAGCAGCTGGTTGCCCTTGTAGTCCTCCACCAGCTTGGTGTCGGTGCCCAGGGTCAGGTCCTCCTCCTTCACCGGCTGGCCGTCGTCGGTCTCGATCCACCGCAGGTACTCGTAGGGCAGGCCCTCCATGTACAAATCCACGTTGTACTCGTTTTTCAGCCGGTACTCCAGCACGTCGAACTGCAGGGTGCCCACCACGCCCACGATGACCTCCTCCATGCCGGAGTAGGGGGTCTTGAAGATCTGGATGGCGCCCTCCTGGGCGATCTGCTCCATGCCCTTCAAAAACTGCTTGCGCTTCATGGTGTCCAGACTGCGCACCCGCTTGAAGTGCTCGGGGGCGAAGGTGGGGATGGGGTCAAAGGTAAACTTCTTGGCGGCGGTGCACAGGGTATCGCCGATGGAGAAGATGCCCGGGTCAAACACGCCGATGATGTCCCCGGCGTAGGCCTCCTCGATGATCTCCCGCTCCGCGGCCATCAGCTGCTGGGGCCGGGACAGGCGGATTTTCTTGCCGCCCTGGACGTGGTAGACCTCCCGGTCGGCCTCAAACTTGCCGGAGACAATGCGCATGAAGGCGATCCGGTCCCGGTGGGCCTTGTTCATGTTGGCCTGGATCTTGAACACAAAGGCGGAGAAGGCGTCGTCCATGGAGTCGATGATCTCATCCCCCGCCCGCCGGGGCAGAGGGGCGGTGGTCATCTGCAAGAAGTGCTCCAGGAAGGGCTCCACGCCGAAGTTGGTCAGGGCCGAGCCAAAGAACACCGGCGAGAGCTTGCCGTGGCGCACCCGGTCCAGGTCAAACTCGGCGGCAGCGCCGTCCAGCAGCTCGATCTCGTCGGTGAGCTGCTGGTGGAGCCGCCCGCCGATGAGCGCGTCCAGGTTGGGGTCCCCCAGTTCCACCTCGGTGGCGGTGGCCGCCTTGGCGCCGCCGTTGGAGGTGAAGTGGATGATCTTCCGGCTGCCCCGGTCGTACACGCCCTGAAACTCCTTGCCGCAGCCAATGGGCCAGTTCACCGGATAGGTCTCGATGCCCAGCTCCTTCTCCAGCTCCTCCAGCAGCTCGAAGGAGTCCCGGGCCTCCCGGTCCATCTTGTTGATGAAGGTGAAAATGGGGATGTCCCGCATGGCGCACACCTTGAACAGCTTCCGGGTCTGGGCCTCCACGCCCTTGGCGGCGTCGATGACCATGACGGCGGAGTCGGCGGCCATCAGGGTGCGGTAGGTGTCCTCGGAGAAGTCCTGGTGGCCGGGGGTGTCCAGAATGTTGATGCAGTAGCCCTCGTACTGGAACTGCATGACGGAGGAGGTGACCGAGATGCCGCGCTGCTTCTCGATCTCCATCCAGTCGGAGGTGGCGGCCCGAGTGTTTTTCTTGCCCTTGACCTGACCGGCCTGGGCGATGGCTCCGCCGTAGAGCAGGAACTTTTCCGTCAGCGTGGTCTTACCGGCGTCCGGGTGGCTGATGATGGCGAAGGTCCTGCGGCGTTTGATTTCAGCTTCGTATTGAGACAAGGTAAGGTTCCTCCTTGATGAAATGAAAGTTCGATAGAGGCGGCTGGCTCAGGGGGGAGACAGCTGCGCCACCGCCGCCGGGATCCCGGCGAAGGAGCGGACGAAGGGCACCTCATGGTCGATGGCGCCAAAGCCGTAGGCGGCGTGGAGGAAGGGCACCCCCGCCGCCGTGGCGGCCTCATAGTCCCCCTGGGTGTCCCCGATGTAGAGGGGGCGCTTCATGCCGTTGCGGGCCGCCACCAGGGCGATGTTGTCCGCCTTGGCCTTGCCGGTGCGGCCGGGATTTTCGTAATCGGTAAAATACTGCCCCAGGCCGTGGGCCTGGAAAAAGGCCTCGATATAGCCGTCCTGGCAGTTGCTGACGATGCACAGGGGGTAGCTTTGGGCCAGCAGCGCCAGGGTTTCGGGCACCTGGGGGTAGAGGACGCCGCCGTGGGCGGCCACGTAGCTGTTTTCCTCCGCCAGCAGCTCGGCCAGCACGGGCTGGAGCTGCTCGGGGGGCAGATCGGGCAGCACCTTTTTCACAATGTCCGGCAGCAGCATTCCCATGCAGCTGGTGACATTCTCCCGGGTCATCAGCCCGGCCAGCTCTGGGGCCCGCCGCTCCAGCACCCGCCGCCAGGAGATACAGATGGCGTCCACCGAGTCCCACAGGGTTCCGTCCAGATCAAAGAGCAGTCCGTCAAACAAGCACACGCGCCTCCCGAAGCAAATACATACTCTGATACTATATCATACCCCTTGCGGCCATTTCAAGCCTAGCCGTCCCGCATTTTGCACGAAAAAAGCCCTGCCCGCCGGGATTTGGGCGGGCAGGGCAGGGGAGGCGGAG
>NZ_NFIQ01000038.1 GCF_002159455.1 Flavonifractor sp. An306
GCTGGGGGTGGCCGGAGCGGGCGTGGGGACGCCTGCGGTGGAAGCGGCTCCAGCGGCGCACCCCGTCAGCGTGACGGCCAGGATCAGCGCCAGGCCGGAGAGGGGTTTAGACAACATGAAATTCCTCCTTACAGGCAATCAGCCGTACACCGCCTGGGCCACCTGGCCGCACACGGCGTAGACTCCGTAGCTGTCGGTGACGCCGCTGGCACCGGTGGTAAAGACCACCACGCCGTCTCCGGTGTCCGGGTCATAGGACAGCAGGCCGTAGAAGCCGTAGGCCGAGCCGGTGTGGTAGTACATGCGGTCCCGGCCGTACATATTTTCCCGGTAGCGCAGGGGGCGGCACTGGTAGAAGCCGTCGGGGGTCTGGCCCAGCGGCTGCTCCAGATAGGCCACCGTCTCGGCCGAGAGATACTGCTGGCCCTGGTAGGTCCCGTCCTCCGCCAGCATGGCCACCAGCTGGGCCAGCTCTCCGGCGCTGCAGGTGAAGCCGCCGGCGAAGAAGTTGCCCCGGTAGCCCGGCTGCTGGATGCAGACATAGCTCTTCTGGGTGGAGACGGTGCGGGACAGGCTGTTCCCGGGATAGTAGAGGGCGCACAGCAGGCCGGTGTCGTCCACGCTGCCCGCCTCAAAGGCGGCGTCGATGCCCATGGGGGTGAGCACGGCCTCCCCCAGCACGTCGTCCAGCACTTGATCCGCCGCCCGCTCCAGGGTCATGCCCAGCACGGAAAAGCCGTAGTTGTTATAGGACCAGCTGGACAGCTCGCCCGGCTTGCCCCCGGTGTAGCCGCTCCCCGCCAGCCGCTGCCGGGCGGCGGTCCCCTTCAGGGCGGACAGGCTGCCGCTGGCGTCGCTGAGGGTGGAGGTGTGGGTGAGGAGCATGTCCACCGTAATGGGGGTATCGGGGTAGGAGGGATTGCGGGCCGTCACCCCCCAGTAGCCGGACAGGTCGGCGTAGGGGTCCAGCGTGCCGTCGTCTATCAGCACCCCGGCGCTGATGCCCACCATCACCTTGGTGAGGGAGGCGCAGCGCATCTTGTGCCGGGTGGTCAGGGTGATCTGGTCCTCCACCGCCCAGCCGGAGGCCGCCTGGACCGCCACCTGGCCGTCCCGGATCACCGCCGCCTGGATGGCCGTGGCGCCGTAATCCGCCCTGGCCTGTTCCACCGCCTGCTGCAGCTGCTCCTGGGTGATGGGCGGCGTGGGCGTGGGGGTGGGATCGGGCTGGGCCGCCGGGGTCTGGGCGTGGCCGGCGGAATCACCGTCGGTTTTGTTTTCAAGCGCCACAGCTTGGAGCTCAGGCTGTAGGCCGGATACCTCTGCCGTGGACCCAGCCTGTCCGCAGGCGGTGAGGGACAGGGCCAGAAGCAGACAGAGTAAGACTTGTTTCATCAAAAAGCCTCCTTTTCCCACATATTTTACCACAACCGCCCAGGAAATGCATTACAAAAGCTGAACAATTCCGGCAGCACAATCGGGAATTGCCCTTTTGCCCAAAATCACATATAATAGACTTCGTTTAGAAAGGGAGGCAGACTATGATCCTGAATATCTTGGCGGTAGGCGACGTGGTGGGGGACGGCGGCCTGGAATGCCTGGACCGCCACCTGCGGCAGCTGAAAAAGCTGAAAAACGTCCACTTCACCGTGGTCAACGGGGAGAACGCCTCCGGGGTGGGCATCCTGCCCCGGCAGGCCCGGGCCATTTTTGACGCCGGGGCCGACGTGGTCACCCTGGGCAACCACACCTGGAACCGCATCCAGATCGCCGATTTCCTGGAGGACGACCGCTACACCCTCCGCCCGGCCAACTACACCAACCGGGTGCCCGGCCGGGGCTGGGGGGTATATGAGGGCCCGGAGGGCCTGGGCATCGGGGTGATCAACCTCATCGGCCGGTGCGAAATGGACAGCAACTTTGAAAACCCCTTCACCACCGCCGACCGGATCTTGAAGCGGATGGAGGGGGCCGACATCGTGCTGGTGGACTTCCACGCCGAGGCCACCAGCGAGAAGGGGGCCATGGGGTACTACCTGGACGGCCGGGTACAGGCCCTCTGGGGCACCCACACCCACGTGCCCACCGCCGACGGGCAGATCCTGCCCAAGGGCACCGGCTTTATCACCGACCTGGGCATGACCGGCCCCGCCCACAGCGTGCTGGGCATCCGGCCGGAGCAGGCCATCAACCGCTTCCTGGGGGGACTGCCCCGGCGGTTTGAGCCCGCCGAGGGCCCCTGTAAGCTGGAGAGCGTGGTGTTCTCCATTGACACCGATACCCGCCGCTGCGTGGAAGTGGAGCGGGTGGATATCCGGGACTGAAAGGAGGCGGAGCCATGTTGAAACTCATCCACGGGGCAGACTTCCATCTGGACGCCCCATTTGCCGCCCTCTCCCCGGAGAAGGCCCGGCAGCGGCGGGCCGAGCAGCGGCAGCTGCTCTCCCGGCTGGCCGACCTGGCGGAGGAGGAGGGGGCGGACCTGGTGCTGCTGTCCGGCGACCTGCTGGACGGGGGAGAGACCTACCAGGAGACGGTGGAGGCCCTCTCCCATGCCCTGGGCCAGATCAAAGCGCCGGTGTTCATCGCCCCCGGCAACCACGACCCCTACGGCCCCCGGTCGGCCTACGCCGGCACGGCGTGGCCGGACAACGTACATATTTTTACCTCCGTCCAGCCGGAGGGGGTGGAGCTGCCGGAGCTGGGCTGTGTGGTCCACGGGGCGGCCTTCACCACCCCCCAGGCCGACCGCTCCCCCCTCATGGGCTTCTCCGCCCCACGGGATGGCAGAATCCATCTGATGACCCTCCACGGGGATGTGGCGGGCCAGGGGCGGTACGGCCCCATCCGGCCGGAGGACATCGCCGAAAGCGGCCTGACCTATCTGGCCCTGGGCCACATTCACGCCTGTTCCGGCCTGCAGCGGGCGGGGGAGACCTGCTGGGCCTATCCCGGCTGCCCCGAGGGCCGGGGCTTTGACGAGACGGGGGAGAAGGGCGTGCTCTCCGTGACGGTGGAGGACGACCACACGGTGTCCGCCCGCTTTGTGCCCCTGGCCGGGCGGCGGTATGAGATCGTGGAGGCCGATGTCACCGGCAAAGACAGCGCCGAGGAGGCACTTCGGGCCGTGCTGCCCCCCTCTCCCTCCGGGGACTGCTGCCGGATCCTCCTCACCGGCCAGCGGAGCTTTGGGGCTCCGGACCTTGCCGCCCTCACCGCCCTGGCCCAGCCCAGCTATTTCAGCGTCAGTGTCCGGGACAATACCCGGCCCCTCCGGGACCTGTGGCAGCGAGCGGGGGAGGACAGCCTCACCGGGCTGGTGCTCCGGGCCCTGAAGGGGGAAAAGGAGCTGGAGGACAGAGAACTGGCCGCCCGTTTTGCGCTGGCGGCCCTGGAACACGGGGAGGACCCCTGCCCATGAGAATTGTGAATATGCGCGCCACCTTTGGAGGCCTGGACCACCGGGAACTGGTCCTGAAGGACGGCCTGAATATCATCACCGCTCCCAACGAGGGGGGCAAGTCCACCTGGTCCGCCTTTCTGCGGGCCATGTTCTACGGCATCAACACCAAGGAGCGGGACAAGCAGGGCTATATCGCCGAAAAGAACCGCTACCAGCCCTGGAGCGGGGCGGCCATGGAGGGCGCCATCGACCTGCTGTGGCGGGGGGAGGCCATCACCCTCCGCCGGGGCCCCAAGGGCAACAGCCCCTTCGGAGCCTTTGAGGCGGTGTATACCGGCACCGGCGAGCCGGTGCCCGGCCTCACCGCCGACACCGTGGGGGAGACCATTCTGGGGGCCCCCCGGGAGGTCTTTGAGCGCTCGGCCTTTGTGGGCCAGGGGGGAACCGCCATCGACGGCGCCCCCGCCCTGGAGGCCCGCATCGCCGCCCTGGCCTCCAGCGGGGAGGAGGACGTGTCTTACTCCCAGGTGGAGCGGGTGCTGCGGGACTGGCGCAACCGCCGCCAGCACAACAAGACCGGCGTGATCCCCCGGCTGGAGGGGGAGCTGGCGGAGGTGGAGGGTGTTCTGGCCCGGCAGGCCAAGGCCTTCCGCCTGTCCCAGGAGGCCAAGCGGGAGTTGGACAAGCTCCAGCGGGAGCACAAGCTGCTGCTGGCCGAGCGGCAGGCCCACCTGGCCCGGGCTATGGCCGCCCGCCGGAAACGGTGGGAGGAGGGGCAGGCCGCCCTGGCGGAGGCCCAGGCCCGGGTGGACCGGCTCCAGGCCGAGCGGGACCGCTTCGGCACCCTCCCTGACACCGATACCCTCCAGCGGGCCCAGGCCCAGGTGAACCAGCTCAACGCCCTGCAGATCAGCCGCAAGCAGGCGGAGAGCCAGCTGGAGGAGGCCCGCCAGGGGGAGGCGGAGGCCCGGATGGCCGCTCAGGACCCCCTGTTCTCCGGCCTGACCCCGGAGCAGGCCTGGCAGCAGGCCAGCGATGACGCCGGGACCGCCGAGCGGAAGGGCCATACCGCCGGCCTGCTGGGAGGCGGCATCGCCGCCCTGGCGCTGGCCGCCGCAGCCCTGGCCCTGGGCTTTGCCGGGGTATTCCCCGCCCTCTGGCTGGGGGGCGCTGCCTGCGGCGTGCTGGGGGCGGCGGGAGTGGCCCTGCTGCTGGCCGCCGTCGTCGGCAAGCGGCGGATGGAGGACCTCCGGCAGGAGCTGCTGGAGCGCTATGAGGTCCAGAGCGCCGACGAGATCCTCACCCGGGCCAGCGCCTACCGGGAGCGCTGGGGGGTGGCGGAGGAGGCCGCCCGCCGCCGGGAGGGGGCGGAGCAGGCCCTGAACAGCCTGGTCCAGCAGGACGAGCAGACCCGCGCCCAGCTGCTGGAGCTGGTCCACACCTTTGCCCCCAGCGTCACCAACGCCTTTGGGGTGTCGGCCGCCATTTCCAAGGCCCTCTATCTGGAGCAGCAGCTCTCCACCGCCCAGGCCCGGCTGGATGGGGCCCGGAATCTGGCGGACAGCCTGCCCCGGCCGGAGGACGGCCTGGAGGACAACGGGGTGGAGCCCCGCTTCGACCCGGCGGATACCGCCGCCCGGCTGGAGGGGGCGGAGGGGGAGCTCTCCCGGCTACGGGGCGGTCTGGCCATGGCCCAGGGGGAGCTGAACTCCCTGGGAGACCGGGAGGAGCTGACCGCCCGGCGGGAGGCCATTCTGGAGGAGCTGGACCGGCGCAAGCGGGAGCACGCCGCCCTCACCGCCGCGCTGGAGGCCCTGGAGAAGGCCCATTCCGGGCTCCAGGCCCGGTTCTCTCCCTCCCTGAACCGGCGGGCGGGTGAGCTGCTGGCCAAGCTCACCGGCGGAAAATATGATAAGGTGTCCCTCACCCGGGAGTTCGAGGCCCTGGCGGAGGAGCACGACGGCCTGCTGCCCCGGCGGGCCCTCACCCTGTCCCGTGGTACGGCGGATCAGCTCTATCTGGCGGTGCGGCTGGCGGTGTGCCAGCTGGTGCTGCCGGGGGAGGAGCCCTGTCCCCTGGTGCTGGACGACGCTCTGGCCAATTTTGACGATGCGCGGATGGCCCTGGCTCTGGAGACCCTGGAGGAGCTGGGACAGGAGCGACAGATTTTGCTGTTCACTTGCCACGGCCGGGAGGCGGCCTGGCAGACAGGGAAACAGGCAAAATGAGCGAAGACAGGCGGGAGCAATCCGCCGGCGGCTGGAGAAAAGAGCTGTACCTCTGGCTGGGTACGGCGGTGGCGATACTGACTGTTTTGACGCTGCTCTTTGTCTTTGTGGGGCGCATCATTGTGGTGGACAACATCTCCATGCTGCCCACCCTGGAGCGGGGTGACCTGCTGCTGCTCCAGAGCGTGGGCTACACGCCCAGGCAGGGGGATATTGTGGCGCTCACCAAGGAATTTGAGTATGCCGACGGCCCCATCGTCAAGCGGGTGATCGCCACCGGCGGCCAGCATGTGGAAATCGACTATGCCGCCGGCACCGTGACGGTGGACGGCCGGATCCTGGACGAACACTACCTGGACGGGTGGATGGTAACGCCCCACTATGAAAATCTTGCCTCGGTGGATGTACCCCAGGGCTGCATCTTTGTCATGGGGGACAACCGCAACCAGTCCTCCGACAGCCGGAACGTGACTCTGGGTACGGTGGATGAGCGGTATGTGCTGGGCCGGGTGGTCTGGGTGCTGTTTCCCTTTCGGAATTTTGGACCGGCAGGGTGAGACATCCTTCCCTTGCAATCGGGGATTTTGTGCATTATAATGGGTCTATTCACGGTTACGGAGCTGATTAGATTGAGACTTGATAAACATGAGCAGCCGGAGCAGAAGGAGGAGCTGTCCGGCGGCGACTCCCTGAAGCTGGACCTGTACTTCTGGCTCCAGGCGCTGGTGGCCGCTCTGGTGCTGCTGATTCTGGTCTTTACCTTTGTGGGACGGATCATCGGCGTGTCGGGCAGTTCCATGGTCCCCACCCTCCACGAAGGGGACATGCTGCTGCTTCAGAGTATCGGATATACCCCCAGGCAGGGGGACGTGGTGGTGCTGACCAAGGAGTTTGACGCCGCCGACGGCCCCATCGTCAAGCGGGTGATCGCCACCGGCGGCCAGCATGTGGTCATCGACTATGACGCCGGCACCGTCACGGTGGACGGGGTGGCGCTGGACGAGCCCTATATCAACGAGCCCATGGAGCGGCCCATGGGGGAGAGCATCTCCGACGTGGTGGTGCCTGAGGGCTCCATTTTCGTCATGGGAGACAACCGCAACCACTCCTCCGACAGCCGGGACGTGACCCTGGGCACGGTGGATGAGCGGTACGTGCTGGGCCGGGCGGTCTGGGTGCTGCTGCCCTTCCAGGATTTTGGGGCCATTGCCCACGGAGCGCAGGTATGACGGGGGGCCTGCCCAAGCTGGTGGTGGTGCTGGGCACCACCGCCTGCGGCAAGAGCGGCCTGGGGGTGGAGCTGGCCAAGCGGTTTGACGGCGAGGTGATCTCCGCCGACTCCCGGCAGGTGTACAAGGGCCTGGACCTGGGCACCGGCAAGGTGACGGAAGCGGAGATGGGGGGGATCCCCCACCATATGCTGGACGTGGTGGAGCCGGGGCAGCCTTATTCGGTGGCCGACTTCCAGCCGGCGGCCTACGCCGCCATTGACGATGTGCTCTCCCGGGGCAAGGTCCCCATTCTGGTGGGAGGTACCGGGCTGTATGTCCGTGCGGTCACCGAGGGCTTCCAGTTTTCCGACAGCAAGCCCGACCCCGCCCTGCGGCAAGAGCTGGAGGGCAAGAGTAACGCCGAGCTGTACGCCATCCTGCGGGAAAAGACCGGCGTCACCCTCACCGGCGGGGAGGAAAACAACCGCCACCGGCTGATGCGGTCGGTGGAAAAGGCCCTGTCCGGCGGCTGGGAGGCCCCCAGGGCCTGCCCTCGGTACGACTGCCTGCTGCTGGGAGTGAATTTCCCCCGGGAGACGGTGTGCGCGCGCATTGATCAGCGGCTCCAGGCCCGTATTGACGCCGGGATGATCGACGAGGTGGCGGGTCTTCGCGCCGCCGGGGTGAGCGACGAATTTCTGGACCGGCTGGGTCTGGAATACCGCTACATCCTCTGGTATCTCACCGGAAAGATCCCCACCCTGGAGGGGCTGAAGGACGAGCTGGGCCGTGCCATCAAGCGCTTTGCCAAGCGGCAGGTGGTGTGGTTCAAAAAGGATAAGGACGTGCTCTGGCTGGACATGGAGGGGGATTTTCTCTCCCAGGCCGGAGACGCGGTGGAAAAATTTCTTTCGGTATAATAAAAGGGGAGGGGCGGCCGTATAGGCCGCCCCTCCCGTTCTTTATGGAGCCTGTGTTTCGTAGAGAAAACGCCAGGAGATGTCCTCCTTGCCCCGCTGGAGCGCCAGGGCGGCCTCGTACTCCGCCTGGGTGACGGAGCGGTAGTCCAGATACCAGTCGGTATAGGCGGCGCCGTCGGCGTCAGTAACGGTGTCCACCGAGCCCATGGGCGCGGTGCCCCGGCTGTGCTGAGGTTGGCCGCTGGCGTCGGTGTCCGCAAAAAACATGCGGCCGAATCCGCTGGAGGTGCTGTAGGAGTAGCAATAGCTGCCGTCGCTTTTCAGCTCCAGCATTTCCCCCGGGGTCAGGATATAGCCGTAGACCGTCCCGTCCTCTCCCTGGCGCAGGACCTCCCAGCCGTGGTGGGCTCCCGAGTCCAAAACCAGACGCAGCACCGCCTCTGTGGCGCCGTCCCGGTCCAGATCGATGGTGGTGAAGGCGTCCGCCGCCAGCTGGCTGCCCTCCGGGGCGCTTTTTGTCAGGAACTGGGAGAGGGTAAGGGTCCTGTTGTAGTCGGCGTCATAGAACGGACGGTCTTCCCACAGGACCTGCTCAAGCTGGGCGGACAGCGGGAGAACAGCCGGGCCGCTCTCCTGGGGCTCCGCTTCCCCAAGGGACTGGTCCGGAGGCTGTACGGGGGTGAGCAGGGAGAAGTTAAAGCTGTCCGCCAGGTCCTTCATGTCCTGCTTGGTTATCCCCTGATCGGTGCCCGCCAGCACGTTGACAAAGACAAAGCTGTCTCCCAGGTCGGTAAGCAGGAAGCCCCGGTCCGGCCCCAGGTCCAGGGTGATCTCCCAACCCGCGCCGGTCTTGTAGTACCACTCCTCGTAGGCGGACAGGCCGCCCACAGGCAGGTACACGTCGTTGAGGGCGCCCTTGACGCTGCGGCGGAATTGATAGTTTAGCTCTCTGCCCTCGCTGGTGGTCAGATATCCGTCATAGTGAAAGGTGCCGTCCTCGTAGATCTTGCCGCTGTAGGCGGTGTTGTCCCCCAGAAAATCCCCCAGCAGGGAGACCCACTCCCCCTGGTCCTCCACCACATGGTTCCAGGTGTGGAGACTCAGGGTATATTTGGCGGCGATCTCCTCCAGCTTGTCCGCCATCTCCTGGGTGTACACCAGGTAACAGTGATATTGGGCCAGGGCCGGGTCCACATAGTTGCCCACCACGTTGAGGATGGCGCCGTCCGGGTCGTAGGAGGAGAGAAACTCATTCCATTCCGCCAGGCCCTGGCTCTCCGGGGTGTTGATATAGCCGGACAGGCTGAGCTGCTGCTCCTGTACCGACGGCTGGCCGGAAGGGGCGGGCTGATTTTGGGGCAGCAGCAGATCCTGCAGTCCCAGCAGGTGGGCGGCCACCGCGCCGATGGACAGGGCGGCCAGCAGGGCGAGCACCGCCGCCAGCAGCCACAGCCGCCGGACGGGTTTCTTCCGCCGGGGCTTGCGAGTCTGGGCAAAGTCCTCCCAGCGGATCTGGGCGGAGCTGTGGACCTGAGAAAAGGTCTCCCGATAGAAGTCACGGTTACTCATCCTGCCACACCTCCCCCAACTGCTCCTTCAGCTTGGCCCGGGCCCGGGACAGCCGGGTGGTCACCGCCGAGGTCTCCAGCTTCAGCAGGGCCCCGATCTCCCGCACCGACAGCTCTTCGTAGTAAAACAGCACCAGCACGATGCGGTAGATCTCCGGCAGGGCCATCACGCTTTGGTACAGGGCCTCCTGCTCCGGCTGCTGGAACACCGGCTGGGGCGGCAGCTCCTCCAGGGAGGCCCGCCGCTTCCGCCAGGGGCTGCGCAGCACGTCCCGGCAGTGGTTTACCGTCACCCGCAGCAGCCACCGCCGCAGGTGCTCCTCCCCCTGAAAAGGCTTTTGCGCGGTGTACAGCTTGAGAAAGACCTCCTGCACCGCGTCGTCCGCGTCCTGGGGGCTGGCCAGGACGTGGAGCGCCACCCGGTAGACCATATCCTGATAGCGCTCCACCGCGGCGGTGAAACTGGTTTTGTCCATAGGCGTCCCCCCTTGTGTGAATCCCTTCATCTTAGATACGAGCGGGGCGGGGGCTTTGTCACAGAAGCGGTCGAAAAAAACAAACGGGACGCCTCCGGCGTCCCGTTTGCTGGCTGTGTCCTATACCTGGGCGGGCTCCTCCACCGGGGCGGGGGCGGCCCGGGTGACGGTGGCCCACTCCACCCGGCGGTCGGTGAGCTCCTCCACCCGGATGCGCAGGCCGTAGGCCTCCACTTCGGGGTGGCTGCCGTCCTCGGGGATCACGCTGAGCTGGGCAAACACCAGCCCGCCCAGGGTCTCGGTCTCCTCGTCCTCGGGGAAGGCCACCCCCAGGGCGGCGGCGATGTCCTCCAGCTCGGCCGAGCCGGCAATCCGCCACCGGTCGTTCCCCAGGGGGATGATCTCCTGGTCCTCCTGGGGGTCAAACTCATCGTAGATGTTGCCCACGATCTCCTCCAGCAGGTCCTCCATGGTCACCAGGCCCGCGGTGCCGCCGTACTCGTCCACCACAATGGACAGGTGGACCTTTTTGCTCTGCATATCCTGGAACAGCATGTCGGTGTGCACCGACTGGGGGACGAAGTAGGCCGGGCGCAGCAGCTCCCGCAGGGGCTTGGGCCGGTCCTTCCGGGCGTTGAGCAGCCACTCCCGGGTGTTCAGAATGCCGATGACGTCGTCGGCGTCCTCCTCGTACACCGGGAACCGGGACAGGCCGGAGGTCTCGATGGTCTGCTGGATCTCCTCCGCCGTGTCGTCCACCCAGAGCATCACCATGTCGGTGCGGTGAACCATTACGTCGGCGGCGGTCATGTTGTTGAACTCGAAGATGTTCTCGATCATCTCTTTCTCGTCCCGCTCAATGGCCCCCTTTTCCTCCCCGATGTCCACCAGTTTGCGGATGCCCTCCTCAGAGACCGGAGCCCGGTCGGGGTGGGGGTCCAGGTGGAGCAGCCGGAGGAACAGGGAGCTGATCCCCTCCAGCAGGGCGGTGAGGGGGAGCAGGAGCACGGACAGGGCGGCCACCGCCCCGCAGGTGAGGCGGGCGGCCTGGCTTCCCCGGTGGAGGGAGACCCGCCGGGGGATCACGGAGCCGAAGGCCAGCACGATAAGGGCGGTGACCAGGGTGACCCCGGCGGCGGCCAGCACCCGGACGGCGTAGGCGCCGTTTCCGGACAGGGCCCAGCGTGCCACGGCCCACCGGCCCAGGGGCAGGCCAAAGGACAGGGCGGCGCAGGCGGCGGAGCAGAAGCCGGACAGGGTGACGCACAGCTGAATGGTGGCCCGGGTGCGCACCGGGCGGCCGGCCAGCCTGAGCAGCTGGGCCGCCTTCCGGTCTCCCTCCTGGGCCTGGCGGCGGAGGGCGCCCTCATCCTGGGCGGGAATGGACAGCTCGGCGGCGGAAAAAAAGGCGGTCAGCAGGAGAAGTATGACCTGCAATGCGATTTGAGGCCATAATGGGGGCTGCAAGGCAATTCCTCCTCTTCACAATATCCCGAATCAGCAGTAATACGAAATCCAGTATAGCACAGCCATGAAAAAAATCCATAAGAATGCGGAAAAAAGTTGGTATCCATGTTATAATAGCCCCAGTGTACAGGGAGAGGATGAGCGAGGATGCAAGCAGTACAGCAGCGCCCGCCGGGGCGCTTCACCCAGGCAGGCCAGGCTCTCACCTTCATCAAGTGGCTGGCTTTCGCGGCCATCTGCGGCGTGGTGTGCGGCGGGGTGGCCACGGCCTTTTATTACGCCTTTTCCATGGTCACCGACCTGCGCCACCAAAACCCCTGGCTGCTGTGGCTGCTCCCCCTGGGGGGCGTGGCCATCGTGCAGCTCTACCGGGTGTGCGGCATGGCGGGGGACCGGGGCACCAACTTCGTGCTGGTGGCGGTGCGGGAGAACAAGCCCCTGCGGCTGCGTACCGCGCCGCTGGTGTTTCTCTCCACCATGATCACCCATCTGGTGGGGGGCTCCTCCGGCCGGGAGGGGGCCATCCTCCAGATCGGCGGCTCCATCTCCTCCAAAATCGGCCGGTGGATGCGCCTGGACGACAAGGACAGCCGGGTGATTACCATGTGCGGCATGGCGGCCGCCTTTTCCGCCCTGTTCGGCACCCCCCTGACGGCGGCCATGTTCGCCATGGAGGTCACCAGCGTGGGGGTGCTCTATTACGCCGCCATGGTGCCCTGCGTCCTGTCCGCCATCGTGGGGCTGTGGATGGCCCAGCTCTTTCACGTGCCCGCCACCGCCTTCACCCTGGAGGGGATCCCCAACCTGAGCCCTCTCACCCTCCTGCAGGTCATCGGCTTGGGCATCCTGTTCGCCCTGCTGTCCATCTGCTTCTGCCGGCTGATGCACGCCGCCCCCCACCTGTACGAGAAGTATCTGCCCGGCCCAAACACCCGGGCGGCGGCGGGTGGCGCGCTGGTGATCGCGCTCACCTTCCTGGTGTGGCTGTGGAACCCGGACAGCTACGACTACAACGGCGCCGGGGAGGCAGTGCTCCACGCGGCGGTGAGCGGCCACGCCCGGCCGGAGGCCTTCCTGCTCAAGATGCTCTTCACCACCATCACCCTGGGGGCGGGCTTCAAGGGGGGCGAGATTGTGCCGGTGTTCTTTACCGGGGCCACCTTCGGCTGCACCGTGGGCCCCCTGCTGGGGCTCCACCCCTCCTTCGGGGCGGGGCTGGGCATGGTGTGCGTGTTCTGCGGCGTCACCAACTGCCCCATCAGCTCCCTGCTGCTGGCTCTGGAGCTCTTCGCCGGGGACAGCCTGGGGCTGTTCACCGGCCAGAGTATGTGCCTGTTCGCGGTGTGCCTGGCGGTGTCCTATATGCTGTCGGGCTACTACGGCCTGTACAGCGAGCAGAAGATCCTGTACAGCAAGCTGCGGCCGGAGTTTATCGACAAAAAGGCCAATGACAAGGAAATTTGAAAGAAAGTAGGAGTTTTGACATGCTGCGATTTGATCACTTCAATTTCAACGTGCTGGACCTGGAGCGGTCCCTGAAGTTTTACAGCGAGGCCCTGGAGCTGAAGCCGGTAAAGGAGAAGAACGCTGCCGACGGCTCCTTCCGGCTGGTATATCTGGGAGACGGGGAGAGCGACTTCCGGCTGGAGCTGACCTGGCTGCGGGACCGCACGGAGCCCTATGACCTGGGGGAGCAGGAGTTCCACCTGGCCTTCCGCACCGACCGCTTTGACGAGCTGCTGGAGCGGCACCGGGCCATGGGCTGCGTCTGTTTTGAAAACCCCGGCATGGGGATCTACTTCATCGAGGACCCGGACGGCTACTGGATCGAGCTGGTGCCCGACAAGCACTAAAAGGAGGCGACCCTGTGCTTTTTTCCAGTTCGGTATTCCTGTTCCTGTTCCTGCCCGGCGTGCTCATCGTCTACTACCTGCTCCTCCGCCGGTGGCGGCAGGCCCAGAACATCTTCCTGCTGCTGGCCTCCCTGGTGTTCTACGCCTGGGGGGAGCCCTGGTTCGTGCTGGTGATGATGCTCTCCATCGCGGCAAACTACGGCTTCGGGCTGTGGGTGGCCCGCGGACAGTCCGCGGGCACGGGCACAAAGGTGCCCGTGCTGCTGGCGGCCGTGTTCAATCTTGGTATCCTGTTTATATTTAAATACCTGACCTTTACTTTGGGTATTCTGAACCGCCTGGGGGGAGCCTTTGTGATCCCCGGCATTGAGCTGCCCATCGGCATCTCCTTTTTCACCTTCCAGGCCCTGAGCTACGTGCTGGATGTCCAGCGGGGGAGGGGGCAGGCCCAGCGCTCCCCCCTGAAGGTGGGGCTGTACATCTCCTTCTTTCCCCAGCTCATCGCCGGCCCCATCGTCAAGTATGAGACGGTGGCCGACCAGATCGACCACCGGAAGGAGACCTGGGACGACTTTGCCGCCGGATGCACCCGGTTCATCGTGGGCCTGGGGAAAAAGGTGTTGCTGGCCAATCAGCTGGCCCTGGTGGCCGACCGGGCCTTCCTGCTGGAGGGGGCGGACCGGCTGACCACCTCCTTTGCCTGGCTGGGCTCTCTGTGCTACACCCTGCAGATCTACTACGACTTCTCCGGCTACTCCGATATGGCCATCGGCCTGGGCAAGATGTTCGGCTTTCACTTTTTGGAGAACTTCAACTATCCCTATATCTCCCGGTCGGTCACCGAGTTCTGGCGGCGGTGGCACATCTCCCTGTCCACCTGGTTCCGGGATTATGTCTATTTCCCCCTGGGGGGCAGCCGGGTATCCTCCAAAGCAAAGCATATTCGCAACCTGTTTGTGGTATGGCTGCTCACCGGCATCTGGCACGGGGCCAACTGGACGTTTATCGTCTGGGGATTGTTCTATTTCGTGCTGCTGGTGCTGGAGAAATACGGCCATCTGGGCCGGGGCTGGCCAGCGGTGTGCCAGTGGCTGTTTACCTTCCTGATGGTCAATTTCGCCTGGGTGATCTTCCGGGCGGACGGTCCGGGGGAGGCGGCGGGCTTTCTGAGCGCCATGTTCGGCCGGGGGGCCGGGCTGTGGAGCGCCGAGACCGGCCTGTTTTTCCGGGAGAACTGGACGGTGCTGCTGGCGGGGGCGGTGTTTGCCGCGCCGGTGGCCCCCGCCCTGGCCCAGCGGGCAGGCCGGCTGCGGAGCGTGGCGCTGGATCTGGGCTACGCCCTGCTGGCGGCAGCCATCTTCCTGGTGTCGGCCAGCTTTATCATCAAGGGGACCTATAACCCCTTTATCTACTTCAATTTCTGACGGGAGGGACCTATGAAACGACGCAATACCATTACCGCCCTCCTGTTTCTCCTGCTGACGGCGGCCGGTCTGACGCTGGTGCTCACCGCCTTTGTGGGCGGGGAGGGGAAGCTGGAGGGGCTGCTCAAGTCCGCCGTCCGGGAGCGGGACCCCGGCGCCGTCCTCAGTGAGGCGGAGAGCGCGGTGAACAGCGACCTGGACCGGGACCATCTGTTTATTCAGCTCTACGGCGGGGTGCAGCGGCTCTCCGGCCGGAGGGTGATCCAGGACATGGTGGCGGGCAATACGGTGGCTAAGCTGTCCACCGGCGCCCTGAATTTTGTGAACCTGGGCACCGCCGGCCAGGTGGACCAGGAGGCGGTGGGCCGCCGGGCCCAGGCCACGGCGGAGCTGGCCGCCAAGCTGGAGGTCCGGGGCATCCACTATCTCTATATCGCCGCGCCCCAGAAGATCCAGCGGGGCGCGGAGCTGCTGCCCCGGGGTCTGGAGGAGAGCGGCAACGCCACCTGCGACGCCTATCTGGCGGAGCTGGACCGGCTGGGGGTGGACTATCTGGACCTGCGGCCGGTGTTTGAGAGCAACGGCATCTACTCCAACTGGTTTTTCCGCACCGACCACCACTGGAAGCCGGAGGCGGCCTTCTTTGCCTGGCAGTACCTGAGCGGGGAGCTGGACCTGCGCTACGGTTACGAGACGCCGTCGATCCTGACCAACCCCAACAACTGGAGCACCCGGGTGCTGGATGACTTTTTCCTGGGCAGCCAGGGCAAGCGGGTGGGCAGTCTGTACGCCGGGGTGGACGACTTCACCATCTATACCCCCAAATTTGACACCAATCTGACCTACACCAACAGCGACGGCAGCTTTGACCGCTCCGGACCCTTTGCCCAGTCGGTGTGCTTCCCCGAGCGGGTGGAGGAGCGGGACTGGTTCAACGGCAATCCCTACACCTACTATTCCGGCGGGGATTACGCCATGGCCACCATGGTCAACCACAATAACCCCAAGGGCCCCAAGGTGGTGCTGCTGCGGGAGTCCTTCTCCTGCGCTCTGGCCCCCTTCCTGGCCCTGTCCTGCTCGGAGCTGACCACCATTGACCTGCGCTATTTCTCCGGGGACCTGATGGATACCATCCGGGAGCTGGAGCCGGACCTGGTGCTCACCCTGTATACCGCCAGCAGCACCGGCCTGGACAACATGTTTAACTTTGATACAACGGAGTGAACGGCTTGGAACTGCAACGAAAGACCCCGTCCGTCCGGCGGCTGGACCTGCACTATATTTTGATGCAGGCGGGATTCTGGGCCATGTTCGCCTCCATTGTGGCCTACCAGACCGCCCTGCTGCTGGAGCGGGGCTTCACCAACGGGGAGGCGGGACTGATGACGGCGGTGCGCTGTCTGGCGGGGATTGTGTGCCAGCCCCTGCTGGGGGGCTTCGCCGACCGCCACCCGGAGGTGCCTTTGAAGTGGATCGTCTCCCTCTCCCTGGTGCTCTCTTTGGGGGCGGGGGCCTGGTACTGGCTCTCCCCCGGCATGGGCCTGTGGGAGACCACCCTGGTGTGGGCGGTGATCGGCGGGCTGGAGGTGTCCTCCTACCCCCTGATGGACGCCATGGCCGTCCAGTTCATCAATGACGGCGTGCCCATCCGCTACAGCCTGGGCCGGGGGATCGGCTCTCTGGCCTACGCGGTGGTGTGCGTGCTGCTGGGGCTGCAGGTGGGGCGCCTGGGGCTGGAGAGCACCCTGCTCACCCATCTGCTGCTGGTGGTGGCCGAGGCGGCGCTGGTGGCCGCCTATCCCCCCTACCGGGGAGAAAAGCGGACGGCGGAGCAGACCGAGACCCAGCCCCAGTCGGCCCTCTCCCTGCTGCGGAGCAACCCACGGTTTACCCTGATGCTGGCGGGGGTGCTGCTGGGGCTGACGGGGATTATGCCACTGTCCAACTTTTTGGTCAATATCGTCACCAGCCGGGGGGGTAGCCAGGCGGATCTGGGGTTGGCCCTGTTTCTCATGGGGGCCTCCGAGCTGCCCACCGCCCTGTTTTTCGGCCGGCTGCTGCGGCGTCTGGGCAGCGGGCGTCTGGTGATGCTGAGCATGCTTTTCGGCACCCTGAAGGGGGTGCTGCTGCTGTGTACCACCAGCTATCTGGGCGTGCTGCTGGTGCAGCCCATCCAGGTGCTGGGCTACGGCCTGTTTACCCCGGCGTCGGTATATTTTGTCAATGAGTCGGTGCCCGAGGCCGACCGGGTCCGGGGGCAGACGGTGATGATGGTGGCCTCCAACGGCCTGGGCGGGATGCTGGGCGGCCTGCTGGCCGGCTGGACCCTGGATCTGGGAGGGGCCAATCTGATGCTGATGGGGTGTATTTTGTGCGGCTGCGTGGGTGCGGTGTTGTGTCGGCTGGCCTTGTGCAAAAAAATAGGCAGATTGTCTCTTTCCAAAACGGCCTAAAAGGTGTATGATGGTGCCGTATTTGTGAAAAAGCTGACAGACAAAATCGCTTACCCAACGGAGGTGCGCTATGAGAAAAACAAAGATCATCTGTACCCTTGGTCCCGCCGTGGACAATGAGGAGACCATGGAAAAGCTGGTCCGGAGCGGCATGAACGCCGCCCGCTTCAACTTCTCCCACGGCAGCCATGCCGAGCAGCTGGCCCGGCTGAATATGTTCAAGAAGGTGCGGGATACCCTGGGCGCCCCTGTGGCCACCATTCTGGACACCAAGGGTCCTGAAATTCGGATCAAAACCTTTGCCAATGGGCCGGTGAGCCTGAAGCAGGGGGATACCTTCACGCTGACCACCGACGATGTGCCCGGCGACGCCACCCAGGTCTCGGTGACCTATGAGAACCTCCATAAGGAGGTGGGGCCCGGCTGCCGGATCCTGGTGGACGACGGCCTGATTGAGCTGCGGGTCCAGAAAGTGGAGGGCCACGCCATCCAGTGCGAGGTGGAGAACGGCGGCCCCCTGTCCAGCAACAAGTCCATCAATATTCCCGACGTACATATCCTGCTGCCCTCCCTCACCGACAAGGACCGGGAGGACCTGAAGTTCGCCGCGGAGCATGACTTTGACTTCATCGCCGCCTCCTTTGTCCGCAAGGCCAGCGACGTGGAGGACATCCGGGCCGAGCTCCACAAGCACGGCGGGGACAACATCCGCATCATCGCCAAGATTGAGAACCGGGAGGGCGTGGAGAACATCGACGCCATCATCGCCGCCGCCGACGGCATTATGGTGGCCCGGGGCGACCTGGGGGTGGAGATCCCCGCCCATGAGGTGCCCATCCTTCAGGAAAAGATGATCAAGGCCACCATCCGGGCCGGCCTGCCGGTGATCACCGCCACCCAGATGCTGGACTCCATGATCCGCAATCCCCGTCCCACCCGGGCGGAGGTGTCCGACGTGGCCAACGCCGTGTTTGACGGCACCTCCTGCGTCATGCTCTCCGGTGAAACCGCCTCCGGCAAGTACCCCATCGAGGCGCTGGAGACCATGGTGGATACCGTGGTGGCCGCCGAGGGCGCCATTGACTATTGGGGCCGCTTCCGGGAGAGCAACCTGCTCCCCGGCATCTCCAGCATCAGCGACGCGATCACCCATACCTGCTGCCTGACCGCCATGGACCTGAGTGCCAGCGCCATCCTGGCCCCCACCAAATCGGGCTACACCGCCAAGGTGATCTCCCGGTTCCGGCCGGCCTGCCCCATTGTGGCGCTGTGCCAGGATGAATCCACCCGCCGCCGCATGGCTATCTCCTGGGGCGTGCATCCCTACCTGTCCGGCGAGGTGGACTCCACCGACCGGATGTTCTCCCTGGCGGTGGACGTGGCCCGGAAGGAGGGCGCCGTCAAGCCGGGAGACACCGTGGTGATCACCGCCGGCGTGCCGCTGGGCCGCTCCGGCACCACCAACCTGATCAAGGCCCAAGTGGTGGAGGAGAGAATGTAACACTGTCCCGCCGCCCCCCGGAGCTGTGCTCCGGGGGGCCTTTTGCGCGCTGCCGCAACAGCCCGCGTTTCCAAATGAAACCACCCGCTCTTCCTGCATAGGCAAAAGAAACCTGCGGATACTAAGAGCTGTAACCATAACCGCAGGAGGAGTTTGGATATGAAAGCGACTGGTATTGTGCGCCGTATCGAGGAATGAGATATAATAAGACAAAGTCGGAAACCTCTATGAATGGCTGGAGTTTTTGCTGATTTTGTCCGAAATCTCAAACTAATTTGCCATCTTTATAGGCTCCGACATTCCAACCCCTTGATGAAAGGAGGGCTATGTCGGAGCGGGTGTGAAACGCTCACTCCGAAATACCGGAGTGGGCGTTTTCTATTGGGTAGCTTTAGCGAACAGAACCACCAGCTCTGCTGGTGAGAGTAAAAAGTTTTAACTTCAGGCTACGAGCGAAGCGAGTTGACAAGTAGACGACCTCCGAATAGTAGGAGGTAACTATAGAAAAAGCTTCGCTATTTGAATAGCGGTAGGGCACATGATGCAGACGAAAGATATTTCGGTGCATCTTGAGATGCTAGCCGGTATCAGGCCCTTATAGGGCCTACTCAAGCCTCCGGCTTAGCCGGAGGTTTTGACTCCGGGATTTAACTTTATGGAACAGAAAGAAGGTAATAGGATGGCGATTACTCTGGCGATCACGAACTCAAAAGGCGGTGTTGGAAAGACAACCACCTGCGCCAATCTGGGCGCCGCCTTGGCTGCTGCGGGAAAACGTGTCCTTCTTGTGGATAACGACCCGCAGGGAGACCTGACAAAGGTCATGCGGGCTGATCCGAAGACCATCAAGTACACGTTGGCAAATCTGATGAATGCGGCTTTGGACGATACGGAGTTTGAGCTCTTTGCAGATAAGGCCGTTATCCAAAGAGAAGGCGTCCACTACATCCCGGCGAACTCAAAGCTGGCTGCTGTGTCCAGCAGGCTGGTAGCTCTGCAAATGAACAGCCGGTATCGGGGCGGTAACAGTGGTGGTACCCCCTGTGAATTGGTCATGGCCCAAGTCCTGAAGTATTTTCAGGATCGGTACGATTACATCCTGATTGATTGTGGTCACAGCATGGACTTGTTGACGATCAACGCCTTGGCCGCCGCAGACCAAGCTATCGTCCCCGTACAGGCGCATTACCTGGCAATGGAGGATATGGCCGATACGCTGGAAGTCATCAAAACCATCCAGCAGGGGATCAATCCAACCCTCACGGTGGGCGGAATCCTGTTGACCATGTATCAGGGCCGCACAAACCTGTGTCGCGGTATCCAGGATGAGATCCAGGCTGACTACGGCGACGCGTTTACCGTGTTCTCCGCCCCCATTGATTTCTCCATTCGCGTTGCGGAGCATCCCATCGACGCGGCGAGTATTTTTGAATATGAGCCAGAAAATCCCGCGGCGAAAGCATATTCTGCGGTAGCGCAGGAGGTGCTGGCCTATGCCTCGGAATAGAGTTCAAAGTGCGCTCAGGCAGCGCAAGCAGGATGAGGCAAACGCCAGTCTGGTTGCCGGACAGCAGCAGGAAAAGGCTTATGATTGTTTTTTCCACCATGATACCCTCCCATCACCTATGGAAAATGGGACTCTGTGTATCCTGATCGACTATTTCGATTGGTGGGAGCGGCTTCAGTATCCCATTTGCTCTCTCAACAGACGCCTCAGAGAGATTCCTCCATCCAGCATCAAAACAAGAGTGTTCCTGTAAGGAGAAGATGCTATGAACATCAATGAAGACATTCTGAGGGCCAGCGTGTCGATCCTCAGCATTGCAAAACTGCTCTACGACCACGGGAAGCTGGACCGCCTTTTCGATTATATCGGTGCGGACACGGGCCTGAGCTGGGACAGCCAGTGTCTTGTGGAACAGTGCGCCTGTGAATGTGTTTTTCAGGATACCCGAGTCTACCACCAGGAAGGGAAAAAGATGTCCCGCACGGAGTATGAAGAAGATCGAGATACGTTTGTGCTGCGCGATCCTCTGTTGAACCGGTTCGACCAGTTGTGCCGGGAGTATGAAGCCAGGTACGGAATCTCGCGGATCGAAAACGACTTTGTCCGTCAGATGGAAAACGCCATCCATGGCGCCATGCAGTTCCCAAACTATTGCTACGACTATCTTTGGGTAGACGGAACGAAAGACAGAAAAGGCCCAAAACTTGTGCTTTTTCTTTTTGAGGAGTTCGACTCTTATGAGGATATCCCGGAGGCTCTTTGCACGATCCTCGATATCTGCGCGTGTGAAATCAGCCAATTAGAGGAAAAGCTAGCTCAGCCGGCGGATAAAGTTATTCCGCTGCCGCTCACTCCCCCTAACGAACACAAGGAGGCCGCATAATGATAGACGATAGTGAGTTTATTATCCGAATCTCACCCAAACAGGGCAAAATCACCGTGGAGGAGAATGAAAACGGCATTTTCTCCCGGAAAAACATTACGGCGGAGGCACTGCTCCAGTCCTTCAAACAGAGTGTCATGGTCTCGGAGCCGGGATATGCCAGCGGTTTTTTGCCGCTGAACACCCTGTCGGTCTATCAAAATGCGGAAGAAAAGCGCATCGTTCTCTGGCATCCGAAGCTGTATGCCGATGTATCCGTCTACGACACGCCCTATCCCCAGTTTCCCATTCCACGTCTGGTGTTTGGCTTTGCCATAAGCAATGAGGGAAAGGTCTCCCGGTGTCGGATCGGGGTAGTGGCGGATGAAACACCCACTCCGGAGACCACCATGTATTACTACCCTTTCTCCAATGTGACCAGCAGCGATGGTTCACTGTGTGTGGGGGCCAACGCATTGCCTATTTATAAAAAGCAGCATAAGGCTTATCATCTTCCCGCCTTTCTGCTGAGTATCCCAAACAATATGCACTCATACAGCGAGTCCAACAATAAACTGGGCCTGGGCTATCGGGATCTCATGGAACACCTGAAGGATAAGGACCCGGCCTATTACTACTCGGACATCTTGATCCCCAACGGGAGGACGCTGCGCGATTTTATCAGCGCCGCGTGAAGTAAGATGCACACCTCGTTTATCCACCAATATCTTACAAGAAGGAGAGCTTTTATGTGGCAAAAATCAGCACGTGAGCTGCAAGAGGCGCTTTCCGCCCCCTTTCAGAGCGCCGACATCGAGTGGCGGGTCTCCGCCACCAATACAGCAAAGACCAGCGGCTTGGCGGTCCCCTATGTGACCAACCGAGCTATCCAAAATCGACTGGACAGCACTGTCGGCATCGACGGCTGGCACAATGACTTCGTCCCCTGGAAGGGGGAAAAGGCGCAGCTTTGCGGTATCTCCATCTATCTTCCTGAGCTGAAAGACTGGCTCACTAAATGGGATGGGGCCGATGACAGTGACATTGAGTCCGTCAAGGGCGGCCTTAGCGACAGTATGAAGCGGGCCGCAGTTGAGTGGGGCATCGGACGGTATCTCTACGGTATGACGCAAAAATGGGTCTCCATTGAGCAGAGGGGAAAAGGGTATGTGATCTGCAATAACGAGCGCCCCGCCCTGGACATCGTCCACGATCAGTGGGTGCAGTCACTCCAGCAGAAAAAGGACCACCCCGGCGAACAGGACAGACAGGGCCATTACGACCGGGGCCAGTCTGCCAATCCATGTGGCGATCCCCACCGGCAGGACGGACAGCAAGCCCCTCAGATACAGGGACAGCCTTTCCAAGGTCAGATATCATCTACCGGCATCCCGGCCGGATGCTATATGGTGACAGGCGCGGTCCTCAAGCCTACCATGAGCGGCAACAGCCGTACCAGCGTTCAGGTTCGGGACAGTGCCGGGCAGCTTTTCCAGGCCTATACCCGCGGCGCAGATGCCCGCCTGGCACCGGGACTCATGCTCACAAACGTCCAGCTCTCGACCCAGCATAACAATGGTGTTACCTTCTACATCCTGGAATCCTATCAGATTATGGACCTGGGCGGAGCGCAGGCAGCGTAATAAGGAGGAAAACCATGATTCAGCCAATCAAAGAGTTTCGTGTGACCCGGCTTACCATCAGCGGCTTCAAGGGTTATGCGGACAGCCGGACATTTCAGTTCGGCAATATGAATGTCATCTCCGGCCACATGGGCGTTGGAAAGAGCAGTATTGCGGATGCCATTGCCTTCGCCATCACCGGCGTGGGTTTCTACGCCGGCAGCAAAATTGACCACCTCTACCATCAGCACACGCGCGATTTGACGGTGGAGCTGGTGTTTGAGGATGGAACCGGAAAAACGAGAACCCTTACCCGCTGTCGAAAAGATGACAAAATGTCCATCACTCTGGATGGGCGGCCTATGGGGCAGGGAGAGCTTTTCTCTCTCTTTGGGGAGCGTGACCTCTTTTTGTCCATGTTCAATCCCCAATACTTTATCGGAGTTTTGGGCGCCAAGGGCCGCGACCTTCTGGAGCGTTATCTGCCGGAGATATCCAAAGAGGAAGTGTTCTCCCAGCTCAGTAAGCAGAATAGGAGCTTGCTGGAACAACAGAAGTTCCTGTCCGCCGAAGCCTATGCCAAGCAGCTGCGCGGCCAGGTGACTGACCTGGAGCGGGACATAGTAGGCATACAGGGCAAGATCGCCTTACATGGTGAACAGCAAAAGGCACAGGCCCAGGAGCTTATGGAGGCACAGGCCCATCGTACACAACTCCAGACGCGGATCGATGAACTGGAGACCAAACGAACAACAGGGTTTGACGGAAGCAGCCTGGAAGATCGGCTGGCTGACCTGTATGCCCGATACGAAGAACTGCAACGGGAAGCACCGGAAGTCGCTGATACCGAGGCGCTGGATACCAAGCTTCGGGAAATCACCAGCAAACTCGCCCAGCGCAAGGCGGAGGTTTACCACAGTAAGTATCAGGAACCTCTGGTCCAAGTACAGGCCAAAATCAAGACCCTGAGTGCGGAATTTAACCGCCTCCGGCATATCCATGACGGTCTGAAAGCCGGGGTGCAATGCCCCTTGTGCCGGCAGACTGTAACAGAACAGAACCTGCCGCAGGTGAAAGATGAGTTTGCCGTTTCCCTCCGGAATATTCAAACGGAGGGTTGTCAGCTCACCGCCCAGCTCAAGGAAATCCAGGCTCTGGACACCAAAGCCCAGGCCGTTTTTGAACAGTACCAAAATGACGACATTGCCGCGTGCGAGGCGGAGCTGAAATCACTCTCTGAGCAGCGCGCACAGACGGTGGCGCAGGCTGAGCAGCAGCGAGCAGGCCGTCAGAAAGAGCTTGACCGCCTGCACAGCGAGATCCAGGGCGTTGAGTTGGACCGGGAGTGCGGGATGCTCACACAGGAGGAAGCCATGGAACTGGAAGCCCTCAGAACGCAGCTTCTGGAGACCGAAGCCCGGATCAATGTGCTTTCCGAGATGGTGCAGGCTTCTCCGGCCGCAGCAGAGCAGCAGCAGGAAGATATCCGGCAGCTGCAGGCGCAGATCCAGCAAAAGCGAGAGATCATCACCGCTCTGGCATGTTACATTTCCGAGCGGGTGGCGATCAGCTTCTCCCAGCTGAAGATGAACCGGGTGGCCATCTCTCTCTACGATGTGGTAAAAACCACGGGCGAGGTCAAGGCTGTGTTCCGGTTTACCTATGAGGGCCGTGATTACCTCTGCCTGTCTCACTCAGAAAAGATCCGAGCTGGCCTGGAGGTGGCGGAGCTGATCAAGCGCCTGCTGGGCGTTGTGTATCCCACATTCATTGATGATGTGGAATCTGTGCCCGTCATAGACAATGTGCGCCCCACCGGTCAGGTATTCGTTGCCAAGGTGGTCAAAGGCGCCGCCTTGCAAGTTCAGATCACAGACGCCCCCGCCGGGGCCAAAGCCGCATAACGCGGCAGCCTCTTATGGGCAAGCATTGCACAGACCGCTGTTATGAGGAATTCCCCATTTTGAACGTGGCTCGAAAATGTGGGCTTGTCCTGAATGATCGCACGCTGGAACGGGAGGAGGTGGAAGCCTCCTGCCCGTTCTGCGGCGACAACGGGCCAGGAAAGCACCATCTCTTTCTCAATACCACCAGAAATATCTTCCGCTGTGTACTCTGCGGAGAAAAGGGGAACAGCGTGTCCCTCTACGCTAAGATGGAGGGCCTCTCAAACCGGCAGGCGTTTCGGGCGTTATCGGAGGACAGTGTTCTTTACCGGTTTCCCCAGCAGCCCCTGTCACAAAAACCGGCGGAGCGGGAGCCCAGCTCCCTGGCCGTCCGGCACGATGTCTACTATGATATGCTCATGCACCTGGAGCTCTCCCCCAAGCACAGGGCCGACCTTTTGGCCCGGGGGTTGAGCGAGGAGCGTATCGAACAAAACATGTACCGCACTCTACCAGCGTCCGGCTCCGCCCGGCGGCTCCTGGCGGGCATCCTTTCCGACTTTCACGATCTGGAGGGCGTCCCGGGCTTCTATGTGGACCGGGGATATTGGGACATTCGTGGCCATTCGGGGCTTCTGGTGCCGTGCCGCGACAGGAACGGTTCGATCCAGGGCCTCCAGATCCGGCTGGACGATGAGACCAAACCGGATCGAAAGTACCGTTGGCTCTCCAGCCGCGGCATGGCCCACGGGACCCGCGGCCACTCCTATATCCATGTCGCCGGGAATATCCATGCCAAGACCGCCTATCTCACAGAGGGCGGCTTAAAAGGCGATGTGGCCAGCTTCCTGGACCACGATGCGCTCTTTCTCTGCTTTGCGGGCGTGACAGCCATCGCCGGCCTCAAGGATGCGCTCCAGTCCATGGAGGATCTGGAAGAGGTCGTGGTCGCCCTGGACATGGATAAACTGGTCAACTGGCGGGTGCGAAACGCCCTGGGAAAGATCATGGAAACGGTACAGGGCCTACCAGGCCTCCGGGTCCGTATGATGAACTGGAATATGACATTCAAGGGCGTGGACGACTTCTACAAGGCCCGCAATGAAGCGGCCTCAAAAGGTGTGAACATTTTGGATATGACTTCAAACTTTATTACCATGCGCCTGGAAAATCTGTGGAAGCAGGAATATCCAGAGCAGGACCGCGGCTTTATCCGCGCCTGCGAGTGGGAGGAATTGACGGTGCCGATGGACCAGCTGAACGCCGGAGAGCCTGCGGATATGGAAAAAGCGCGGCACTATCTGAAACTCCTGCAGGCGGGTGAAGCGGGATTTCCGCCCCTTGTCAGTGTCAACGGCATGGTGATCGACGGCCTGCACCGTTTCTGGGCATACCGGCAGATGGGCTTCCGGGAGGTAGCCATTTACCAGAATAAGCCTTGGGTCATGCCCGCAGCAGCATAAGACCTGCCAGTGGATGAGACAGCTTTGGCAGACAGTTCCTTGTATGGCTGGCGCGGATCTCCACCGGAGTTTTCCACATACCGGACGCTCGATGTGGACACAGAGCATGATCAGACGAGATCGTGTCTTGCGTACACGGTCTGCGATCAAAAGGCAGCCAAAGATTTGATTTTGGAGGTAAAAAACAATGTTGAACCATGAGAAAACCATCCGTTTTGAAGACTTCGCCGCCGTTTCTCGGGATAGCGGAGATGTTCTGGGAAAGGTACTGTACTACTCGCTCTCCAGCATCCTGATCGACCGGGACGAACTGGAAGGCCTGTGCGACGCCGTAGGATTTCCCAGGGGCAGGAGCAATCGGACTGCCATGGGCGACGCCTTTCGTTCCGCCACCGGCGATATTTACGAGCGCCGGGTCGTAAAAACGGACAGCGGCCCGCAGATCTTCAAGGTATATTGCCGGGACAACAAGGGGGGAAACGCCTCTGTGATCTCCCGCGAGCTGGTCAAGGAGACCGTACACGAGGACACCAATGAATACCGTAAGCTGGCCAACATCACCTTTAGCAAGACCAGCAAGCTGTTCTCCTACGATAACCTGGTTTCTGACCTTCACATCGACCCGCTTCCGTACTGCATGGAGGCGCAGAGGCTTTTTGAACTCTACCAGAACTGCGCCGGCCGGCGGCAGATCGAGACCCTGCTGGAGAACTATGTGGACTCCATGCAGGCCGTCAAAATAGGCCGGGGGCATTTCTTTTTCATCCCCCGGGACTTTACCGCCAGATTGCAGGTGTTTGAGGATTTTGTGGAGATGCTGGAGGAGCACAACCAGCTCAAGCGCCCCGACCGTGACCCGCTGGAGGTCAACAGCATCTATGTCGTGGACGACGCCAAGCAGCGTCAGAAAATGACCGCCGCCTTCTACCGGTCTGTCCGCAAGGAGATCGCCGAGTATGAGGAGCGCGTCACCCACCTGATCCAGAGCGGGAGCCAGAGCCCCAGGATCATGGATCGCTGGGTCACGCGTATCCAAGGCCTGGAGGAAAAGAAGCGGAATTATGAGAGTGTCCTGAAGCGCGAACTCACCGACCTGGACGAGGAGTTTACCTCCCTCCGCTATCTGTCGGACGAGCTTCGGATCAGAGCGGCGGGCCTCCGCGTCCATCAAAAGGCCGCTTGAAATGCTGGAATGGAGGAGCAAAATGAACAAGGAAAAGAAGGATGGGCCGACCGTCAAAGCCTCCCAAGCGGTCAAGCGTCCAGATAACCAACCGCCGTGTTACCGTTCGGAGACACGCAATCCCTATCCGCTTTGCCTGGGCTGGGGAATGAGAGCCTGTGCCCACTGCTGCCTCTGGACAGACTATGACCCGGATGAGGACGAAAGCCGTGTAAACCTGCCGCTCTCCCTGGCGCAGCTCCAGGAGATGGACGGCACTCCCGCCTGGTGGGAGTGCGGCCCGGAATACAGCTGCTGGGGCATCATCGCCGTGGACAGCAGCGGGCGTTGGGAGGGCATCCCCTTCTTTCGGGGCCGGTGGCGTGAGAGCAATTTTGTATATGACATCGAAGCACGCAAGATGAAGATCTATCGCCGTCCGCCCAATGAGGAGACCCGGTAAATCTGCGGCCCGCATTCCTAATGGAACGAGTTAGGCCACCGCATAAAAATCAAACCGAGAGGAGTACTTTGAGATGACCTATCGAGAGAAGGCCGTTTTCACTCTGGATGATTTCGACTATGCCGCCGCAAAGCCGGGAGACTATGTGGAGGAGGCCGTGGTGGACGCGGCGATGAGCTGCCTGCCGCCTGTCTGCATGAGCGGCGCCTGCTCGCAGATGGGGGAACCCTTTGATATGCGGCAGGACCCTTCGACTGGTGCTTGGAGGTCCACTTATGCCACATTCAAGCGTTGCCTGGATGTTTCCGGCATCTGGGAGTATTGCGGCCATTGCTTTCCGGGCGAGACAGTAGAGTGCGGGACGCCCCCGGTCTATTGTGACACAAATCCTTCCAAATAGAGCTGATTATTGCTCCGACCGCAGACACGGTCAATTGAAAAAGTCCGAGAGGGGACGCCGCACTGGCGCCCCACCCTCGGGCTCTTTTATTTTGCCTCGCCTTGACATTCCGCGCCATCCTTCTGCAGTGGGAGGGAAAGACGCTGGATCATAGACAGCACCAGGGCCGCGTCCTGTTCGTTCAGCTTCCGGATGGCGTTGATGGCCTTCTGCACGGTGGGCGACAGGACATTTCCCTCATCAAAGAACTCAGACATACTCATATCAAAATAATCCGCAATATTAAATAATTCTTGGGACGATGGCAAGGACTTTCCTGAGGTAATACTCTGGATATAGCTTTTGCTGTGTCCCAGTTCCAACGACATCTGATACTCTGAGATATTGCGAGCCATCCGAAGCTGGGTAATACGATGTGCAATGTAGCCGCTATCCATCAGGTCATCACCTCTCTTTATCTGATGATACCCGATTATTTTCACTTAATGTCCGCTAATAACATGAATATTTTATTTATATAGACTTCTAAAATTTGTTATTCGCCGCTGAAATTTGTATAATAGTATAAAATTATTCTGATTACGGCGGCATATTGATTTCTGCACAAAAAGGTGGGAAAATTTGTGAAACAAGATGATCTGCCTAGCAGGACTTCGCAGACGCTAATCTTGTAGGATTTTAGAATAAGTTTACATCTGGACTTGTAAATAAGGACAACCGGTAATGGCGATAGAGTTGGCTAAGTACACCATCCTCAGCTGTATAGCGGGCTGTTGGTGCCGGAGTCGACATTGATACCGGCAACGGTTTCACCCTCATTTTCGGAGTAGCGCTATCCACAGCCAAGTGATTATAATCCTGATGCGCTTCTGGCAGGATATCGTAGGGCAAGCAGGATTCAACATTATGGACAAAGGGCCGGAGGCATTTGCTTCCGGCCCTTAATTATGCTGTAATAGTAGGAATACAATCAACATTGACCATTATGATACCCACAAAAGGAGGAAACAATACGGGCAGCGTCATTTCAGGAACACGCGTTCTGTTGATTGAGAAAGAAAAGGAACAGGCAGAACATACCCGAACACTATTGAGGGGGAGCAGAATTGATACCCATATTACACCAACGATTCAGGATGCAGTCCATCAAATGGTGCTCTATACATTCGACGCGATTGCATTGGATATGGATACAGAAGATTCCTCTCGTCTGATTGGATTGCTGCTAGATCTCAAGCACACCAGAAACACCTTATTGCTTGCATTTCCTATTTGTGCTTCAGAGGACCGTTCCTCTTTACTGATTCGCGGCTTTGATATGTGCCTTACGGAACGCGTTTCGGAAGAAGTGTGTGCAGCAATTTGTGCGCTGCTCCGCCGCCCATCCTTGAGCGAGTACTCTCTGGGGAGTGCGCCACCTGTACAAATCGTACATAAAGGAATCATGATGGACCCTTTACGTCAGAAAGTTACGATAGATGGTGTGGAGGTTGTTTTGACAGCATTGGAATTTAAGCTCCTCTACCTTCTTGCAAGTAACCCTTCCATTGTTTTTTCCAAAGAACGAATTTATGAGCGGCTCTGGAGTGAAAACAGCATATACGGATGCCAAAGTGTTGTTGATATGGTTTGTTCCATCCGAAAAAAACTAAAGATTTCATCCAAAGATAGCACTTATATTAAAACAATCAAAGGCGCTGGTTATTGCTTCGCTCCGTAGTAGTGGAAAATAGCATTTTGGCGCTTTTGTGACAAAATACTGTTGTTTTATAAAAGCCAAAAATGAAATCTAAAAAATTTTATTTTAATTCCATTTTCTGACCATCTTAATTCCATGATGTTCCTTTATTCTAATGGAAACGGCACACGGGGTTCTATCAAGGCAGGCCTCAAAAATGACGAGGCGGAATGTGGGTAAGACGGAGCAAAAATCCAGAAAACTCGTATAGCCACATCATGCTTCATGTGCAACCAGTTTCTGTGCCCCTTTTTCTACTATATTGCTTTTATATGATGGTTTCCCATTGTGCCGAAACGGTTTACTTTGGCTGAGAGGTGGGAATTATTATGGCGGACAAGAAAATAAAGGCACAGGTCATCGAAGAACTGAAGCAGTACCCAATCCTTAAAACAAAAGTCATGTTGCTCCAATATGAGTTGGACCATCCCGCTAGAATTACGGACGATGAAGTAATTGACTGCATGTCTCTTTCACGCCTAGTCAGCGACTGCATCCGGCCATCCGGCTTTATTTCAGACAAGACCATGCGGATCGCTACCCAATTCCGGGATAAGAAAGACCGTCTCAATCAGGAAACCGTCATGGAAATCGCACAGGAGCTGCATTCTGTAGAGCAGCAACTTTCCAAACTGGAATTCTATGTTTCCCAGTTGGAAGAAAAGCAGGCCGAAGTAATCAGAAAGTATTATTTTGAGGGGAAAACTTGGGGAGAATTACAGCAGGAAATGCACCTGGCACCGCGGACGCTGCTCAAGCGCAGAGACGACGGCCTGGATGCGCTTGTATCCATTTATTCCTACTTAGGGCAGGTAAAGGGAGGCCATGGAAACACATGACAGTATATTTTTATGACGATGCACATGAGGCGTTTTTCCAAGAGAAATTGGAGCAGGCCGCAGCATCCGGGCATACTCCAGACAGTTATTTTCAGTCGTTTCTCTACCTGTGCGGACTGTGTGCTGATACACGGAGCCACTTTTCCAGCCTGTTTGACTGGCGGGAATGGTACATCTGCCCGGAGGCGCTGGCCGACGGCTGGCAGACCGGCACGAGCAAAAAAATCTCTAGGCTGGCATTTAACCTGTGGAACGGCTATGGGCAGGAACGGCCAGAGGATGAACAGGTCTCTGCGGCCTTCCTGCCGGACGAGATATTCTGCTGCGGGTTTCAACCCTATTTCTTTGAGGCGGTACGGCTTCGCTTCCCTGAATATGCGGGCACAGGCTCTACACGTTCAAACATGGAACCAAGGTAGCTTGTTTCGCGGCGAGGCATATAGCCGCTTCCATTTTTACCTCACATCAAAAAAGCAGACCGGGGATATTCCCCGGTCTGCTTTACATTTGACCATACATTTTAGAAAATCAGCCAGAGTCGCTGTAACGAATATCCTCCGTCACATCATGGCCTGTTCCCCAAGCGGCGTGGATGCCGCAACGGGAGATCTCCTTGAGTGTTTCAATGCGCCCACGCAGGGCACGGGCTACAGCGGTACGGCGGGCTTCATCCAGGAACAGGGAACCTTTGGTCAGCTCCATCCATTCCTCCTCAATACCGTCCAGCCTGGACAGATCCAGCCAGTCAAAGGAAGATACCAGCTTGATCTGCTCCTCATGACGGTCCTTAAATGGCTTGCAGGTGACCCGCCCGCTCCCAACCATGCTGGTGGGCTTGTCGAACCACAATGCAGTGCCGCTGTCGTAAATCGGGGCGGTACCCAAATATTCCAGCGTCTCAGCATTGCGCACCACACCGAAGTTATTTTGGTGCCGGTCCTCATTGACGATCAGGTAGTCCAGCACGATCATCCGATCCACTGCCTCCCGGACGCCGGGAATGCCAAGGGCCTCACAGCAGTCCAGGTAGTGCTGATAGACAGAGACATGGTTGGGCCGTTTTGCTGTTTGCATGACATACCACGCCGGGATCAGCTCGGTCTCCGGGGTGATAAAGTCCTCGCATACGCTGTACGGGTAGTCCTCCTGGATCGTCAGCGTATAGGTCACATGGGGGATGCCCAGACGCTCCATCACAGAGCTGGCCAGCACCTCATTGTAGGGCTCCTGCTGGGTGGCGCCGCTTCCGCCTTTCATCAGGCACCGGCGGCCATCCAGAATAGTCCACTTTTTCTTCAGCCAGCCGTCTGACGTATTGTCCGGGGACATCAGGCTTATCCGGCCGCTGGACGAGCCGCGGCCGAACAGGATATTGCCCACATCATCGGAAAAGGCGTTTTGGAAAAAGTTTACCTCATCCCAGCGCACACCGCCGGATGCCGGACAGATCCAATATTGGTCAGACAGGCTCAGTCCGAGGCATTTGTCCAGGAGCAGCTGTGTGGAGGCCAGCTCCAGCTCTTGCAGGGCGTCCCGGATGCGGTCACGGCTGACCGGAATGGCCCGGCCGGTCCACCATGTATTGAGGGCGCTCCTGTCAACGACTCCCTTTTTCACAGGGATACCTACCGGAACATGGAGTGCGTTATAAACATGGCCGACAGACCGGATCACGCCGGTGTCCATATCTAACCGGAGGTCGGCCACAGGCGTATTTTTGTGCATGAGGGTATAACGACTGTCCGCCATTTTGCTCACCTCTTTCTGAATTTCGATTATAGCAAGGATTTTATGCTCTTGCAACCGAACATTGCAGCTTTTACGCAATTCGGCTCACTACCAACTGCTCCGCGATCTGGTCGCGGGAGAGCTGGCTGGTGCGGTAAACATTGGTGCAGAACTTCCGAAGGCTGAACTCAAACTCGTCACCCTCCTGATCCAACAGGATGCCGGTGATCTGGAATCCCTTGACGGACTGTTCCGCCTTCAGCTGTTCCAGGAAGCTGTCCGGTAAGGCGCATTCTCCGTCCGTGACGAACACCATGTCGGCATATTCAAATCCCTCCTGCTCCATGAGGCGCAGGGCCTCCCGCAGCGGCGTCTCGTAGTCGGTGTTACCGTTCAGGAAGGTCTCGGCACAGCGCAGGACATCCTCCCGGCCATACTGTCCCGGCAGGAAGCGATCCGTCTGGACATCTCCAACTCCGGCAAAATGGATCACAGCAAACCGGCGCTGGTCCCGCATGGCAATGTCCAGCAGGGCCAGAGCCACCGCCTTGCACCATGGGGCTTGGCTTTCTGCGGAGACGGATTCATCCAGCATACAGATGATGTCTCCGCTTCCTTTGCAGATAGGCTCCCGGCGCTGATACTGCTTGAGCGCCTTTTGCTGGAGCTTTCGCAGGAAAAGCGGCAAGGTCTCCGGTGCGGCCAGCATGGCGAACTCCGAGGCGATGGCCCGGTTGATGTCGCCGCCCAGCTCCAGGCTGTATTTCTCGCCGCGGCCGTAGGCATAGCCATTTTTTCGTTTGCCGTCCATCAGCTCCTTCAGCCGTCCCAGATGGCGGGCCACCTCCATGAGCGTGGGACTCTTGCCGACGCGGGCAGCCAGTTCCAGATCCGCCGCTCTTCGCTCCGGATCGTTACTGTCAGGGCCATACCCCCAGGCCAGAAGCGCCGATGAAACGCTTTCGGCTTTCTCTGCCGCCGCCTGTACCGCCTGCGCGATACAGCAGGAGACGGTCTCCTTATTTTGGAGCATCTGGTCGCGGACCATACGGCCCACGGCTTCTGTCTGGTTGATCTGGCTCTGGGCCTGATTGGCGGCCTTGACGGCCTGCTTCTCCAGCTCAGGAAGCTGTTCCGGTCCGGCCTCGGCAATTTGTTTCATCAGCTTTTGGAGCTTTTCCAAGCTCTCGTCACGCCGCTGCTCCAGGTGTTCCAGCGTATTTAGAGCGCGTTTTTCTCCGCTGGCTTTTTTCAGCAGGTCATCCAGGTTTCCGGCGACCTGGCTGACAAATTCGGCGGCAGCCTCATAGGCGGGAAGCTGTCGGCCCTCGCAAGCCGCTTTGATCGCAGGGTAGTCCTCACCCCCCATGACTTCCTCCAGAATGGGGGCATTGAAACGGCGGGCCTGCTGAGAAACAGACTCCTCCGGCTGCCTGCGCACGTTCAGGGAGTAAAAGCTCTGGTAAATATCCCGGCTCAGGGCGGGAAAGGTAGACAGCTTCTCCCCACAGCTTTTCTCCAGTGCGTCCAGGTCATCATCGCCGTGACGCAGGTCCCGATAAACGGCATCCTCCAATTTGGTGGACTTCAAAACTCTGTGGGACCCGCTGCGGTCCTTGTGGAATGTTCCTGCCACCTGTGCCAGGGGCGAGCCAAGCACTTCGTTCAGGGAGCGAAAATAAGCGCGCATCTGTGCTACCTCCTGTCTTGTGTAATGATTTTTTCCAGCTCTGCTTGAAATCGTCCTGCGGAAGCTCGGATCTTTTGCAGGGCCTTTTCTTCCGCACGGGACAAAACTCCGTCATCCTCCAGAGAAGCCAACTCACAGGCCGTTAAAAAGGTCTGGAGAATGACGATCATGTTTCTGCACTGGGCAGTCATATATTGGTTTTCCATATCGGTTCCTCCACAGCGGCGGTCATGCCACCGCGTAACTGAGCGCATACACACCGTTTCCGCATGAAATGTACTGATCCCGGTGTTCATAGACCGTAGCTCTGATCCGGTCCCGGAAATGAGGGTTCTTCTTCGCTTTGGGGTGGGCTGCCAGGAAATCGCCAAGGTCGGACAGTTTGGCGCGTCCGCCACACTCCTCCATGGTCAGCCGAACCAGATGGTGCCAGGTCAGAGCGGGAATGTCCTCCTTCCGCAGATCCACAGCGGCCTCCTGGCGCACCGCGTAAGGGAAAAGGAGCGCGTCCTGCTTGTGGAACAAAAGCAGGTACTCCATCACCACGGGGATGAACGGTTTTTTGTAGGTGCGGGTATCGCTGACGCAGTTATACTGCCCCTTTACGATATGCTGGAAATCTATATGCTGACCAGTTTAGCGCCCATCCCGGTGGCTACCCTGTCCAACCGGGAAATGGGGAGCATGGGCCAGAACTATCTGAAGTCCCTGTTTGCCATCGGATTCCAGGGGCTGTTGATCCTGCTGTGCGTGGGCATCTATGCGGTGCTCATTCAAGGAATTGCCACAGGCGGCGATCCCATCGGCGCGATATCATCGACATTCAAGAGCGCATGGCCCAGGGCAAGGGGCCGGGCTATGAACGGTGGGCCAAAGTTTACAATCTAAAGCAGATGGCTGCCGCGCTCCAGTATCTTCGGGAGCATGAGCTGACAGACTATGCGGCGCTGTCGGCCAGCACCGAGGCCGCGGTGGATCGTTTTCACAAACTGGGCGAGGAGCTGCGGGACACCGAGGCGGCCCTTTCCGAGACAACCCAGCTCATGGGGGCCACGGTGGACTATGCAAAGACGCGCCCGGTGTTCGATGGCTATAAGGCGGCCCGGTATAGTAAAAAGTATCTGGCCGAGCATGAGGCGGAGCTTGCCGCCTATCGCAAGGCCCGCGCTACTATGAGTGAGCTTTTGGACGGGGCAAGGCTCCCCAAAATGGATGTGCTGAAAAAGAAACGCCAGGAACTCTCCGAAAAGAAAAAGGCGTTATATGCCAAGTATCGGGAGGCCCAGCGGCAAATGCGGGAGGCCGTGGCGGTCAAGGGAAATATCGACTATCTGCTCGGCCATACGGACGAGCGGAATAAGGCCCAGGAGCGTTAGCTCCGGGCCGCAACCAACAGGCGCTTGCGCCGGGACTTTGGGACAATTTGTCCCGAAGTCCTGCGGGTTTGGGGAGCTCCCCAACAAGCATTTTCACGGGCCTGCGGCCTGTGAAAATTTCGGAGTGTGGCCACACCCGAATTGCTTGCCGAAACCGCGTAACCCGCAACATGGCGCAAAAAAAACGGAGGTCATGCTTTCTTACGCATCCTCCGTTTCTTTGGCATCTTTGATTGCCCGAATGATAGTCTCTACCAGCCGGAGCTCTTTTTCATCCAAGGACTTTAATAGAATATCAATTCTCTTTTTGCAGGCATCATCTGCGCTTGTGTCGGGATAAAAAAATTGATCCACCGACAATCCGAACATTGTTACCAACTGATAAAACACATTTAAGCTGGGATGCTGGCCGTCATTTTCATGGTACATGACGGTGCGGGGATCACGATCAATAATGGAGGCCAGTTGTTCCTGTGTCATGCCCTCACGCTCACGAGTTTTCTTTATTGCAAGTCCTATATCGTGAAAGTCAAACTTGCGCTCGTCTCGTTCATACTTCATACTATTACCACCTAATGTAATTTTATATTTCGGGTGATAGTATTTGAACGGTATATAATTTCATACTACTGAATGTTTAATTTCATATAACAGTTGCGATTATAGGCATAGAGAGTTAGAATATAGAAAGAATATTGGGACAAAGTGTCCCGATGCGGGGCTTTCTAAGGCATCTTTGTTGTCCCACCGGGACAGAGTTATAATATAATGTGATAGCGGAGGCGGATAAAAAGCATGATACAGTATAGGTGGGATGTTCTACCATAGGTTTATTTATCAACATCAACCATTGGTCGGTTGATATTTGAATATGGTGAATATATTATAGACATATACTCACAGCAAAAGAAAGGAACTCGAATATGGACGAAAACAAAATAGGTCAATTCATTGCTGAATTGCGAAAAGAGAAAAAATTAACACAAAAAGATTTAGCAGCTCAATTACATATTACCGACAAGGCTGTTTCAAAATGGGAGCGAGGTTTAAGTTGTCCAGATATTACCCTTTTAACTTCTGTCGCTGATATTCTTGGCGTGACAACAGGTGAATTGCTTAATGGTCAAAGGAGCGAAACTCTCTCTAAAGATATTGAGAAAACCGTCGATAACGCTTTAATTTATGCAGAGAAATCAGCTAAGCGAAAGATGGTATCTTTCCAGAATGTTTTAACAATCTCGTTTTCGGTATTGCTGTTGCTTGGTATTATTGTATGCTCCATTTGTGATATGGCAATATCAGGGACATTTACCTGGTCACTATATCCAATCAGTTCATGTCTTTTTGCATGGCTGGTATTTGTGCCACTTGTAAAATACGGGAACAAAGGAATACGCTGTTCTTTAGTATCGTTTAGTATTATAATCATTCCGTTCCTATATGTAATAAGTAAAATCATTGGCGACAGTGGTTTAATACTGTCCATAGGCATTAAGGTGTGTCTGCTCTCGACCGCTTATCTGTGGTGTGTTTACTTGATTTTCAAGAGGTTGAGTACTCACAAATTAAAGGCAGCGGCATTTTCTTTGTTGTTGGCAATTCCATTATGCCTTGCGATCAATATCACTCTTTCAAAGTATATTTCAGAGCCGATGTTTGATATATGGGATGTTTTTTCTTTTGGAATTATCATTATAGGTGCTGTCACACTATTTATTATTGATTATTACTCTTGTTAGCGTCAGGCGATAATCGCCATTCCGGGTCAGGCGAAAAACGCCAATTTTGGTCAACTGAAAACAGCCATTTACAATTTGAATAGTTCCTTTACACTGGAGGCG
>NZ_NFIQ01000039.1 GCF_002159455.1 Flavonifractor sp. An306
TCTTTGTCCCGGTTGCCATCGTCATTTCCTCCAGTATGTTAATCTATCTTCTCTGTTAGACTGGATTACTCTGCTTATACGATAGCACATGAGGTAAATTCTGTCTATGACAATGCGGTTGTTTTATTAACTAGAACAGGAAAAAAACCAATTACAAAAATACCCAGTTAAATATATTTTCGTACCACCACTTTCCCTACTTTTGAAACCCCTCCAGAACCCCTTGGAATCCCTTGTGGCGGCTTTTCTATCAACTCAATCTTTTTGGACTACCCCCACCCTTAAAACCCCGTAGCGACCCCTTAAAATCGTTTTGGAACATACACCTAAACCATTTCTGTTCAAAATCCAAAAATTCACTTCACTTTGCAAAAGTATCTTGTTTATACTATATTTTCGTGAGCCACTCCCATAGCCAATGCTCCAAACTACCTACCAAAAGCCACGATTAGGCAAGAAAAGACACGGGGTATTGGCTACAAAGCCAATACCCCCCTGCACACAGCCAAGCAACAAGAAAAGCCCTGAACCCCTACGGGCTCAAGGCTTTCTCGTGTACTTTCCCAGTACTTTCATGGTGGAGATAAGCGGGATCGAACCGCTGACCTCTTGAATGCCATTCAAGCGCTCTCCCAGCTGAGCTATACCCCCAGATGTGGGAAAGAACATTTATTTAGTTTTGTTGAGGGGTGTGTAACCGCTTCAACCGGGCTCCCAGCTGAGCTATACCCCCAACTCTCGCCGTCCACGCTCTCTTGCCGGACGACAGAGATTATTTTATCACCTCATTCCGAAGTTGTCAACTATTTTTTCTCAATTGGGCAAATTTTTTTGAAATAGGGTCATACGCAGGAAAACGGCTGTCCTGGATGCCCCTTGAATCTGGCGGGCAGGTGTTGTAAAATAAAACAGAATGTGCCCCAGCGTGGGGAAAAAGGAGTGACGGCGCCATGCCGGAGGAACGGAATCAGAGCTGGCCGGAGGGCGACGGGCAGAATGTGGTATTTGTCAACACCGCCCTGATCTGGCGGGCCATGGAGAAGGTCCAACAGTCTCAGGCAGATTTTCAGGCCCTGCTGGAGCAGGCGGACGACCCCGCCGTAAGCTATGACCTGGGCATGCGTTATGCGCAGGGAGACGGTGTGGAAGCCGATTCCGCCCAGGCGGTCCACTGGTTTTCCCAGGCCGCAGAAGCGGGAGACCTGCGGGCCGTAGATGCCCTGGGCCGCTGCTACCTCTCCGGCGAGGGGGTGGAGCTCGACCCGCCCCGGGGCGTAGAGCTGTTCCGGCAGGCCGCGGAAGAGGGCTATCTGCCCGCCGTCTGCGATCTGGGCCTGTGCTACGAGGGCGGCGACGGTGTGGAGGCGGATCCGGCCCGGGCAGCAGAGCTCTACCGCCAGGCGGCAGAGGAGCACTACGCCCCTGCACAGTGCAACCTGGCCGTGTGCTACCTCAACGGTATCGGCGTGGAGGAGGACGAAGCCCAGGCGGTGGAGTGGCTGAGGCAGGCGGCGGAACAGGAGTTCCCCCGGGCCCTGAGCCTGTTGGGGGTCTGCCTGGAAAACGGCATGGGGGTGGAGGCAGACCCCGTCCAGGCGGTAAGCTATTACCGAAAATCGGCGGAAAAAGGCTATGCGCCCGCCCAATGCAACCTGGCCGTGTGCTACCTCAGCGGTGTGGGGCTGGAGCAGGATGAGGCGCTGGCCATTCAGTGGCTGGAGCGGGCCGCCTCCCAGGAATTTCCCCGAGCCCAGAGCATCCTGGCGGACTGCCTCCAGATCGGCCGGGGCATGGAGCAGGACAAGGAGCGGGCCGTCGCTCTCTACCAGCAGGCCGCGGAGCACAATTACCTGCCCGCTGTCTGCGATTTGGGGCTGTGCTATGAATGCGGCGACGGCGTGGAGGAGGACAAGGCCCGGGCAGTGGAGCTCTACCGCCAGGCGGCGGAGGGCGGTTACGCCCGTGCCCAATGCAATCTGGGCTTCTGCCTGCTCAATGGGATCGGAACCGAGGTGGATGAGGCTCAGGCAGTGGAGTGGCTGAAACGGGCTGCGGAACAGGAATTCCCCCGAGCTTTGGATCTGCTGGGCAGCTGCGCCGCCGACGGCACCGGCATGGAAGCCGACCCGGCCCAGGCCTTTTCCTATTACCAGCAGGGGGCGGACCTGGGCTATCCCCCCGCCATGGTCAGCCTGGGGCTGTGCTATGAGCGGGGCCAGGGTGTGGAGGCTGACCCGGCTCAGGCGCTGGCGCTCTACTGCCAGGCCGGAGCGCAGGGCGAGCCGGCGGGCGCCTGCAACGCCGGGTACTGTTACCTGGTGGGCATCGGCACCCCGGTTGACCCGGCCCAGGCGGTGCCCTGGCTGGAGCGTTCGGCCGCCCAGGGCTTTCCCCGGGCCCAGAGTCTGCTGGGGGACTGCCTCCAGGCCGGCCGGGGTACGGAGCAGGATCAGGCCCGGGCGGTATCGCTCTATCAACAGGCGGCGGACCAGGGCTACCTCCCCGCCGTCTGCGACCTGGGGCTGTGCTATGAGTGCGGCGACGGTGTGGAGATGGACAAGCCCAAAGCGGTGGCGCTCTACCGCCGGGCGGCGGAAAGCGGCTATGCCCGCGCCCAGTGTAATCTGGGCTTCTGCCTGCTGCACGGTCTGGGAACGGAGACAGACATATCCCAGGCCCTGGAATGGCTGAAACGGGCGGCGGAGCGGAAGTACCCCCGGGCTCTGGATCTGCTGGGGGATTGCTACTGGAACGGCGATGTGGTCCAACGGGACGACCAGGCCGCCGCCGCATACTACCGCCAAGGCGCGGAAGAGGACTATCCCCCCTGCCTGGCCAGCCTGGGCCTGTGCTACGAGCTGGGCCGGGGCGTGCCGGAAGACACCGCCAAGGCGGTGGAGCTCTACCGGCAGGCGGCGGAGCAGGGCTATGCCTACGCCCAATGCAACCTGGGCTACTGCTATCTCTCCGGTATTGGCGTCCAGGCCGATTCCAAAGAGGCGGTAATCTGGTTTCAGAAGGCAGCGGACCAGGGACACGCCAGGGGGCAGCGTCTGCTGGGCCGATGCCTGCTCCGAGGCGATGGGCTGCCGAAGGATCCGGAGCGGGGTCTGTCCCTGCTTCAGTCTGCGGCGGACCAGGGCTACAGCTATGCCCAGTGCGACTTGGGCATCTATTACTTGGAGGGCCGCTACGGGCTGCCCCAGGACGACCAAAAAGCCTTTTCCCTGTTCTCCCAGACAGAACAGCAGGAGATCCCGGCGGGGCTCTACTATCTGGCCCAGTGCTACGAGCAGGGGCGCGGTACGGCTCCCGATGCCGGCAGGGCCCTGTCCCTCTACCGAAAGTCTGCCCAGCTGGGAGACGAGGACGCGCAAGAGGCCCTGAAGCGTCTGGAGAACTCCCCCACTCCCCAAAAACACACAGGCGGAGTGCTGGGCTGGTTCAAACGTCGCCGGGGGCAATCGAAATAAAAGAAAAGGAACGCCAGCTCATGAACCGCCCCATCTTGTGCGGACAGTACAAAAAGGGCGCCTGGTAGGAAATATTGAGTTTTAGGTAGAGAGGCGTCGCGCAAGCGGCGTCTCTCCGGTCTTTAGCTGGATGCGCTCATGATTGTAAAAGTAGATATAGCGGTCAATCATCTCATTGGCTTCAGAAAAGGTAGCCGGTTTATGGCGGTAAATGCACTCGGTTTTGAGGATGGAGAAGAAATTTTCTGCCATGGCGTTGTCATACGGATTTCCCTTCCTTGACATGGACGGTGTAATACCGTATGCTTGTGTCAGATTGAAGTATGCTTGCGAGGTGTACTGAAATCCCTGGTCGCTGTGGAGTTGCAGCTCCACAGCGACTCTCTTTTTCTCCTGCTGCATTGCAAGACGAATGGTATCCAGTACCAGATGGACAGTCTGGTGTGTTCCGGTCTTGTAGGCGACGATGCTGTTGTCATAGAGATCCCGGATCATGGAAAGATACAGTATGCCCTGCCCTGTATGGATGTAAGAGTTGTCCGTTACCCATTTCCTGTTGGGCCTGTCCGCATGAAACTCCCTGTTCAGCAGATTCCTGTACTTATAGACCTGCTGACCCATCTGCAGCCATTTCCTGCGGCGGCGGATTTCAGAAAGCAGATCATACTTTTTCATAATCCGCAGCACGGTTTTGGGATTACGGAAAATGTTTTGAGTTTTCAGCCACAACCACATTCGCCGGTAGCCGTAGGTATGGAAGCTGCGTTCCCGCTGCTATGCGATGAGTTCTGCAAGAGCCGCGTCCTTCTCAGGCCTGCCAAGGCGCTGGACGAAAGCATAGTAGCCGCTTCTGGATACTGCAAAGAATGCACACATGACGGACACCGGATACTCTCCGCTGTGGCGATATATGATGTGGTATTTTATCCTCGGCCTCACTTCCTTCCTGTGAATTGCAGAAAAACCCGCAGCAGCTGGTTTTCCATCTGTAGACGCTGGATCTCGTATGCCTGCTTTGACACAACATCTCCGGGTATGACAGGTTTCCTTGGCCTGCCCTTAGGCCGCTGTATGATTCCGGCCGCCAGTTTTCGCTGTCTTGCACGTTCCCGCTCAAGCAGCTTTTTCACCACTTGCTTCTCCTGAAAGCCGTAGTGCTCTGCTACTTCCTGCCGAGTTTTCCCCTCTGCCAACATGGTCTTGATTTCAGGCAGCAGCGCCTGCACATGTGTATAATTCCGTTTCCCCATAACAATACCCCCTGATGTAGTCTATTTTCCTACATCAGGGGGTCCTTTGTCACTGTCCGTTTTTACTGGACCTGTTCAATCACTGGCGTTCCTTTTTATGTTACTTATTGCTGCTGGGCAGGAAGGGCGCCAGCGCGCCGGCCACGCTGCTGACCGGCATGGTCTGCAGGACAATGCGGCCGGGGCCGGTTACCACGGTATTGAACAGGCCCTCGCCGCCAAAGAGCACGTTTTTCACGCCCTTGACCATCTGGATATCCATGGTACAGGTGGCATCCATCATGGCCAGGTTGCCGCTGTCCACCACCATGCTCTGGCCCGCCTGGAGCTCGTATTCCACTACGGAGCCGTCCAGCTCCACAAAGGCCATGCCGTTGCCGGACAGCTTCTGCATAATAAAGCCTTCGCCGCCGAAGAACCCGGAACCCAGCTTTTTCTGGAAGAAGATGGACAGCTCCACCCCCTGCTCAGAGGCCAGGAAACCGCTCTTCTGCACCACGACCGGATGGGCCGGGTCAATGCGGATGGCCCGGATCGCGCCGGGGAAGCTGGACGCAAAGGCGATCATGCCCGGTCCGCCCTGGGCGGTGTATGTATTCTGGAAAATAGACTCTCCGGAGAACATCCGGCCAAAAGCCTTGCCCAGGCCTCCCGCTCCGGTCTCCATCTTCATATTGGGGGTCATCCAGACCATGGAACCCCGCTCGGTAATCATGGCTTCTCCACTGTCCAACTGGCAGACCACCACCGGCATGGGCTCGCCCTTGATCTCGTACTGCACAAAACCGACCTCCTTATTATTTGGGGTATTTGTAGTATATTACGGCTTTCGTATCTTTTCAAGAGATTCCTGCACGACTTTACAAATTCTTTCCCAACGTGTATGATAAGAAAAATGGAATTGGGAGGCATGCCGACTATGACGCAGCTGACACGGGAGCAGGCCGTCGCCCTGCTGAAGGAATACAACCACGAGCCCTTTCACCTCCGCCACGCCTTTACGGTGGAGGCGGTGATGGATTGGTACGCCAGAGAACTGGGCTATGGAGACCAGGCGGACTTCTGGGCCATGGCCGGGCTGCTCCACGACCTGGACTTTGAGCAGTACCCCGACGAGCACTGCGTCAAGGTGCGGGAGCTTATGGAGGCCCGGGACCTGGACCCCGCCCTGATCCACGCCGTGGTGAGCCACGGCTGGGGCATGACCGGCGGGGACGCCCAGCCGGAGCACGAGATGGAGAAGGTGCTCTTTGCCGCCGACGAGCTCACCGGGCTCATCGGGGCGGCCGCACTGATGCGTCCCTCCAAAAGCGTGCAGGACATGGAGCTGTCCAGCCTGAAGAAGAAGTACAAGGACAAGCGCTTCGCCGCCGGTTGCTCCCGGGAGACCATCGCCCAGGGGGCTCAGCTGCTGGGCTGGGAGCTGAACGACCTGCTGGAGCGCACCCTTCAGGCCATGAAGGCCAAGGAGGCCGATATTGAGGCCCAGTGCGCCGGGCTGTAACCCGCTGTATCAAACGGGCGGTCCGCCGGAATTCCGGCGGACCGCCCGTTTCTTTTGTGTTCCTTATCCGTTGGTGGCGGCCTCCGCGTCAATGCCCGCCCGCTCCTGGGCGATATTCAGTGCGTGGTCGCCGATACGCTCAAAGTCGGTAAGCAGCTCGGAGAAAATGATGCAGGCCTCGTCGGAACAGGTCCCCTGCTTCATCCGCTCCATCTGGTGGCGGCGATAGCTCTCCGTCATGTCGTCCATCCGCTGCTCCAGAGCGGAGACCTTGGTGAGCCACTCGGTGGTCTGGATCTCCTCCTGCTCCAGCAGGTCCATGGCCTCCAGACAGACCGTCTCCATGGTCTTGAGCTCCTTCCGGGCCTCTTCCGAGAAGTGGATATTCTTCTCCGCCATCATCTGGGTATACTCGCAGATGTTCATGGCGTGGTCGCCGATGCGCTCGATGTTGCCGGTGATTTTAAAGTAGGCGCTCACCGCGGTGGAATCCTTCTCGTTGGTCTCAAACACAATGACCTTGGAGATATACTGGGAGATCTCCTTGTTCAGGTAGTCGATATACTCCTCGGTGGCCTCCGCCTGGGGCACCATCTTGGGGTCCCGCTCCAGTACCGCCTGGAAGCCCAGAATGATATTATCCTTGGCCATGGCCAGCATCCGGTTCAGCTCCTGCCGCAGCTGGGTGACATACATGGCGGAAAAGCCGATGGGGTGCTCCTGCTTGGTGTGAACGGGGCCGGGCACCAGGTAGGCCAGGTGCATCCCCTCTTCCCCGCTCTCGCTGCGGTCGGGCAGGAGCTTCATGGCGATCTTCACCAGCCCGGTCCCCAGCGGCAGCAGCAGCAGCGTAGTCACCACATTGAACAGGGTGTGCATATTGGCGATCTGGGCCGCCGGATTGGCCGGGGTCAGCTCCTGCATCCACTGGGTCAGGGGAGTGAGGATGCAGATGGTGGTAAAGAGCGCGGTGCCGATCAGGTTGAACATGAGATGGATCACTGTGGCCCGCTTGGCGTTGCGGCTGGTGCCCACCGAGGCCAGCACGGCGGTGATGCAGGTGCCGATATTCTGGCCGAACAGGACGAACACCGCGTTATCCAGCCCGATCACCCCGCTGTCCGCCAGGGCCTGCAGGATACCCACCGAGGCGGAGGAGGACTGGATCAGCGCGGTAAAAATAGCGCCGGCCAGGATGCCCACCAGGGGGTTGGAGAAGGTGCTGACCAGATTGACAAAAGCGGGCCACTCCCGCAGGGGGGACATGGAGGAGCTCATCATCTCCATGCCGATAAACAGTACGCCCAGACCGGCCAAAATATTACCGTAGTGGTGAATCTGGGGCTTTTTCAAAAAGACCACCATGGCCACGCCCACAAAGGCAAACAGGGGCGCCAGAACCCCCACGTCCAGGGCGATAAGCTGGCCGGTGATGGTGGTGCCGATGTTGGCGCCCATGATGATCCACACCGCCTGGCGCAGGGTCATCATACCGGAGTTGACGAAGCCCACCACCATGACGGTGGTGGCGGAGGAGGACTGGATGACGGCGGTGATGCCCGCGCCCACCAGTACGCCCAAAAACCGGTTGGAGGTGAGCCGCTCCAGAATTCCCTTCATGCGGTTGCCGGCGGCGGCCTCCAGTCCGGAGCTCATCATCTGCATGCCGTAGAGAAACAGCGCCAGGCCGCCCAGCAGCCCCAGAACAATGCTCATAGCTTCCAATTTATTCCCCTCATTTTACACACTTTTTTCTGCCTTTTTACATTTTCCAGCAGTAGTATACCCAATGTAAAGGTGCGCGTCAATGGCTTTTACGAGAACTTTACAAATCATTTCCGCCCGGTTCTTTGTGCATCTTATCCATGCCCTTTGTCCTGGTTTTCCTTGTTGCCTTTTCCCCGGTTTTGGGCTATACTACCCTATAATCAGCCACAAGGCAAAAAAAGGAGAGCATATATGGAACATCCATCCCCCAAACGGCCCAAAGCGCCCAAGAGCAAGGCGGGTAAGCTGCTGGTCAATCTGGTGGTTACCGCCGTGGTCGGCTTTTTGTACTTTTATATTGTCCTGCCCCCGCTCAATTTCCAGTCGGGAGATTTTTACTCCTTTATCGGCGTGCTGTGCGTGGTGTATGTGCTGTGCGCCCTGGTCACCTCCGGGATGCAGGCCGTCACCTCCGGCGGCGGGCCGGCGGAATATCTGCGCTTTATCAAATCCCAATGCCTGCCGGTGGGCATCCTGTTTCTGGCTGTGATCCTGGTGGCTCTGGTGGGCTCTATCATCTCCATGCCCATTTTCCGGGCGGGGGCCTACCGGGATCTGCTGACAGTGGAGGACGGCCAGTTTGCCCAGGATATCAGCCAGATCTCCTTCGACAAGATCCCCACCCTGGACCAGGCCAGCGCCGAGTACCTGGGCGACCGGCAGATGGGCACCCTCAGCGACATGGTCAGCCAGTTTGAGTATTCCTTTGACTCCACCCAGATCAACTACCAGGGCCGGCCCGTCCGTGTGGCCCCCATCGCCTACGCCGACCTCATCAAGTGGTTCACCAACCGGGGCCAGGGCCTGCCCGCCTACGTCATTGTGGACATGGTCACCCAAGAGGCCACCGTGGTGCGCCTGGACGAGGGGATGAAGTACTCCTTCTCCGAGCCCCTCAACCGCAACATCGCCCGGCATCTGCGTTTCTCCTATCCCACCTTTATGTTCGGCACCCCCCAGTTTGAGATCGACGAGGAGGGCCGCCCCTACTGGATCGCCCCCCGAATCGTCAAGACCATCGGTCTGTTCGGCGGCACCGATATCCAGGGCGCGGTGCTGGTGGACGCCATCACCGGGGAAAGCACTTACTATGAGCTGGCCGACATCCCCACCTGGGTGGACAACGTATTCACCCCCGACCTCATCATGGAGCAGTACGACTACCACGGCACCCTGGTCAACGGCTTCATCAACTCCATCTTTGGCCAGCGGGACGTGACGGTGACCACCGACGGGTCCAACTATATTGCCCTCAACGACGACGTGTATATGTACACCGGCGTCACCTCCGCCAACGCCGACCAGTCCAACCTGGGCTTTTTGCTGTCCAACCAGCGCACCAAGGAGACCAAGTTCTACTCCGCGCCCGGCGCCACCGAGCGCTCCGCCCAGAGCTCCGCTCAGGGTGAGGTGCAGGATCTGGGGTATAACGCCACCTTCCCCCTGCTGCTCAACATCGACGGACAGCCCACCTATTTTATCCCCCTGAAGGACCAGAGCAACCTGGTGAAAATGTACGCCATGGTCAACGCGTCCCAGTATCAGATCGTGGCCACCGGCACCACCGTGGCTCAGTGTGAGCAGGAGTATGTGCGTATGCTGCGGGAGGGCGGCGTCACCCAGACCGAGGATGTCACCCAGACCGAGGCCACGGGCGTGATCGCCGACATCCGCTCCGCCGTTATGAGCGGCAACTCCTACTACTTCATCCGCCTGGATGGGGAAGACGCCTATTACAGCCTGTCCGCCGCCCAGAATCCCATCGCGGTGATCCTCAATGTGGGTGACCGGGTGACCATCCAGCACACCGCCCCGGTGGAGGGCGAGGAGAACGCCATCCTGGACAGCTCCTCCGTCACCCTGGACGAAGCCGCCCCGGCGGCTGTACCGGAGTCTCAGCCCACACCTGCGGCCAGTCCCGCAATTCCGGAAACCGAATAAGCCAACGGCCCTGCCGCAAGAAGCGGCAGGGCCGTTTTATTGTTTCAGCAGGGCAAAGGCCTGGGGGGAGAGCAGCAGCAGGGCGCACAGATTAGGCAGGGCCATCAGGCCGTTGAACAGGTCGGTGAGCTGCCACACCACCGCCACGTCGGCGGTGCTGCTCCACACGATGGCGCACAGAAAGACCGCCCGGTACGCCCCCCGCCAGCGGTCGGTGCCGGTGAGGGCGAACAGCCCCCGCTCTCCATAGTAGCTGCACCCCAGCAGAGAGGTAAAGGCGAAGAGCAGCAGGCACACCGCCAGCAGGATCTCCCCAAAGGGTCCCAAAACAGTGGCGAAGGCGGCGGCGGAGAGGGGCGCACCCAGCATGCTGTCGGTCACCGTCCCTGCCCGGAGAGCGGCCAGGGCCGCTTCCTCCTGGTAGACCCCGGAGGTGAGGATCACCAGCGCGGTGACGGTACACACCACCAGGGTGGCGAAAAACACCTCGAACATGCCCCACAGTCCCTCCTCGGCGGGGTTCTCCACGTCGGAGGCGGCGTGGGCCATGGCGGAGGTGCCCATGCCCGCCTCGTTGGTGAACACTCCCCGGGCCACCCCGTAGCGGAGGGCGGCGGCCACGGAGTACCCCGCTCCGCCCCCCAGAGCGGCCTGGGGACAGAGGGCGCCGGTCACGACCCGGGCCAGCGCACCGGGCAGGGCCTCCCGATGGCAGAACAGCACCAGCCCCCCGCCCCCCAGAAACAGCAGGGCCATACAGGGCACCAGCTTTTCGCTGACCTTGCCGATGCGGCCGATGCCCCCCAGGATCACCGCCCCGGTGAGCAGGGCGGTGACGATGCCCACCGCCAGCCGGTCCCAGCCAAAGGCCGCCTCCAGGGAGGCGGCGATGGAGTTGGACTGGACCAGATTGCCCCCCGCCAGGGAGGCGGCCACGCAGCTCAGGGAAAACCAGGCCGCCAGAAAGGGGCTGCCCAGACCGCGGGCGATGTAGCACATGGGCCCTCCCTGCCACAGTCCGTCCCGTCCCCGCTCCCGCCAGCGCACCGCCAGGGTTTTTTCCACAAAGCTGGTCATCATGCCCAGAAAGGCGGACACCCACATCCAGAACACTGCCCCCGGCCCGCCGAAAAAGATGGCGGTGGCCACCCCGGCGATGGAGCCGGTGCCGATGGTGGAGGCCAGGGCGGTGGACATGGCCTGGAACCGGGTGAGCCCCCGGCCGGTCCCCTTCTGCTTTCCCCCCAGCAGTTGACCGACGGTGCCCCCCAGCCACTTTTTGACACCAAAAATCTGAAAAAATCCGCTTTTGATAGAAAAATACAGGCCGCTGAGCAAAAACAGCCCCAGCAGCCAGGGATTCCACAGCCAACCCCCCAGCCGCTCCAGCACGGTCATGTCCCCACCCCCTCTCCACAGTGTTATGCGGACCGGGGGCAAGCCATGCCTGAAAAACCAAAGGACCCCCAGACGGCCGGATGGATGGGGCCGTCTGGGGGTTTTTATATCAACGCCAATAGGCGGTAATGGCTGTCTGGAGCGATCTATGTCAACGGCAGTCGGGCGGTAAAGACCACCAGGCCGTCCTCGCTTTTGGCCGTCAGCCTGCCCCGGTGCCGCCCCACAATGGCCCGGGCGGTGGACAGGCCGATGCCGTAGCCCCCGGTATCCCGGGACCGGGAGGCGTCCGCCCGGTAAAAGCGGTCAAAGAGCCGGGGCAGCTGGGCCGGATCCAGGCCAGCGCAGGGGTTGGCGATGGAGAGCACCGCCCATCGCCCCCGCTGAGCCAGGGTCAGCCGGATGGTCCCGCCGCTGTCGCAATATTTCACCGCGTTGTCCAATAAGAGGGTACACAAACGCTTCAGGTTGTCCGCCGCCCCCCGGACGGTCACGCCAGGGGCCACGTCGCTCTCCAGCTCCTTGCCGGAGGCCTGGGCCAGCAGGCGGTAGTCCTCGATCTGCCCGGCCACCACCCCGCTCAGGTCCACCGGCTGGAGCTCCTCCTTGGTCAAAGCCTCCTCGGTACGGGCCAGCTCCACCAGATGGCCGATGAGCCGGTCCAGCCGGCTCACCTGCACCTGGGTGCTGGCCAGCCAGCGGTTCTCCCCCAGGGAGGCCTCCAGCAGGCCGGTGTTGGCGGAGATGATGGCCAGAGGGGTTTTGAGTTCGTGGGAGGCGTCGGTGACAAACCGCCGCTGCTTTTCCAAATTTTCCGCAAAGGGCCGCACCACCCGCCGGGAGAGCACCACCAACAGCAGAAAGACGATGGCGATGCAGGCCAGGGAGGCCAGCAGGGTCAGGCGCAGCACGTTGTTGGCCGCCTGGAGCTGGAGGAAACAGTCCAGCACCACAATGGTCTGGCCCTCCTCCCCGTCGTCAAAAACCTGATAGCGGTAGTAGCCGCTGTAGCCGGAGCTTTTGCCTCCGTCCAGGATCTGCTCCACCTGCTGGATCACCTTTTCCCGGTCCAGAGCGGCGATGTGCTCCATATCCACCTCGGCCACCTCCCGCTGCCCGGTGAGGCGCACCACCACATAGCGGGTCTCAAAGGGAGTCTCCAGAGTGACCTGGAAGCCGGGAAAGGCCCCCGGATCGGCCTGGGTCTCCGGCTCGGGAAACTGGCCGGCGTTCTGGTGGAGCATCTGGAGCACCTGGTCCGCCCGCCGGGTGGTGATGGCGTGGTAGCCCAGGTTGATGACCAGGCAGAGCACCGCCAGGGTACCGGTGAGGGAGGCCAGAGCGATGAGGAGGAACCGCCGCCGCAGGGTGCGGATCATGTCCCGGCCTCCAGCATGTACCCCCGCCCCCGGCTGGCGGCGATGCGGACGTGGGCGTTGAGTCCCTCCAGCTTGCGCCGCAAATAGGAGATGTATGCCCATACTACACTCAGCTCCGCCTCACTTTCATAGCCCCAGATCCGCTCCATCAGCTCCTCGGTGGACAAAAACCGGCCCTGCTGCCGCATCAGCAGCTCCAGCAGTTGGTACTCCCGGTTGCCCAGCCGCACCGAGCTGCCGTTGGCCGACAGCTCGAAGGTGGTCCGGTCCAGGGTCAGGTCCCCCACCGTCAGCTGGTCGGGGGTAAAGGCGCCGCTCCGCCGGGTGAGCGCCCGCACCCGGGCCACAAACTCCCCCATGGCGAAGGGCTTGGAGAGGTAGTCGTCGGCGCCGGCGTTCAGGCCCTTAATCCGGTCGGTCACCTCCCCCTTGGCGGTGAGCAGCAGCACGGGAGTGGCCACGCCCTTCTCCCGCAGCTGCCGCAGCACCTCCAGCCCGTCCCGGCGGGGCATCATGATGTCCAGCACCAGGCAGTCATAGTTTTCCGCCAGGCCGTAGTCCAGGGCGTCCTGGCCGTCGTATTGGACAGTTCCGACGTGGAGAGCATGCTCTCCGCCATCAACGGCCTCACCGCCACAGGAGATTCCTCCGGTTCCGGCGGAGAAACCAAGCTGGTCTCCTTCACCTTCCACCGGAATACGGAGGACCAGTTTGCCCAGCTGACCCTGACCCTGTCCGCCTGGGACACCGGCTCCTGCCTGGCCTCCTTCACCGGGGAGGGCAACCGCTTGGTGGACCGCAGCGCGGTCACCGACCTGACCGAGCAGATCCAGGCGCTGTTTACCGCATAACCCCCTGCAAAAAACACCCGCCCCGGGCTACAGCCCGGGGCGGGTGTTTTGGTATGTTGTATGTGGCTCAGTTGCCGCCAAACTCATGGAAAAAGCGGTCGTGGATCACCTGCACCGCCCGGTCGGCCTCGCTCAGGTCCACCAGAACGGAGACCTTGATCTCGCTGGTGGAGATCATGTTGATGTTGATGCCGGCATTGTACAGGGCCTCAAACATCTTGGCCGCCACGCCGGGGTTGTGGACCATGCCGGCGCCCACGATGGACACCTTGGCGATGGCGTCGTTCACGTCGATGTGGTCAAAGCCCAGAGCGGACTTGTGGGCCTCCAGGGCCTCCTTGGCCCGCTCCAGATCCTGCTTGCTCACGGTGAAGCTGATGTCCTTGGTGTCATTGCGGCCGATGGACTGCAGGATGATGTCCACGTTTATGTTCTCCTTGGCCAGCAGGGAGAAGATCTTGAAGGCGATGCCCGGCTCGTCGGCCAGGCCCACCACCGCCAGACGGGCCACCTTCTTGTCGCAGGCCACCCCGCTGATGTGCATTTTTTCCATGGTTTTCGCAACCTCCTTGACTTTGGTACCCGGTCTACCGGTAAAGCTGGAGAGCACCTCCAGGCTGATGCCGTACCGCTTGGCCATCTCCACCGAGCGGTTGTGGAGCACCTGGGCCCCCAGGGTGGCCAGCTCCAGCATTTCGTCGTAGGTGATCTCCTCCAGCTGGAAGGCCTCCGGCACCACCCGGGGGTCGGCGGTAAAGACGCCGTCCACGTCGGTGTAGATCTGGCACAGGTCCGCGTGGAGCACCGCCGCCAGCGCCACCGCCGAGGTGTCCGAGCCGCCCCGGCCCAGGGTGGTGATGTCCTCATACTTGTTGATGCCCTGGAAGCCGGTGACGATGACGATGGCCTTTTTATCCAGCTCGGCCAGCACCCGCTCGGTGTTCACCCGCTTGATCCGGGCGTCCCCATAGGCGGAGTTGGTGCGGAAGCCCGCCTGCCAGCCGGTGAGGGAGACCACCGGATAGCCCATGGCCTCGATGGCCATGGCGCACAGAGAGCAGGAAATCTGCTCGCCGGTGGACAGGAGCATATCCATCTCCCGCTTGGAGGCGTTGGGATTGATCTCCGCCGCCTTGGCGATCAAATCGTCGGTGGTGTCTCCCTGGGCGGAGAGCACCGCCACCACGCTGTGGCCCCGGCGATAGGTCTCGGTAATGATGCGGGCTACGTTACGGATGCGGTCCGCGTCCGCGACGGAGCTGCCGCCGAATTTCTGCACAATGAGTCCCATTGGTGTTTGTACCCCCTAAATCGTAGGAAAATCTAGCCTGCCGCCCGCTGTGTCATCCTATGCGGCGGCGGCGGAGCCGGTCAATCCAGTACCCGGAAAACCGAGCAGGCCTTGAGTCCGGTCAGCCGCCCATCCAGGGCGGCGCGGGTCATGGGCTCGGTAATCAGGGCAAACTCCCCCTCCGGGGCCCCCGCCCGGGCCAGCAGCGTCCGGTCGGGGAAAGCGGCGCGCACCTGCTCCCCCGTTCCCTCCGCCCGGACATACCAGGCGCTCTCCAGGTCTGCCGGGGAAACCGTCACGTCCTCCCCGCCTTCCGCCCAGAACATCCGCTTCTTCTCGTCCTTGTGCCTGGCCGCGTCGATCACGTCGGCCACCACCGCCGAGGCGGTGGGCAGCTTGCCGGCACCCCGGCCGTAGAACATCACGTCGCCGATGGCGTTGCCCTTCACCGTAATGGCGTTGAATACGTCCTCCACCCCGGCCAGCGGGTTCTCCTGGTCCACCAGGTGGGGGGCCACATAGGCGCACACCTTGCCGTCGGGCCGGCGCATGGCCCGGCCCAGCAGCTTGATCTTCCTGCCGCAGGACTCGGCGTAGGCTACGTCGGACAGAGTCACGCCGGTGATGCCCTCGGTGGGCACCTGCCGGGGATAGACATGCCGCCCAAAGGCCAGGGAGGCCAGAATACAGATCTTCCGGCAGGCGTCATGGCCCTCGATGTCGGCGGTGGGGTCCTGCTCGGCATAGCCGTTCTGCTGGGCCTCCTTCAAAGCGGCGTCAAAGCTCAGCCCCGCCCGGATCATCCGGGTGAGAATATAGTTGGTGGTGCCGTTGAGGATGCCGCACAGCTCCTCGATCTCATTGGCCGCCAGGCACTGGTTCAGGGGTCGGATGATGGGAATGCCGCCCCCCACGCTGGCCTCGAACAGGTAGCTGACCCCCTTCTCCTGGGCCAGCCGCAGCAGCTCGCAGCCGTGCTCGGCCACCAGCTCCTTGTTGGAGGTGACCACGCTCTTGCCCGCCATCAGGGCCCGGCGGGTGAAGTCCAGGGCCACCTTGGCCCCGCCGATGGTCTCCACCACGATATTGACCTCTGGGTCGTTCTCAATGACGCTGAAGTCGTGCACCACCTTGTCGGCAAAGGGACTGTCAGGGAAGTCCCGCACATCCAGAATATACTTCAGGCGGAGCAGATCGTCCACCTTCCGGTCGATGTGGGCCCCGTTGGTGGCCAGCACTTCCGCCACGCCGGACCCCACCACGCCGAAGCCCAGGATCGCCACGTTCACCATGGTATCGTTCTCCTTTCTATCCCACGGGCGTCAGCCCGCCAAAATCTCACAGCGCAGGACGGCCTGCTGGCTCTGCACCTGCTCCAGCAGCTCCTCCAGAGAGGTCTGCAGCCCGGAGGTCTCCGCCCCGATGGTCACCGCCGCGCAGCCGTTCACCGGAATGGTCTGGTTGATGGTGAGAATATTCCCGCCGCTCTGGGCAAAAATACGCAGGACGGAGGACAATCCCCCCGGTTCATCCTTCAGCAGGATCTGGAAGGTGACGATCCGGCCATGCAGCATATCGTTAAAGGGCTGCACCGCGTCCTTGTACTTGTAAAACGCGCTGCGGCTGATCCCCACCCGGCGGGCCGCCAAATTCACTGTGTCCACCTCGCCGGTCTCCAGCAGCCGCTTGGCCTCCGCCACCTTGAGAAACACCTCCGGCAGCGCGCTGGCCTCCACAATAAAATAGTTGGGTGTCTTTCCCATGCATAACCTCCAGACTGTCTTTAGAGGAAAGTCATTTGTCTGTGTCTTGTGGTCTATTGTAACACACCATTCCGTCCGCCGCAAGGCCTCCCCATCCCCAACCCTGCCGATTTCCACCCTGTCCCCTCCTCCATTTTTCGTCAATTTATACATATCCAGTAGAGGGGGGACCGGCATGCCGGAAAACAGGCACCTGCGCTTTCTGCTCCGGCTGGGGTACGCCGCCCTGGCGGCGGGGGGCCTGTGGCTGGCCTGGCGGGTGGTGCTGCCCTGTCTGCTCCCCTTTCTGGCAGCCCTGGGGCTGGCCGCCCTGCTGGAGCCTGCGGTGGGCTTTCTCACCCGGCGGCTGCGCATGGGCCGGCGGTGGGCCGCCGGGCTGTGTACCGGCGCCCTTGCCGGAGGGCTGCTGGGGGGACTGGGACTGCTGATCTGGCGGGCCTGGTATGAGCTGAACCTGCTGCTGGACCGGCTGCCGGCGCTGATGGCCGGCCTGCCCGACCTGGCCGGGCAGGTGGAGAGCCGGGTCTACCGCTTCCTCATCGCCCTCCCCCTCCCCGCCCAGGAGCCGGCCCGGCAGCTGCTGAAAGGCTGGCTGGAGCAGGGCGCGGCCCTGCCCCAGCGGCTGTATGAGTGGCTGACCCAAGCGCTGGCCTCCGCAGCTTCCGCCCTGCCCGCCTTCCTGCTGTTTCTCACCACCACCCTGCTGGCCCTCTATCTGTTCAGCGCCGGAGGGCCCCAGCTGCTGGAGGGCCTCCGCAGGCGGACCCCCGCCCCCTGGCTGGAGCGGGCCCGGCGGCTGAGGGCTGGACTGAAAACCGCGCTGGGCGGGTGGCTCCGGGCCCAGGTGCTGCTGATGCTCCTCACCTTTGGGGAGCTCACCGCCGGGCTGCTGGTGCTGCGGGTGGAGCTGGCCCTGCTGCTGGCCGGGCTGATCGCGCTGCTGGACGCCCTGCCGGTGTTTGGCGCGGGGGTGGTGCTGATCCCCTGGGGGGCGGCCGCCCTGCTGGGAGGAGACCTGTTTCTGGGGGTTGGACTGCTGGTGCTGTGCGCGGTGGTGGTGCTGGTGCGCAGCCTGCTGGAACCCCGGCTGGTGGGCAAACGGGTGGGCCTCCACCCCCTGGCCGCCCTGGTCAGCATGTACGCGGGCTTCCAGCTGCTGGGGGTGGCCGGGATGGTGCTGGCCCCCCTGCTGACGGTGGTGGGCAAGCAGCTCTGGACCAGCGGCGTGTTCTCTGTCCGCCGTCCTTCAGCGTAAAATGGGACCCCCCGGAACATCCGGGGGGTCCCATTCATCTGTCTATGCGTTCTTCACCCGTCAGCCGGTACATAAGGCTCCTCCGTCGGCGTGGCCGTCGGAATTGGCGTGGGCGGCGGGGTGGGCTCGAGCACCGACGGCGTGGTTTCCACTCCAGGGGTTGGGGTGGTCACCGGCGGCAGATTATAGTCGGGATAGGTGGTCTCGTCCGCCGGATCGAAACCGGGCCACTGCTCCTGGGTGGGCCAGGTGGACGGGTCGTTCCGGTCGAAGGAATTGGGGTCATACTCCGCCGGCGGAGCTACCGGCGCGGTGGTGTGGGTGGTACAGGTCCCCTGGGCCTCCAGGAAGCTGTAGAGATAGTTGGAGTCCCGGGCGGTGGCGCCGCCCACGCTCTCTCTGCTATAGTCCAGGATACCGATGGTCTTGACCGTACCCTCGGTGATGCCCAGGGCCTCGTTGGCCTCCCGGGGGCAGAACTCCCCGGCCAGATGGTACAGTCCGGAGATGGCCTCCCCGTCAGAACCCACCACAGGAGAGGCGGTACACACCTCCACCTCCTTATGGAGGGCACAGGACTCGGCGGGCACATCATCGGCAAACATGGTGACGCTGATGACCCGGCTGCCCCGGGGATCGGCGGCACAGGCCTCCGTGGCCCGCAGGCCGCTGTCCTGGCAGATCTGCACCGTGGTGGTGCCGCCGGGCTTGGTAAAGCCCTTATTCTCCAGCCCTTCATGAATGGGGGCCATTACCTTCCGCCACAGAGTGACCGCCGGGTTGCCGTTGCTATAGTAGATGCGCTCCGGGTTTTTATAGCCTACCCACACGGCGGCGGTGTAATAGGGGGTATAGCCCACAAACCAACGGTCGTTGTTGGTGTTGGTGGAGCCGGTCTTGCCCGCCACCGTCATACCGGAAAGCTGGGCGGCGGTGCCGGTGGCTCCGCTGTACTTGCCGTTGACCACGCCCTTGAGCAGCTCGTTGACATACCAGCTGGTCTTGGTGGACAGGGCCACCTCGGGCTCGTTGGCAGTATTGTCCAGCAGCACTTCCTCCACACCGTCCACCTCGCGGGTAACCTTGGTGTAGGTCTTGGGCTCGACATACAGCCCGTCCCGGGGAAAGACCGAGTAGGCCGCCGCCATGTCCATGACGCTGACGCCCTTGGTCAGGCCGCCCAGGGCCAGCTGGCTGGCGCCGTAATCGTTCTTGACCTCGCCGTTGACTGTCAGTTCCTCCACCAGGTCAATATGCAGATTCTCCTGCATGAACTGGAAGGAGGTCTCCACACCCAGCTGCTGCAGGGTGCGCACCGCCACAGGGTTGGAGGAGACAGCAATGGCAGGGGCCAGATTTATCAGGCCCTTATAGTGCAGGTAGGAGTTGGCGGGCCAGGCGCTGCTGCCCAGCACCTGCACCGGATAATCGTCAAAGGAGGACGCCGGGGTGATGACCCCGTACTCCAGGGCGGGGGCATACACCGCCAGGGGCTTGATGGAGGAGCCGGGCTGCCGGTAGGTGCCGCTGGCCATGTTGAGCAGACGGTTGCCCTCCTTTTCGCCCAGGGCGCCTGCCAGGCCCACCACGTTGCCCTCCGGATCCAGTACTACGATGGCCGACTGAATTTCCTGGCCGCTCTTGGACACCAGATTCAGATTGCTCCGGTCATAGTACACCGTCTCCACGGCGGACTGGACCTCCTGGTCCACACAGGCGTAAATCTTCAGTCCGCCGGAGAGCACCATATCCTCGGCAATCTGATCGGAATAGCCGTACTTTTCCTTCAGATCATCAATGACGTCGCTGATGACCTGTTCGTCATACCAGTTGTAGATGATGCTGGGCTTTTTCTCGTCCTGCTCCCGGACAAAATCCAGCTCCTCAGCCACAGCGGAGCGATATTCCGCCTCGCTGATCATGCCCAGGTCCCACATTTTCCACAGCACCAGCTCCTGACGCTGCTTGTTCCGCTCCCGGCCGGTGGTGACCACACCGTCCTCATTGGTCATGCGCACGGTGGAGTTGGGGCCGTAGATGGTGGGGTTGTTGGTAATGCTGATCAGGCTGGCGCTCTCCGCCAGGGTCAGCTCGGACACATCCTTGCCGAAATAGTTCTCCGCGGCGGTGGCCACGCCATAGCAGCCGTCGCCCAGATAGATATAATTGAGATACCACTCCAGAATCTGATCCTTGGAATAGGTGGAGTCAAAATCCAGGGCGGTGAAAATCTCCAGGATCTTGCGCTTCACCGTCACATCGTCGTACTGGGTGACGTTTTTGATGAGCTGCTGGGTAATGGTGGAGCCGCCCTGGATGTCCCCGCCGGTAAACATGAGCAGCACGCCCTTCAGGGTGCGCTTCCAGCTGACGCCGTTGTGACTGTAGAAGTTCTCGTCCTCGATGGCGACAGTGGCCTGCTGCAGGGACTTGGGGATCTGGGACAGTTCCACCAGCTTGCGGTTTTCGCTGCCGTGGAGGGCGAGATGCTCCACATACTGTCCCGTGGCCGAGTCCTTATAATAGATGGTGCTGGTCTGGTTCATGACAAAGTTGGCCTCCAGATGGGCCTGGGGAATAATGACCGTACGGATATAATTGGCCGCAAAGCAGCACAGAATCACCGAGGTGATGATTCCGATGAGCAGAAGCGTGCCAAAGACTTTTCCTATGGTCGCAAATACCGTTACCGCCGGAGAACGGCCTTTCCGCCGCCGCTCCGGACGTGGGTTCTGATTGTTGGTTGACGCCAAAATGACACCTCCGTTTACCAGGTGGAACAGCTGATGGGTACAATCCGATAGAGTACATTATAGCATATTCTGCCGCTTTGTCCACCCTATCACCTGCTAAAAATTCCATATTTTGTATTCCCGAAAAATTTGGCTTGTCTGACTCTTGCATTTTTCCGCCGCACAGGATACAATTAAGAGGCGAAGAAAAGGAAGGTATGGTGCCCGACATGAGCGAAGAATTTGGCCCTGATTTCATCACCGTCACCGATGAGGACGGCAATGAATTTGAGCTGGAACATCTGGACACACTGGAGTACAACGGTCAGACCTACATGGCCTTCTTCCCCGCCGTTCCCGGCGAGGACGGCGAGGGCGTTCAGGATGTGGACCTGGACGACGAGGAGTACGGCCTGATCATTCTCAAGGCGGTCACGGTGGACGGAGAGGAACAGCTCTCCACCCTGGACAGCGAGGAGGAGCTGGAGCTGGTTTATCAGCAGTTCATGGAATCCCTCTTCGCCGACGAGGAAGATACCTGATTCCATTCCTGCTCGGTGCGTGACGGGTTTTATTTAAACCCACATTTCTGAAACGGGATGCCCCACTCATGACGTGGACTGCAGGCCTCCCGGCCGTTCCTTCGGGTGCGGCTGGAAGTTGGAAGCAACGAAGCGTCATGGAGGCGACCCACCTGCCATTCGTGCAGGTTTTAAATGGATCCGCACGGCCAGAGCGGGGTCCCCCACGAAACGGTTGTTTCGTGGGGTTTTTCTTTTATAAACTCTGAACAAAGTGTAAAAACTGTTTTTGTACTTGAAAGCAGGGACACTTTCCGATATAATACTTCATTGTCTATTGGTTTCCCTGCTTCGGCAGGAACTTTTATCGAGAGGACTGAAGCTATCAATGAGCGCATCCAGAGAAAAAAAGCAGCGCCAGGGCGACCTCGCTCAGGGTCTGACCCAAAAGCAGCGCCAGGAGCTGAAGGAACAGCAGGCCGCCAAACGCAAGGCTGTTCTCTACACGGTCATCGGCGTGGTCATCGCCGTGCTGGTGGTCATTCTGCTGGTCTGGCACTCCGGCATCTTCCAGCGCCGCGCCACCGCCCTCAGCGTGGGAGGCCGGAATTACAATGTGAATGACGTGGAATACTACTTCCGCTCCGCCCTGGCCGAGGAGTACTATATGGGCTATTACACCGGCGGCGCCACCTTTGATCCCTCCGCGGATCTGCACACCCAGTACGTGGACGAGGGGCAGACCCAGAGCTACTACGACTACTTTATGGAGCAGGCCATTTCCCAGCTGACCGAGGCGGTCGCCCTGGAGAACGCCGCCGCTGAGGAGGGCTTCACCCTGTCCGAGGAGGACAAGGCAGCCGTGGAGGAGAGCATCAACTCCACCAAGACCTCCGCCGAGGAAAACGGCTATCCCAACCTGGAGAGCTACCTCAGAGCCAACTACAGCAGATATATGACCGTCTCCGATTACCGGACCTGCGTGGAGCGGGCCGCCCTGGTCAGCAACTACAAGACCGCCTACACCGATAAGCAGGAGGTCACTGAGGAGGACCTGGAGACCTATTACCAGGAGAACGCCGCCTCCCTGGACAGCTATGACTACCGCTATATCGCCATAGACGGCGCCGCCCCCAGCACCACCGACGAGGAGGGCAACACCGTGGAGGCCACCGACGAGGAGAAGCAGGCCGCCATGGACGCCGCCAAGGCCAAGGCCGACGAGTTTGCCGCCGCGGTGGAGGCCGCCGAGGACAAGAGCACTGCCTTTGGCGAGCTGGCCCCCGACTATGTGGCGGAAAGCTCCAAGGAGACTTACGCCAACGACCCCGATTACTCCCTGCAAACCGGCACCGTGGGCAGCAGCCTGAACACCAATTTCAGCGAGTGGATTCAGGATGATGCCCGCACCGCCGGCGATGTGACCGTGATCGAGGGCACCAGCAGCTACTATGTGGTGCTGTTCCTGGACCGTTACCGCAATGAGGACCCCACCGTGGACATCCGCCACATCCTGATCAAGGCGGAGCTGACCCAGGAGGACGACCCCGCCACCGAGGACGTGGACGAGTCCACCGTGCCCACCCAGGAGGCTCTAGACGCCGCCAAGGCGGAAGCTGAGCGGCTGCTGAGCGAGTGGGAGTCCGGCGACAAAACCGCCGAGTCCTTCGGCGCTCTAGCTGAGGCCAACTCCGATGACACCGGCTCCAGCTCCAACGGCGGCCTGTATGAGCAGGTCTCCCGCGGGGACATGTTCGACGCCTTTGACGCCTGGATTTTTGATGAGAGCCGTCAGGCCGGCGACACCACCCTGGTGGAGAATCCCCAGTCTGGCCAGCAGGGCTGGCACGTGATCTACTTCCAGGACTGGAACAACCCGGTCTGGAAGATCACCTCCGACAGCTCCATCCGCAGCCAGCGGCTCAGCGACTGGGTGACCAGCCTGACCGACGGCCTGGAGGCCGTCCAGGGCAGCGGTGCCAAGTACGTGGGCGAATAATCAATACAGGAGCAGGGCCTGCCGCAACGCGCGGCAGGCCCTTTTCAAAGGAGTAGGTATGGACGAGCGATTTTTACGGACGGAAATGCTGCTGGGAACCCCCGCTATGGAAAAGCTGACCGCCAGCCATGTGGCGGTATTCGGTCTGGGCGGCGTGGGCAGCTGGTGCGCCGAGGCCCTGGCCCGCTCCGGGGTGGGGGCTCTCACCCTGGTGGACCATGACCAGGTGGGGCTTACCAACCTGAACCGGCAGGTGGAGGCCACCCTGTCCACCCTGGGAAAGCCCAAGGCCCAGGCTATGGCGGAGCGGATCGCCGACATCAATCCCGGCTGCGCCGTCACGGCGCGGGCGGAAAAGTACGAGGCGGAAAACCGGGAGGCCTTTTTTTCCCTGCGGTACGACTATGTGGTGGACTGCATCGACCTGGTCTCCTGCAAGCTGGACCTGATCCAGACCTGCCTGGAGCGGGGCATCCCCATTCTCTCCGCCCTGGGCACCGGCAACAAGCTGGATCCCTCCCAGTTCCGCATCGGGGACATCTCCCAGACCGAGGGCTGCCCTCTGGCCCGGGTGGTGCGCAAGGAACTGCGCAACCGAGGCATCCGACGCCACCGGGTACTGTGGTCCCCGGAGCTCCCCAGACAGGCCGAGCAGCGGGAGGCTCCCCCGCCCGGCCGCCGGTCGGTCCCCGGCAGCGTGGCCTGGGTCCCCCCGGTGGCGGGGCTGATGATGGCGGGGGACGTGATATGCGCCCTCACCGGCACACAAATATAAAGGTATAAAAACATCCCTCCGCTGGCAGACTAAGGCCATCGGAGGGATGCTTTTTGAAACAACCGGAACACGGCTGGCTCCGCCCCGCCCTGGCGGGGGCGGCGGCAGGGCTCATCAACGGCTTTTTCGGCGGAGGAGGCGGCATGGTGCTGGTCCCCCTGCTGGCGGAATGGTGCGGCCTGGGCCAGCGGAAGGCCTTCGCCACTTCGGTGGCTGTGATCCTCCCCCTGTGCGCCCTCTCCGCCGCCATCTACCTGTTCCGGGGCGGGCTGGAGCTTATCCCCGCCCTCCCCTATCTGGCAGGCGGGCTGGCGGGGGGACTGCTGGGCGGCAGGCTGTTCAAGGGGCTGAACATGACCTGGCTCCGCCGGGGCTTCGCCCTGCTCATCCTCTATGGCGGCGTGAGGGCCCTGCTGGGATGAGCGGCTGGCTGGTTCCCTTTCTGGCCGGAGCAGCCACCGGAATCCTCTCCGGCTTCGGCGTGGGGGGCGGCACCCTGCTGCTCATCTATATGACCGCCTTTGCCGGGCTGCCCCAGGAGCAGGCCCAGGGGATCAATCTGCTCTACTTTCTCCCCGCCGCCGCCGCTTCTCTGCCCGCCCACGCCAAAAATGGGTTTCTGGAAAAGCCGGTGCTATTACCGGCCATCGCCGCCGGGCTGGCGTGCGCCGCCCTGGGGGCCTGGACCGCCACCGGTATGGACACCGCCCTGCTCCGCCGCCTGTTCGGCGTCTTTCTCCTCTTTGTAGGCGCCCGGGAGCTGTTTGCCGCCCGGACGCGGAGCGATCAATAGCGCTCGATGCGGGTATCCTCGATATACTCCGCCTTGATCTGGCGCAGCAGCGCCATGTGCTCGGAGTTCTGGTGGCCCGTCATGGCCTCCTCATCGGCCCAGATCTCCAGCAGGAAGAGCAGGTCCGGATTCTCCCGGGCGTCAAAGTACTCATAGCGGCGGCAGCCGGGCTCCGCCAGGGTCTTGTCCAGCACCCCCTGCTTCTTGACCTCCTCCACGAACTTGTCCCGCATACCGGGCTTGGCCTTGTAAAAGACGTTGAGCACAATTTCCTTCATTTCAGTTCCTCCTTTTTTCTAGTGAGGTATCCCTCCAGAATCAACGTGGCGGCTACCGCGTCCACATTGGCCTTATGCTGTTTCATTCGCTTTCCCGAGGCGTGGAGGATCCCGTGGGCCTCCACCGTGGTGCGCCGCTCATCCCACAAAACCGGTCTGAGCCCGCAGGCCTCCTCCACCTGGACCGCAAAGGCCCGGTACAGCTCGGCCCGGGGGCCCTCGGTCCCGTCCATGTTCCGGGGAAAGCCCATCACCAGCTCCTCCACCCCGCGCTCCTTCACCAGCCGCGCCAGCTCCGCCGCCACGATCTCGGGCTTGCGGCTGTGGATCACCGTGGTGTACCCCGCCAGCAGGCCGGTTGGGTCGGAAATGGCCACGCCCGTCCGGGCGTCGCCGTAGTCTATGGCCATAATCCGCAAATACAACCCTCCTTTCCCTACACTATACAGAAAAAAACTGAAAAAAACAAGGGGAGAGCGCTTGACTTCTCCCATCCGCTGTGGTATATTTCAATCACCTATGAAAAAGGGCTCTTTTTTTGTGCGCATTTTTACGGTGTGATGACGCGCAAAACCCTTCCCCTCCCGCGTGAGGACATAGGGAGGCAAGCGTGCCGAATCCGCACCGTAACGTGATGACAGGGCGCAGTATGCGCCTGTGCGTTGCTGGATTCGGCCCAAAGGCCGGGTCCAGCTTTTTTGCTGTTCCGGTCAAACAATGAAGGAGGTGCCGAACATGGCGAAAGCCGGCAACCGGGTGAAGATCACCCTGCGCTGCTCCGAGTGCAAGCAGCGTAACTACAACACCAACAAGAACAAGAAGAACACTCCCGATCGTCTTGAGCTGAACAAGTACTGCCCCTTCTGCAGGAAGCACACGGTTCATAACGAAACCAAGTAATGAGTGCTGCATATGGCTCAGAAGAAAGAAGGGTTAAACGGAATGTCTGAAAACGAGAAGCTCGAGCAGGCCGCTGAGAAGGCTGCCCCCGCTCCCGCGAAACCCGCCAAGGCGGACAAGAAGAAGGACGCTAAGACTGAGAAAAAGTCCAAGCCCGGCTTCTTCGCCCGGATCGGCAAGTGGTTCAAGGAGATGAAGAGCGAGCTGAAGAAGGTCCAGTGGCCCACCAAAAAGCAGACCATCAACAACACCGTCATCGTCATCGTCTGCTGCATCATCGTGGGCATCTGTATCTGGCTGTTCGACTGGCTCGCCGGCTCCGTGATCCGCGCCCTGCTTGATCTGTTCGGTAAGGGTTAAGGTGCTGCAATGGCTGATAACGCGAAGTGGTATGTGGTTCATACCTATTCCGGTTATGAAAACACGGTAGCCGCCAGCATTGAGAAGGCCGTGGAAAACCGCGGCCTGCGGGACCTGATCCAGGAGGTCAGCATCCCCCTGGAGACCGTGACCGAAATCACGGAAAACGGCCCCAAAACCGTGGAGCGCAAGGTGTTCCCCGGATACGTGCTGGTCAAGATGGTCATGACGGACGACACCTGGCATCTGGTGCGCAACATCCGCGGTGCCACCGGCTTCGTGGGCTCCGGCAACAAGGCCATTCCCCTCACCGAGGATGAAATCGCCGCCCTTGGCGTGGAAAAGCGCGAAGTGGTGGTGGGCTACCAGGTGGGCGACAACGTCAAGATCACCGATGGCGCTCTGGAGTCCTTCCTGGGCACCGTAGAGGAGATCGACCTGGACCGCAGCAAGGTCCGGGTGGTGGTCTCCATGTTCGGCCGGGAGACGCCCGTGGAGCTGGAGCTGGATCAGGTGGAACCTGTCCAGGACTGACGCTCCGGGCCTCGGCCCTTTTCCCCCGCACGTGGGAGGGACTGCTCCGCAGTTCCGCTTCCAACCACATTTATCGTAGGAGGTGCTGTTTCAAATGGCACAGAAAATTACTGGTTATGTGAAACTTCAGATTCCCGCGGGCAAGGCGACTCCCGCGCCCCCCGTCGGCCCCGCCCTTGGTCAGCACGGCATCAACATCGCCGCCTTCACCAAGGAGTTTAACGAGCGTACCAAGAACGACGCCGGCCTGATCATCCCCGTGGTGATCACCGTCTACGCCGACCGCTCCTTCACCTTCATCACCAAGACTCCCCCCGCCGCCGTCCTCATCAAGAAGGCCTGCAACATCGAGTCCGGCTCCGGTGTGCCCAACAAGACCAAGGTGGCCACCATCAGCAAGGAAGATGTGCGCAAGATCGCCGAGACCAAGATGCCCGACCTGAACGCGGCCAGCATCGAGGCGGCTATGAGCATGATCGCCGGCACTGCCCGCTCCATGGGCATCGTGGTGGGCGACTAAGCCGAAGGAGGGAATAGAGCATGTTTAGAGGCAAGAAATATCAGGAGAGCGCCAAGCTCATCGACAAGGGCGCTCTGTACGATACCGCTGAGGCCATGGAGCTGGTGGTCAAGACCGCTCCCGCCAAGTTCGACGAGACCGTGGAGCTCCACGTGAAGCTGGGCGTTGACTCCCGTCACGCCGACCAGCAGGTCCGCGGCGCCATCGTGCTGCCCCACGGCACCGGCAAGACCCAGCGGGTACTGGTGTTCGCCAAGGGCGACAAGGCTGAGGCCGCCAAGGCCGCCGGCGCCGACTTCGTGGGCGAGATGGACATGGTGGAGAAGATCCAGAAGGAGAACTGGTTCGACTACGACGTGGTCGTGGCTTCCCCCGACATGATGGGCGTTGTGGGCCGTCTGGGTAAGGTTCTGGGCCCCAAGGGCCTGATGCCCTCCCCCAAGGCCGGTACCGTCACCCCCGACGTGGCCAAGGCCGTCACCGAGATCAAGGCCGGTAAGGTGGAGTACCGTCTGGACAAGACCAACATCATCCACTGCCCCATCGGCAAGGTCTCCTTCGGCGCTGAGAAGCTCACCGAGAACTTCAACGCCCTGATGGGCGCCATCATCAAGGCCAAGCCCTCCGCCGCCAAGGGTCAGTACATTCGCTCCTGCGTGTGTGCTTCCACCATGGGCCCCGGCGTGAAGATCAACGGCGCTAAGCTCATGTGAGTTATTTCGGAGCTTATTTGCCCCGAACCTAAAAAAGTTGTCATTTTCGGACAGGTCATGCTTGACATGGCCTGTCCGGAATGATATACTATTAGCCGTGTTCAAAGACAGCAGGCGGCGCAAGCCATAAGTCCTGCCGAGAATGCAGCCACAACGGAATGATTTTCTTTGTGCTGTTTTCGCTGCTTTGAATGCGGAAACAGCTTTTTTGCTGCGTGACTGCATCGGAAAAGTTGAACTCAAATTCAACGGAGGTGAATTCCAAATGCCTAACGCAAAGGTTCTCAGTGAGAAGCAGGCCATCGTGGCCGAGCTGACCGAGAAGCTCAAGACCGCCGCCAGCGGCGTGCTTGTTGACTACAAGGGCATCACTGTGGCTCAGGACACCGCTCTGCGCGCCGAGTGCCGCAAGAACGAGCTGGACTACGCCGTGGTGAAGAACACCCTGGTGCGTTTCGCCATCAACAACGTGGGCCTGAACGAGATGGACGAGGTGCTCAACGGCACCACCTCTCTGGCTCTGTCCCACGGCGACCCTATCGCCCCCATGCGGGTGATCAACAAGTTCGCCAAGCAGTTCAACGGCGAGAAGTTCGTCATCAAGGCCGGCTTCATGGACGGCAAGGTGCTGTCCATGGACGAGATTACCGCTCTGGCCGAGCTGCCCTCCAAGGAGGTTCTGCAGGCTCAGGTCCTGGGCACCATGCTGGCCCCCATCACCAGCCTGGCCATCGTCATCAAGGCCATCTGCGAGCAGAAGGGCGGCTCTGTGGAGAGCGCCGAGGCTGCCGCCGAGTAAGATCAACGATTCAAACATTATTTATTTAGGAGGTTACCTATCATGGCTTCTGAGAAAATCACTGCCCTCATTGAAGAGGTTAAGGGTCTGACCGTTCTGGAGCTCTCCGAGCTCGTCCACGCTCTGGAGGAGGAGTTCGGCGTTTCCGCCGCCGCTATGGCTGCTCCCGCCGCTGGCGGCGCTGCCGCTCCCGCTGCTGAGGAGAAGACCGAGTTCGACGTGGTGCTGGCTGACGTGGGCGCCGAGAAGATCAAGGTCATCAAGGCTGTCCGTGAGATCACCGGCCTGGGCCTGGCTGAGGCCAAGGCTGCCGTCGAGGCCGCTCCCAAGGCCATCAAGGAGGGCGTGTCCAAGGACGAGGCCGAGGAGCTGAAGAAGAAGCTGGAGGAAGTCGGCGCCAAGGTGGAGCTGAAGTAATCCAAGCGATCCTGATGAGGCCATTCCCCCGCATCTTAGCCTCATTGTCCACTCAATCATGACTCAAAAGGAGTCCAAGGTAATCGTAATGATTGCCCTGGGCTCCTCTTTTTTATGGAGACTTAATGGACTCGCTGGTTGGTGTTGATCTTGGCATGGGGTAATCCTCCTTGATAGTATGTGCCTGGTACTACTATCCCGGGAGTGCTTTTCATCTAACATGGGTGTTAGCCGCAAATTAATATGTGCTATATGCCAACTCTGTGCTATACTGTAACCACATTAATCTGCCGGAGGAGGAAAAGGAAATGAAGAGACTACTATCGCTATTACTATCGCTAACTGTAATTATATCTCTGTCTGTACCGGCCTTTGCTGCCGGCCCCTCTTTTCTTGATGTCTCCCAGAGCCACTGGGCCTACCAGTTCGTGGCGCAGGCAGCTAAGGAGGGCTGGGTGTCTGGCGTTGGTAACGGCAAGTTCAATCCCAATGGCAAGGTGACAGGTGCCGAGTGGTATACCATGGTCATCAGAGCATTTTTCCCTGACAAGATCCCTGACGAGGCACCCGCCGGCCAGTGGTACAGTGGCAAGTGGTATGCACCTTATGCAGCGGCCGGCGACCAGCTTGAGTTTGCCGAACGTTTGGACGACTATGCGACCTCTCAGGACATTGCTGAGCGCCCTCTGACCCGTGCCGAGATGGCGGCTGTCATTTTTAAGGTACTGTCCTGGTACGATGTTCAGGCACCCGAGGACAAGCTGACTGAGGCTGAGCAGAGCATCCCTGACCTCAATAACTATGCACTGGAGGACGGTCGACGTGGCCCCATTATCAAGTGCTATGCTCTCGGTATTCTCGCAGGCACCGACAGCAAGGGTACTTTCAACGGCGAGGCCGATATGACCCGTGCCCAGGCTGCTGTGACTCTGTGCCGTCTGGCGGATGTGATCGAGGCGAAGGAAAATGGCACTCTCCCTGGTCCCGACGACAAGCCCGATCCTAAGCCTGATCCCGAGCCCGAGCCTGAACCCGAGCCTGGCGATCAGACCACTGCGAATGTGCCTACCGAGGCGGAGGCTTACGACGCAATTATGGCTCTGCAACAGGATTATCCGCAGGGCATGTCCTGGACAAATGACAACACATGGTACGATGACAAGGGCAATTCTCGTGGTAAAGGTTGTGTTGCCTTCGCTGCTCTTTGTCAGTATACTGCTTTCGGAGATGTCCCTGGACATTATGTAGACTCTCTTGACGATGTCAAGGTTGGTGATTCTATTCGTATCGGCAATTACCACACGGTTGTTGTCCTCGAAAAGAAAACCAATTCTGTTATTGTCACAGAAGGCAACTTTGACTCTATAATCAATTGGGGTAGAGAAATCCCCTTCTCTGAGATTGAATCAGCAGGATACAAGATCTATTCCTACTATCCCAATTAAACAATTTCTCTCACACAAAAGACCACCGAGCATTAGATGGGTGCTCGTAAGACAGTAATTCATCAAAATTACTATTTATAGTATCTGTCTGGCAGGATTGGATAACAAAACAGGTGGCACTCAACTTCGGTTGGGTGTCATCTGTTTTTGTACGTTTAAGGGGAGAAAACTGCCTATTTTTTGCTCTGTACGGCAAGGAAAGTGGAATGGATGATATAGATGCCGTTGTCACGGTGAAATCTATACAGAACACTAACTCCGCAAAGAATGCTGCTTGCTGCGGAGAGATGATGCTTGTGATTCCATGAATAACCTCATTAGACCGTAAAGCTGACAGATACACATTTCAATGAAAGGTACGTCTACTGCTATAAATGCCACCTCAGTAGCCTTTATTCATGGAAAAGATACATTTTGATACGATATATTCTGATAAGTTACTTGAAACCACCCACTCCATACGCTATAATGTGTGTACACACCATTGAGGAGGTGCAGCATGGCTATACCAAAACTGAAAAAACAGGATATCATTGATGCCTTAAAATTTGTCGACGAGGACGGCGTTCCCGAACACAATGTAAGTACAAAGTATGTGCTCGTGTCTGAAGATGGGAAAAAGTATCCGCCGAAGTATGTGGTGGCCGTGGCTGACCATTTGGCAAACGGCATGGATATTTCAACGGAATCCTTTAACAGCGTTGAAGCAAAGAGCTATCTGGAAAGTCTGGGTTTCACTATTGAGACAAAACAGCAGGAAAAATTCGAGTTGTCTATTACTGCTGAAAGCATTGAGTCAACGGATGAACGTTTTACAATGGACAATCTGGGCCTCGGCGATAATTACAAACCTCTGGATGTCTATTTTAAGAGGGCAAACGGGGATATAATCAAACGATCCTACAGCAAAGGTGAAAGAAGAAATTCTAATCAGACTATGCCACGCATTGCCTGCCAGATATTCGAGAAGCAGCTCGCTACCCTGTCTGTTGAGGACAAGGAGAACTTTCCTGTTTGTAAATACAATCCGGACAGCAACATAATCAGAGGTATCTTTGCGAGCGTTGATGAATTCAAGAAGCACCGCAATACGATAGAGTACCTGACATACGGATACGACAACGGTCGCCAGTTCGTTATCTATTGTTGGAATATTTTCTCCACGATTATCTTCGTTCAGGAGTGCTTGAAGCGTTTCGGTGAGCCGGGAGATCAGTTCGTTCTGATATACCGTGAAAAAGATGAAAAAGAGACAACAGCGGCAGAAACGGAAGCCGCTGTTCAGGAAGAGCTTGTTCAGCAGTTCAAAGGATATCGTAATCCTTTCTCTTCTATGCTGATTGAATCAAAGAATCTGATTTTCAGAGGTGCGCCCGGTACAGGAAAGTCCTATCTTGCTAAAGAAATTGCTGCGGATATTATCAGCAATGGGTACTTTGACGATTATACGCTACTCACTGACGAGCAAAAAAAGCAGGTAGAGTTTGTCCAATTCCATCCAAGTTATGACTACTCCGATTTTGTTGAAGGGCTGAGGCCAAAGGTCAATGACGACGGGTCGATGGGCTTTGAATTGCAAGACGGCATTTTCAAGAAATTTGTTGCTCGTGCCAGAAAGAACTATGAGGATTCACAAAAATCCAGAGAAACGGTGGAAAAGGAAGCCTCAGTTCAGGAAACTATGACGGAATTTTTCTCCGGCATTGAGTTTGGCGTTGACACATTTAAGACAATCAACGGAAATGAATTTACCATTACAGGCGTGGATGACGGACATATTAATATTTCCATTCCCGGAAATGCGACTGCCAACAAACTCGCCCTAAATTTAGACGAAGTTAGAAAGATGCTGGAGTCCGGGCAAAAGTTCGACAAAATAAAGGATATTACAGCTTTCTTCGGAAAGTCCTTTGCCACTCAGGGGTATTCATATGACTTTGCTATCTATAAAGCGATTAGAGCAAAGAAAAGCACAGCTCCAAAGGTAAAGGTGAAACAGGAAGAACTAAAAAAATATATATTTATCATTGATGAAATCAACCGCGGCGAAATTTCAAAGATTTTCGGTGAACTGTTCTTTGCAATAGACCCCGGATATCGTGGCAAAGCCGGAGAAATCTCCACGCAGTATTCCAATCTGCATTCCGACCCTGGCGAAAAGTTCTATATTCCTGAGAATGTCTATATCATCGGTACGATGAACGATATCGACCGTTCTGTAGACAGCTTTGATTTTGCTATGCGCCGTCGTTTTCGTTTCGTGGAACTCAAAGCGGATGAGCGTCTCGAAATGCTTGCATTGTTAGAAAACGAGGAATTGGAGTCCGAAGCAATTAGAAGAATGGCTGCTCTCAACAAAGAGATTGCGGGTGTTGAGGACTTGAACGATAATTATCAAATCGGTGCATCTTACTTCCTGAAGCTGAAAACACTTGACTTTGACCAGCTTTGGACAGATTACCTACAGCCGCTCCTACAGGAATACATTCAGGGAATGTACGATGAGGATGGCCTTATGAATCAATTCGCAAAAGCATACGGTTATCAGAAACCTACCAGAGGTGATGCGGATGAAGTTGCTCAAGATTAAGGATAATTCGCAGCAGAAAAAAGATGTATTTTCTCACATTGGAAAGTTGGTCGGCAAAATTGCAGACAAAACATTGGAGCAGCTTGAGCACGAAGGTGTATTCATATTTCCCGAAATCGTAAAGGACGCAGAGGATATTTCACGAGATCAGATGATTCTGCAAAGTGTCAATGACACCTATCGCTCTGGCAATGTGATGGGGGTTCTTGGTTGCGGTGATGAGCGTCTTATTATCGAGTCCCGCTTCTGTGGAGAGGGAGAGGATTACTTTTTCCAATATCTTTTGGACAAAGTTCTGGACTTTCCAAACATCGTAGACTTGGAGTCTGATGCCAATCAGGATAATCGTCTGTTTAATTTCTTGCTATTCCTGTTTCCGTATTACCTCAAGACGGCCATGAGGAAAGGTTTGTTCAAGAAGTATATCTGTCACAGATACAATGATGCGCATGTAAAAGGCACTATTGATGTCGCAAGGCATATAGAGAAGAACATTCCATTTATAGGGAATGTTGCATATAGCCAGCGTGAGTTTTCTTTTGATAACAGTCTGATGGAACTGGTGCGACACACCATAGAATTTATCAAGAGAAAGCCTTACGGAAACAATCTCCTTATCAAGGTGAAAGACGAGGTAAAGCTCGTAATAGATGCAACTCCGGGATATGAGCCTTATGACCGACAGAAAATCATTGAGCAGAACAAAAAGAATACTGTCCGCCATGCTTATTTCAGGGAATATCTTGCTTTGCAGAGATTGTGCCTCTTGATTCTTCGGCATCAAAAGCATCAAATCGGTTCGGGGTCGAGACAGATATACGGTATACTGTTTGACGGTGCATGGCTATGGGAGGAGTACATCAACTCGCTTGTTGAGGACATCTTCTATCATCCGATGAACAAGAGCGGCAAAGGTGCTCAAAGACTGTTCAATAGAAATGTCGGACTTATTTATCCCGATTTCATTAGCCGAAATAGCGAGGCTCGAGTCATTGCAGACGCCAAGTACAAGCCGATTGACAACATTGGCAATCGAGACTATTTACAGGTACTTGCCTATATGTTCCGTTTTGATGCTAAAGCTGGCTACTATCTCTATCCCGAAGCAGAAGGCTCTGGCGATCTAAAATTATGGATGAATCGTGGCTCTACCTATGAGGCAAATGTTACTCCGCGTGACGATATCAGCATCACCAAGCATGGATTAAAAATTCCTATGGACGTGTGGGATTATGCGAGTTTTATCGCAAAAATGAAGATTTCTGAGCAAGAGTTTATATACATATTCTCTACATGATTTTATAGAAGTACATAGAATAATGGATTCTCGATAAACGATTATTTCAATTTTGAGTAGATTAAAATACTCTGCAAAAATAACAAGGAGTTTTCCTCTTATGCCAGATAACAGAAACCGGAAGCGACCAATACAAGTCAAGTTTTTTGTAGACGAAAAAGAGCTTAACCTGATAAAACAGAAAATGGCACAGATGGGAACGGAGAACATGAGTGCCTATCTCCGCAAAATGGCAATCGACGGATATGTTGTGAATCTGGATATGCCTGAACTCCGTGAGCTGACTTCCAAAATGAAACGAATATCCAACAGCGAAAACCAGATTGCCAAACAGCTCAACACAACGGGTAACATCTACGAAGCTGACATTGAAGAAATCAAAAAGAATCAAGAGGAAATTTACGAAGGCATTAAAAAAATTCTGCTTTCTCTCTCCCATCTGAAGTGATGTCAGCTCCGCAGGAGCGTAGCCGATTTTGAAAAAATCGTCAAAGGGTTTGGGATGCTTCCCAACAAGCTTTTGCAAAAATCAGCTTCGCTGAAATTTGCAAAACGCACGATGTGTGTACACATGTGCACTGCTTGCAAAGTTTGTTTTGACCTTTTGTAAGCAAATTGAAGATTTTCATTTTCCACCAAATCGGCAACGCTATATTTTGTAAAACATCGCAGTGTACAGCTACACCTGCGGTACTTGCAATCCCAACAATTCTTTGAATAAATCGAATTGAAGTGAATGAAAGAAAAGGAGGCTCGACAGGATGGATGAGAAACGAACAGAGGAAGAAGCCCGTGAGCTTACTCCCGAAGAAATAGATGATATGATTTTTGAGGAACAGATTGCGAGTGGAGAGCATAACGAGAAAGTTCCCGAATACTACTTCTCCAATCCCGACCCGTATGCCAAGGTCGAGCCTCGCCCCGATGATGCACCAAAGCGTGACATCAAGTTTGATGAAAACGGTAACATCGTTGTAAAAAATCCGTCTGCCTTTTGGTTGCCCGAAGTGACAATCGTGGATGAAATCGGCGGCGCAGAATACACAGTTACAGGCAGCTACGAGGGCACGGAAACTCTTGATAAAAAGCTCAAACGCATTATGGAGCAGAACGCTGCCGATGATGAATCTGATATCACGGAGGATGGCGAATGAATAGCGACACCTCTCTTGATATAAACAACCATTCCAATCCTGTACAGACAGTTGCCCAACCAAAGGAGGATAACGAAATGTTAAGGGCAACCGACAAAATCACAGCACTTTATTGCAGATTGTCCGTAGAGGACACCAAGGATGAGAAGAAAAACGGCAAAGAGGATTTGTCAAATTCCATCCAAAATCAAAAGGCTATGTTGCTTCAATACGCACGAGATCACCGCTTTCCCCACCCGACATTTTTCATTGAGAAAAGTGTTATAGTTGGGATCAAATCAAGGAGGCTCTTGAGACACAAGGCCTTGCTGGTTTGATCCCAATTTTTTTGCCTGTTACCAGGACGCTGTAACAAGAGAGGATGTGGAACATGGGGATAAGGTACAATAATTTTCGCAAATTGAAAAAAGGATGAGAAGAGACATGGTTTGCAGAACTCTGGTAGAATGAAGTCGCGACACACCATTCTGAAAGGAGACAGCAAACCATGTCCGAGAAGATTGTACAGCTAAACGAAGAAGTTATCAAGGGCCAGCTCAAGGAGCTGGTTCGAGGTAGCGTAGAGGAAACCCTCAATGAGCTGCTGGAGGCCGAGGCGGAGAAACTGACCCAGGCGGCCCGGTACGAGCGCAATGAGCAGCGCCAGGGCTACCGCAGCGGCCATTACAGCCGTAATCTCACTACCACTTCCGGGGACGTCACCCTCAAGGTTCCCAAACTCAAGGGGATCTCCTTTGAGACCGCCATTATTGAGCGGTACCGCCGCCGGGAGAGCAGCGTGGAAGAGGCTCTCATTGAGATGTACCTGGCAGGTGTATCCGTCCGGCGTGTGGAGGACATTACAGAAGCTCTGTGGGGCAGCAAGGTGTCTCCCTCCACCATCAGTGAGCTAAACAAGAAAGCGTATGTCCGCATTGAGGATTGGCGGAATCGTCCTTTGCAAGGTGGACGGTACCCGTATGTCTATGTGGATGGGATATATTTGCGCCGCAACTGGGGCGGAGAGTTTGAAAATGTGGCCATTCTGGTGGCGATTGCAGTCAATGAGGACGGATACCGTGAGGTTCTGGGTGCCGCTGAGGGTATGAAAGAGGACAAGGCCAGCTGGGTCAGCTTCTTCCAGTGGCTGCGTGGCCGTGGCTTGGACGGGGTCAAGCTGGTGGTTGGAGACAAGTGCCTTGGTATGCTGGAGGCTGTGGGAGAAGTGTTCCCCGAAGCAAAGTACCAGCGTTGCACCGTCCACTTTTA
>NZ_NFIQ01000004.1 GCF_002159455.1 Flavonifractor sp. An306
GGGGTGGGGTCGGCGGGCTGGTCGGAGCAGCCGGACAGGGCCCCCAGCAGCAGCGCGCCGGACAGACCCGCGCACAGGAGTTGCTTCCAATTCATCGTTCCAAATCCTCCTTATTTGCGTTCAGCAGGGTACAGTGTACACTATTTCCCCAGTTCAGGCAAGAAGTACCGGTTCCCATTCATTGAAATTTCACATTTCACTCCGCCGCGGCGGGGGCGGTTTTGGCGTAGTCCTCCACCAGCCTGCGGCCGAATTTCAGGGCATCCTCCCCCTTTTTCAGCCGGAGGGACAGGTAAGGCTTCTCCCCGGCGGAGAACAGCAGCCGGGACCGGTACTTGTCCAGGCCGCACAGGGCGCTCACCCGCTGGAGGTCGAAGCCGTCCAGGTAGAAATTCAAATTGGTGCCCTTCTGGTCAATCTGGGAGATGCCGTTGGCGGCGGCGTCCGCCCGGAGGAGGGCCACCGAAATGAGGTTGTTCACCGTCCGGGGCGGGTCGCCGTAGCGGTCGATGAGCTCATCCATCAGCTCGTCGGCGTCGGCCTCGGAGCGGATGGCGGCAATGCGGCGGTACAGGTCCATCCGCTGCTCGGGGGAGGGCACGTACCGGTCGGGGATGGAAGCGGCCACGGTGAGGTCGGCGGCGCACTCGGTAGGCCGCTGGGGCTTTTCCCCCCGCTCCTCCAGCACCGCCTCCTCCAGCAGCTTGAGGTACATGTCGTAGCCCACGCTGAGCAGAAAGCCGCTCTGCTCGGGGCCCAGCACGTTGCCCGCCCCCCGGATCTCCAAATCCCGCATGGCGATCTTGAAGCCGGAGCCGAACTCGGCAAACTCCCGGATGGCCCCCAGCCGCTTGGAGGCCACCTCGGTCAGCACCTTCCCCCGGCGGTAGGTGAGATAGGCGTAGGCCCGGCGGGTGGACCGGCCCACCCGGCCCCGGATCTGGTGGAGCTGGGCCAGGCCCATCTTGTCAGCGTCCTCGATGATGAGGGTATTGGCGTTGGCGATGTCGATGCCGGTTTCGATGATGGTGGTGCACACCAGCACGTCCACCTCCCCCCCGCTCATGCGGGTCATGACCTCGTTCAATTCCTCCTGGCTCATCTTGCCGTGGGCCACCGCCACCTCCACGTCCTCCCCCAGCATCTCCTTGATCCGGGCGGCGGTGCGGGTGATGGTCTCCACCCGGTTGTGGAGGTAGTAGACCTGGCCGCCCCGCTCCAGCTCCCGGCGGGCGGCGTCCATCAGCACCCCCCAGTCGTGCTCCAGCACATAGGTCTGCACCGGCTGCCGGTCCAGAGGGGGCTCCTCCAGAGTGGACATATCCCGGATGCCGCTGAGGGCCATATTCAGGGTGCGGGGAATGGGGGTGGCGGACAGGGTGAGCACGTCCACCTGTTTGGAGAGCTCCTTCAGCTTCTCCTTGTGCTGGACGCCGAAGCGCTGCTCCTCGTCGATGACCAGCAGGCCCAGGTCCTTGAATTTCACGTCCTTCTGGAACAGCCGGTGGGTGCCGATCAAGAGGTCGATGCCCCCCTGCTCCAGCTTCCGCAGGGTCTCCTTCATCTGGGCGGGGGTGCGGAAGCGGCTCACCACGTCGATCTCCACCGGGTACTTGGCAAACCGCTGCTTGGCGGACAGATAGTGCTGCCGGGCCAGCACGGTGGTGGGCACCAGGATGGCGGCCTGCTTGCCGTCCAGCACGCACTTCATAATGGCCCGGAAGGCCACCTCGGTCTTGCCGTAGCCCACGTCGCCGCACAGCAGCCGGTCCATGGGCCGGGGCTGCTCCATGTCCCCCTTGATCTCGGCGATGCACCGCAGCTGGTCGTCGGTCTCGGCGTACTCAAACTGGTCCTCGAACTCCTTCATCCAGGCCGAGTCGGGGGAAAAGGCGAAGCCGGGCTGCCGCTGCCGCTGGGCGTAGAGCTGAATGAGCCCCCTGGCCAGGTCCTTCACCGCCTTCTTGGCCCGGGTCTTGGCCTTCTCCCAGTCGGTGCCTCCCAGCTTGGAGAGCTTCTTGGTCTCCTGGGCGTCCTCCCCGGAGCCGATATACTTGCTCACCAGATCCAGCTGGGTGGCGGGAACGTAGAGCACGTCGGTGCCGGCGTAGGCGATTTTCACAAAATCCTTTTCCACCCCGTCCACCGTCATCTTGGTCATCTCCAGGAACCGGCCCACCCCGTGGTGCTCGTGGACCACCAGGTCTCCCGGGGACAGGTCGGCGTAGGAGCCCAGCTTCTGCCGGTTGGTCACCGGCTTGCTCTTGCGCTTCTTCCCCAGGGCGGACTGGCCCTCGGTGAGCACCGCCAGCCGGCCCACCGGGTACTCCATGCCCGCGGAGACGCCCCCCACGGCGATCACCGCCTTGCCGTAGGCGGGCAGGTCGTGGAGCTGGAAGTCCACGGCGGTGGTCATCTTCTGCTCCCGCAGCAGGGACTGGAGATTCAGGGCCCGCTGCTCGCTGCTCACCAGCACCACGGTGCGGAACCCCTCGGAGACATAGTGGGCCAGATCCGACACGGCGGTCTCCAAACTGGCCCCGTAGGAGGGCAGCTGCTTGGCCAGCAGGTTGAGCACCGTCCTGGGCCGCAGGGGACACTGGGCGGAGGCAAAGGCGTCCAGGCAGCACACCGGCCACCGGTCCAGAACCTGCCACAGCTCCTCCGGGGTGCGGGCCAGCCGGGCCAGCTCCCCCGCCAGCTCTCCCCGCTCCAGCAGGGTCTTGGCGTCCTCCTCCAGCTGCCACAGGTAGTTTTTCCCCCGCTCGGCCACCCGGGGGCTCTCGCTGAGCACCACAATGGCGTCCTCCGGGAAGTAGTCGGCCGCCGTGGCCATCTGGGGGTAGATGAGTTCCAGATAGCGGTCCATGGCGGGAAAGCTCAGCCCCTGGGCCAGCTTCTCCCGGTCCTCCTCCAGGGTGGTCAGCAGCTTGTCGCTCCCCTTCCGCTTCCGCACCCGGGAAATAAGGCCGTCCAGCAGCTCCAGCAGGCCGCCGAAGCCCCCCGGGGCAAACTGGGGAAGCACCTCGGCGGCGGGCAGCAGTTCAGCCTCGCTGATATTCTCGATGCGCCGCTGGGTGTCCGGGTCAAAGAGGCCCATGGCGTCGATCTCGTCGCCAAAGAACTCCACCCGCACCGGCTTGGGGTGGGCGGGGGAGAAAAAGTCCAGGATGCCCCCCCGCAGGGCAAACTGGCCCACCCCCTCCACCTGCTGGCAGCGGGTGTATCCGGCGGCGGCCAGGGTGTCCGCCACCTCGTTCAGGTCGTGGCGCTCCCCCATGCGTAGCACCTGGGCCGCCTGGGTCAGCAGGGTCTTGGGGATGGTGCGCTGGAGGATGGCCTCCACCGTACACACCAGCAGGGGGCACTCCCCCGCCGCCAGCGCCCGGAGCACGGAAAGCCGCCGGTGCTCGTACTGCCGGGACGCCACGGCGGCGTTGTGGAAGGTGAACTCCCGGGCGGACAGCGTGGTCACCTTTTCCCCGGCCAGGGCGGCCAGATCCTGCTCCATCCGCTGGGCCTCCCCCTCGTCGGCGCACACCACCACCACCGGCCGCTCCAGCTCCTGGTGGAGCCCGGCGGCAAAGTGGGCCCGGTGGACCGCCGACAGGCCGGAAAAGGCCACCGGACAGCCGCCGTTGTCCACGGCCGCCGTCAGGGCGCGGTATTCGGGGATGTCCCCCAGGGCGGAGAGCAGTTGTTTCATGGCACACCTCAAATTAAATAGAAAAATATGGAAGTCACAGACGTAGGGACCCACGTCGGTGGGCCCGGGGGCTACCCGGCGTACTCCCGCACCAGGGCCAGGATGCTGTCCACGGTGCGGAACCGGTCTTTGGGAATGCGGGTGGGCTGGAGGATGATCCCCAGGTCCTCCAGGCCCTCCAGCAGCTCGATGAAGGCCAGGGAGTCCAGCAGCTCCTCCTCCAGCAGGTCGGCGCCGGGCTGCAGGACCCGCTGGGTCCCGCAGGCCTGGACCAGCAGGGCCCGGACAGAATCCTCCAGGTTCATTGTATCATCTCCTCCAGCCGTTTCCGGTCGCATTTTCCGTTGGGGGTCAGGGGGATGCGGTCCATAGTCACCCACCGGCCGGGGCATTTGCAGGGGGGCAGCAGCCGGGCCAGGCCCGTCCGAAGCTCCTCCACGGGGGCGGAGCCCTCCACTACGGCGGTCAGGCCCCGCACCTCTCCGCCGGGGCCCCGGCGGGGGAGCACCGCCGCCCGCTCCACGCCGGGCAGGGACTCCAGGGTGCCCTCGATCTCGGCGGGCTCGATGCGGTAGCCCTTGTACTTCAGCTGATGATCTTTCCGGCCCGCCCAGTACAGCAGCCCCTCTTTCACATAGCCCAGGTCGCCGGTGGCATAGCGCCCCCCAAAGGCGGGGGCCACGCTCTCCCCGGACAGGATCAGCTCCCCCTCCTCCAAAGTCACCGACACCGCCCCTTCCCCCCACCGGCCGACGGGCAGGGGACCGGCGCACATGTCCCGGGTAATGGGAACGGCGGTGACGGCACAGGCGGCCTCGGTGGGGCCGTAGGCGTTGAGCAGGGTGCAGCCGGGGAAGCGGTCCAGCAGCCGCCGGGCGGCGGCGGGGGGCAGGGCCTCCCCGCAGGAGAACACCGTCCGCAGGCCGGGCAGCCGGGCCGGGGAAAAGCCGGGCTCGGCCAGGCACAGCCGCAGGAAGGTGGGGGTGGTCACCAGCAGGGCGGCGTCGCAGGCCTCCAGCCGGCGGAGCAGGGCGGGGTAGTCCCCCTTTTCCTCCTCCGTCAGGGCCACATGGGTGCCCCCCCGGACCAGGGCCAGGTACAGGTCAGCCACCGACAGGTCGAAGGACCAGGCCGCCTGGCCCACTGCCGTCTCCCCGGCGCTGTCCGCCAGGCCGGGCAGGGTGACCGCCCAGCGGAGGAAGGACTCCAGGTTGCGCAGGCTGATGCCCACTGGCTTGGGGGCGTCGGTGGTGCCGGAGGTAAACAGGAGGTAGGCCAGCCGCTCCCCGTCCTCCGCCGGGGAACAGCTCCGGCCGGCGGCAAAGCCCGCCAGGGCCTCCCCCTCCTCCAGCCACTGGGCCCCCAGCCCCGCCGCCAGCTCCCGCTGCCGCCGGAGGGGCAGGCCGGGGTCCAGGGGCAGGTAGGGCCGCCCGGCAATGAGGCAGGCCAGAAAGGCCGCCGGACGCCACACCTGGTCCGGACTGCCGGACAGGGCCACCGGCCCCTCCCCCGCCTGCCGCAGGCGGGCGGCCAGGCTCTGCGCCATGGGCCACAGCTCCCGCCAGCGGATCACGTCCGCCCCCGCCGTCAGGGCGGGCCGGTCCCCCAGGGTCATGCTGTTGGCCCGCACCCGCTCCAGCAGGGGCCCGGTCATGGAGTCTCCTCCCGCAGCTGGTCCGGGGGGATGAGGGCGGGGTCAAAGAGCACCTTGGAGTGGTTGTCCAGCAGCAGTTCCCGGTTTACCTGCTCCCCGGCCCCGTTCAGGGTGAGCCGGTACACCCGGCTGACCCGGTAGTAGTCCGCCCCCTCCTTTACGTAGTGGCTGTCCTCCTCCCGCAGGCGGTAGCGCAGGGGGAAGGGGGTCTGGCTGCGCAGCTCGCCGCACAGGTCGTCCTCCTCCAGCCACAGCCGCAGCTGCACCGTCTGGCCGGTGTCATTGCGGAAGCGGTAGTCAATGTGGGGATAAAAAATGGAGGTGCCGGTGCCGAAGGGCACCCGCCGCCGGTCGTCGGGAAAGAGGGCGTCGGAGTGGTGGTGGAGCTCGGTCACCGTCAGGGGGCTGTGGAGCACCAGGTAGTGGAGCAGGTTGCCCGCCTGGCACAGCCCGCCTCCCACGCCGGTGCCCACCCAGCCGCTGGCAATGGTCAGGCCGGGGCCAAACCCCCGCCTGGCGGTGGGGTCCCCCACCAGCCGCCAGAAGGAGAAGCTCTCCCCCGGCCGGATCACCACGCCGTCGATGTACCCGGCGGCCAGGGCCAGGTTGACCCGCTTGCTCTGCTGGAGGGCCATGTCCACCCCCTCCAGCCGCCGCAGCACGGGGGAGCGGTGGCTTTTCACAATGACGGGCAGGGATTCCTCCTGCCGCAGCTCCGCGGCCCGAAACCCGGACCGCCGGTCGGCCAGGGATTTCCGCAGCCCCTCCTTCCACAGGGAGACGCGGTAGCACACCGGGCTCAGCTGGTAAAACTGTCTGCGCTTGGCCATGGCTCTTCCCTCCCGCCTGGATACAGTAAAGAAAGCGGGACACAGGCCCCGCTTTTCCCATGCTAACCGGGTGGAGCGGAAAAAGCAAGTTACGATTTGGCAACAGTCCCTCAGCCGTTGAAGCGGTTCATGGCCTGGTCGGGGCCGTCATGGATATAGCACTCCGCCGCCTTTCCCGCCCGCTGGATGGCCTGGGTTATGGTTTTCAGGTCCTCGCCGGCAAATTTCCCCAGCACCCAGTCGGCCATGTCGTAGTCGGGGTGAGGCTTCTCCCCCACGCCGATCTTCACCCGGGGGAACTGGTCGGTGCCCAGGTGCTGGATGATGCTCTTCAGGCCGTTGTGGCCTCCGGCGGAGCCGCCCTTGCGGATGCGCAGCTTGCCCACGGGGAGGGAGACATCGTCGGAGAGCACCAGCACGTGGTCGGCTGGGATTTTGAAAAACCGGGCCGCCTCCCCCACCGCCTCGCCGGACAGGTTCATATAGGTGATGGGCTTCATCAGCAGCACCTTGGCGCCCCCCAGCTCCACGGTCTGGGTGAGTGAGCGGTATTTCAGCTTCTGCACCGGCACCCGCAGCTCCTCGGCCAGCTGGTCGATGGCGGCAAAGCCCACATTGTGCCGGGTGTTGTCATACTTGTCCCCCGGGTTGCCCAGGCCCACCAGCAGCCACTCCACCCCGGAGGTCTTGTTCCTTCCAAACAGCATAAATTCTCCTTCAAACGCAGGCAAAGGCGGGGGAACGCCCCCGCCTTTGCCCGGTATGGTTGTATCCGCTTACACAAACAGCTTGGAAACGGACACTTCTTCGTAGATACGCTCAATGGCCTCGGCAAACAGGTGGGCCACGGAGAGGTACTTGATTTTGTCGCAGGAAACGCCCTTCTTGGCGGGCACGGTGTCCAGGAAGTAGAGCTCCTTGATGACGCTCTTCTGGATGCGCTCCACGGCGGGGCCGGAGAGCACGCCGTGGCTGGCGCAGGCGATCACGTCAGTGGCGCCGCCCAGCTCCACCAGGGCCTGGGCCGCGCCGCACAGGGAGCCGGCGGTATCCACCATGTCGTCGAAGAGGATGACCTTCTTGCCCCGGACGTCGCCGATGATGTTCATGACCTCGGAGGAGTTGGCCTTCTGGCGGCGCTTATCCACGATGGCCAGACCCATGCCCAGCTTCTGGGCAAAGGCCCGGGCCCGGGCCACGGAGCCCACGTCGGGGGAGACCACGATCACGTCCTCCTCCTGGCCGGCAAAGCGGTCGTGGAGGTAGTTGGTGAAGATGGGGTTGCCCAGCAGGTTATCCACAGGGATGTCAAAGAAGCCCTGGATCTGGTTGGCGTGCAGGTCCATGGTCAGCACCCGGTCGGCGCCGGCCCGGGTGATCAGGTTGGCCACCAGCTTGGCGGAGATGGGATCCCGGGGCTTGGTCTTGCGGTCCTGACGGGCGTAGCCGAAGTAGGGGATTACGGCGGTGATCCGGCCGGCGGAGGCCCGCTTCAGGGCATCGATCATGATGAGCAGCTCCATCAGGTTGTCGTTGACCGGGGAGCTGGTGGACTGGACCACGAACACGTCGGAGCCGCGGACGGTCTCGTAAATGGAGACAAAGTTCTCTCCATCGGAGAAGGCGCCCACCTCGGCGTTGCCCAGCTCCATACCCATCTCCTTGCAGATGGCGTCGGCCAGAGCGCGGTTGGAATTGCCGGAAAAGATCTTGATGTCCTTACCGTGTGCAATCATGTCTTCAAACATCCTCTCACGTAAATCTCTATATTTCCACCCCAGAGGGATGAGTTTACCTTCTGCGGGCCCGGCGCTTGGCGGCCCACTGCTTTTTCACGGTCTGCCGGGTACGGGCGATGGCCAGGGAGTCGGCGGGCACCTCGTCGGTAATGGTGGAGCCGGCGGCGGTGTACGCCCCCTCCCCCACCTTCACCGGGGCCACCAGGTTGGTGTTGCAGCCGATAAAGGCGTTGTCCCCGATGGTGGTGCGGTACTTCTGGGCGCCGTCGTAGTTCACCGTCACGGTGCCGCAGCCGAAGTTGACGTGGCCGCCCACGTCGGAGTCCCCCACGTAGGTCAGGTGGGAGATCTTGGTACCCTCCCCGATGGTGGAGTTCTTCAGCTCCACAAAGTCGCCCACCTTCACATGGGGCCCCACATGGCAGCCCGGCCGGATGTAAGCGAAGGGACCCACGGTGGCGCCCTCCTCCACCGTGCTCTCGTTGAGCTGGGAGGCGTTGATGCTCACGCCCTCCCCCACAGTGCAGTCCCGCACCATGCTGTTGGGCCCGATCTCACAGTTTTTGCCGATGACGGTCCTGCCCCGGAGAATGGTGCCGGGGAGGAGCACGGTGCCCTCCCCCACCTGGACCTGGGGCCCCACATAGCAGGCGTTGGGGTCCATCACCCGCACGCCGGAGCGCATCAGCCGCAGCGCGCCGTACTGGCGCACCGTCATCTCGGCCTCCATCCGGCCGGCCCAGCCGGAGCGGAGGGCGTACCGCCCCTGGAACCACACGCTGCGGCCCCCCAGCTTGTCGCCGTTTTCCTTCAGGGCGTCCTCCAGCCCCACGCCGTCCCCCAGGGCGGCGGCCAGGGCCTCGGCGTCCACCCGGTACACTCCGGTGTCCTTGTCGTCCATGGAGCTGACGTTGGGCTCGGTCACCAGCTGCCTGGCCTCCTGCCAGTCCAGCAGCACCGGGCGGGTGATCACCACCGCCTTGCCCTCCAGGGTGGCCAGAAAGCCCACCAGCTGCTCCACCGCGTCCTGGCTGACGCCGGTGACGAACTCCGTCCCCTCCGGGAAGCAGGCCTGGGCCTTCTCCTGGTCGTCGCTGTGGCAGACCACGAAGAACCGCTCCACCCCCGCGTCGCTCAGGGACTGGGCCAGCCAGCGGGCGGCAGGGTCGAACAGCAGCTCCTGCAGCATGACCGAGGCGCCGTTTCCCTCTCTGGGCAGAAAAATTACCGCTCCAGTTGCGCTCATAGTTGGCTTCACCTCAGATTAAAGATTTACCATCTGTTCAGATTATAGCAAAGGTCGGGGAAAAAAGCATTGGATTTTTCAAAAAAACCAGACTATTTTTCCCGCTTTGTGTCCTTCCACAATTTCCGGGGAAATTTTTGCCCCTTCTTTACCGAATGTGCACCGCCGCCGGACGCATGGCCAGGGCCATCCGCCGCAGCCGGGCGCTCCGCCAAAAGCCCAGCACCTCCGCCGTGGCGCACAGCTTGTCGGCCAGGCACACCGCGGCCGCCTCCCGGCAGTGGGGCATGTGGCGGGCCATGGGCCACATGTGGGCCCGGATGGCGTCGGCCTCCGCCGGCTCCAGGCCCCCGCACAGGTCCGCGGCGTTGCGCAGGGCGGCGATGGGGTGGGCAAAGCACTGGCTGTAGGAGGGCAGGCTTTTGGGGTCGTAGAGGTACAGGTCGTGGAGCAGGCCCCCCCGGGCCGCCGCCCGCCGGTCGCCCCCCCACCGCTCCGCCAGCCGGAAGGCGGTGTAAGAGACAAATACGCTGTGCTCATAGCAGCTTACCCCCGGGTGGTGGCGGATGTCCCGCATGGCCTGCACCTGGGGAGAGGCCAGCAGCTCCCCCACGCAGTCCAGATAGTCCTGCCAGGCTTCCTCCCGCATATACTCCCCCTCTTTCTGTGTTTTGTGTTTATTGTATGTATTATAACCCCTCCCGCCTGCCTTGTCACTGGAAATTTGCCGTTTTACGGGGAATTCCAAAACCGACAGGAAAACGTCAGAAATAATTAAAGACTTTCCCCGGCCCAATGCGTATACTGACTGTACTACTTCACATCATACAGTTTCCGAAAGGAGACGGAACCATGATCCAACTCAATTACCGGGACGCCCGGCCCATTTACGAACAGGTGAAGGACGGCCTGCGGCATCTGGTGGTGACGGGGGCCCTGCAGGCGGGGGATAAGCTGCCCTCGGTGCGGGCGCTGGCCTCCTCCCTGGCCATCAATCCCAACACCATCCAGCGGGCCTACGAGGCCCTGGAGCGGGAGGGCTACCTCTACACCGTGGCGGGCAAGGGCTCCTTCGCCTCCCCCCAGGCCGACGTGAACGCCGCCCGGCGGGAGGGGCTGCTCAAGCAGTTTGACGCCTCGGCGGCGGAACTTCTGTTTCTGGGCATGACGGCGGAGGAGCTGGCCCGGCGGCTGGAGGAGGCCGCCGGACGCAGGACAGCCAGAGAGGAGAGAGGGCAATGATCGAAGCCAAAAACCTGGTCAAAAGCTTTGACGGGTTCCGGGCCCTGGACGGGCTGACCATGACGGTCCCCCGTGGGTCCATCTACGGGCTGGTGGGCCCCAACGGGGCGGGCAAGTCCACCCTGCTGCGGCACGTCACCGGCATCTACCGGCAGGATTCGGGCTTGGTGCTGCTGGAGGGCAACCCCATCTATGAAAATCCGGCGGCCAAGGCCCGCATCGCCAACATTCCCGACGAGCTGTACTACTTCCTGTCGGCCTCCACCCGGGACATGATGCGCTTTTACAAGGGCTTTTACCCCCGGTTCGACCAGGGGCGGTACGAGGCGCTGAAGGACGTGTTCTCCACCGTCAATGAAAAGCAGGCCATCCGCCGCCTGTCCAAGGGTATGCAGAAGCAGGCCGCCTTCTGGCTGGCCCTGTGCTGCCGGCCGGAGGTGCTGGTGCTGGACGAGCCGGTGGACGGCCTGGATCCGGTGATGCGCCGGCAGGTGTGGAGCCTGCTGATGGGGGACGTGGCCGAACACGGCACCACGGTGCTGGTGTCCTCCCACAACCTGCGGGAGCTGGAGGACGTGTGCGACCACGTGGGGATTTTGTCCCACGGCAAGGTGCTCATCGAGCGCTCCCTCACCGATCTGCAGGAGAACCTGGTGAAAATGCAGGTGGTGTTCCAGGAGCGGGAGATGCCCCAGCTGCCGGAGGGTCTGGAGGTCCTCCACGTGTCCCAGGTGGGGCGCATCCACACCCTCATTGTCCGGGGCAACGCCACCGAGGTCACCAACCGGCTGGCTGTGCTGGCCCCCATTCTGCTGGAGGCCCTGCCCCTGACGCTGGAGGAGATCTTTATCTATGAGCTGGGAGGTGAGGACTATGCGGTCCGCGACATTGTACTTTAATTTCACCCTCTTCCGCAAGAACCTGTCCCGGTTCTGGCCCATCTGGGGGCTGTACGGCTTTCTGTGGCTGATGCTGCTGCCGGTGAACGTGCTGGTCAACGGGGAGTACATGGGCCGGGGGCAGGCCCGGATGCTCCCGCTGGAATACTGCAGCGGCTACCTTGGCGCCGCCGTCTTTTTCTCCCTGGTCTTTGGCATCCTGGCCGCCATGGCGGTGTTTTCCTACCTCTACTCCAGCCGCTCCGCCGGGTTTCTCCACACCCTGCCCCTGCGGCGGGAGGGGCTGTTTCTCACCAACTACCTGTCGGGCCTGGCCTTCCTGATCGTCCCCAACCTGGCGGTGTTCCTGCTGTCGGTGGCGGTGGAGGCCGCCTTCGGCATCCTGGTGTTCAGCAGCCTGTTCACCTGGCTGGTGGTGACCTGCCTGCTCAATCTGTTCTTCTACTCCTTCGCCGTGTTCTGCGCCATGTTCACCGGCCACATTCTGGCCCTGCCCGCCTTTTACGGCATCCTGAACATCCTGGCCGCCGGGCTGTGCTACCTGCTGCAGGACATGGCCAGCCGGTTCCTCTTCGGCTTTACCGGCGCCGCCTGGATGGAAGATGTGGCCACCTGGCTCACCCCCATCTTGTACCTGGGCCAGCACACCGGCATCGAATACGGGGAAGCGGGGACCAACAGCGCCTACTTCTCCGGCCTGGGCTATGTGTTCCTGCTGGCCCTGGTGGGGGTGGCCTTCGCCGGGCTGGCTCTGGTGGTGTACCGCCGCCGGCAGCTGGAGAGCGCCGGCGATGTGGTCAGCGTGGGCTGGGTAAAGCCCGTGTTCCAGTACGGGGTGGCCTTCTGCTGCTCCATCACCCTGGGCAGCCTGTTTGACAACATCTTCTCCTCTTTGCTGCCCCGCAGCGCCTGGATCCTGCTGGCGTGGATGCTCCTCTGGGGCGCCTTCGGCTACTTTGTGGCCGCCATGCTGCTGCACAAGAGCTTTTGGGTGTTCAGGCCCTGCTGGAAGGGCTGCGCTGTGTTCCTGGCCGTGCTCACCGCCGCCATGTGCCTGATGGAGCTGGACGGCTTCGGCTTTGAGCGCCGGGTGCCCGCCGCCGCCCAGGTGGAGCGGGTCTACCTGAGCAGCGTGCGCTCCTACCCGGACGACGATCTGCGGTGGAACACCTACACCCTGGAGGACCCGGAGCTGATCGGGCAGCTGGTGGAGCTCCACCAGCGCATTACCCAGGAGAAGGGCTGGCTGGAGGAGGCCGCCAACCATCAGGGCAATTCCTGGTCGGTGGACGAGGCCGACGGCCTGCAGGTCCAGACCGAGGACGGCGTGGACCTCTCCCTGACCTATATCCTCACCGACGGCTCGATCATGGAGCGGTCTTACTACCTGCCGGTGACCACCGAGACCCTGACCGACCCCGATTCCCCCGACGCCATGCTCCAGGCCCTGCTCAACGTCCCCGGCCTGTCGGAGCAATCCTACTTTGCCGGCCTGTCGGAGGACGACCGGCTGGTGGATGCTGTGCTCACCGCCGTGTACCGGGACGGGGTATCCCGGGGCCTGTACTTCAAGGAGTATCTGCCCGCCGAGGCCCTCCCCGAGCTGGAGGCGGCCGTCAGGGCCGACCTGGCCGCCGGCAACCTGGGCCGCCGCTATCTGCTGGAGGACCGGGAGCGGCTGGAAAACTGCTGCTACTGCGATCTGCAGCTGACCTACCGCCTGGTGGAGACCGCCCAGGAAAACCAGAGCGTGACGGTCTCCGGCACCGCTCCCGCCGCCGCGGCCACACAGGCCAGCACCCGCACCATCGCCATCACCCTCCAGAGGAGCGCGACAAACACCATGGCGGTGCTGGAAAAGTACGGCATCGACCCGGACACCATGCTGCCCTCCCACGCGGAATACCAGATGATGGAAAGCTAACCGGCACCTTTGGGCGCTCCGCTTTACGGCGGAGCGCCTTTTTGCCCTCTTTTTGCATTTTTGACAAAAGGAAAATGCCACGGCGAAAAACTTTGGCGGCTCCGTGCAGGAAATAACCAAAAATCCCCTGCTCCCGCGGTTGATTTTTCGTAAACGCGGAGGTATAATCTTGCTCGAAGGGTGTTTTTGCATGGGAAAATTTTAAAAATCGTCTGGAGGTCTATGTACATGAAAGAAGTCTATGTTGTCAACTGCTGCCGTACCGCCGTGGGCTCTTTTGGCGGCAGTCTGAAGGATGTACCCGCCGTGGATCTGGGCGCCGTCGTGGTGAAGGAGGCCCTGAACCGGGCCGGCGTGAAGCCCGAGCAGGTGGACGAGCTGATGTTCGGCTGCATCCTTACCTCCGCTCAGGGTCAGAACCCCGCCCGCCAGGTGGGGGTAAAGGCCGGCCTGCCCTACTCCGTACCCGCCTACACCGTGGGCATGGTGTGCGGCTCCGGTATGAAGTCCGTCATCGAGGGCGCCCGGGCCATCCTGTCCGGCGACGCCGAGGTGGTGGTTGCCGGCGGCACCGAGAATATGTCCGCCGCCCCCTTCGCCCTGCCCGATGAGCGCTGGGGCGCCCGCATGGGCGACAAGAAGGTGGTGGACACCATGATCAAGGACGGCCTGTGGGACGCCTACAACAATTACCATATGGGCACCACCGCCGAGAACATCGCCGACGTGTGGGGCATTACCCGGGAAGAGATGGACGCCTTTGCCGTGTCCTCCCAGAATAAGACCGAGGCCGCCCAGGCCGCCGGCAAGTTCGTGGACGAGATCGTCCCCGTCATGGTCAAGAAGAAGAAGGAAATGGTGGAGTTCAAGGTGGACGAGTACCCCAAGGCCGGCGTGTCCATGGAGAGCGTGTCCAAGCTCCGCGGCGCCTTCCCCGTGGGTCCCGAGGGCGTGGAGGACGAGATCGTTCACACCTTTGACGTCACCCAGGTCCATGAGGCCGACGCCAAACAGCACGTGCAGCGGGTCACCGCCGCCAACGCCTCCGGCATCAACGACGGCGCCGCCGCCATCGTGCTGGCCTCCGGCGAGGCCGTTGCCAAGTACGGCCTGAAGCCCATGGCCAAGCTGGTGAGCTGGGGCCAGGGCGGCGTGGATCCCAAGATCATGGGCGTGGGCCCCGTGCCCGCCTCCCGTCAGGCCATGGCCAAGGCCGGCCTGAAGATCGAGGATATGGATCTGGTGGAGGCCAACGAGGCCTTTGCCGCCCAATCCATCGCCGTGGCCCGTGAGCTGGGCTTCGACATGAGCAAGGTCAACGTCAACGGCGGCGCCATTTCCATCGGCCACCCCGTGGGCTGCTCCGGCGCCCGCATCATTGTCACCCTGCTCCACGAGATGCAGAAACGGTCCGACGCCAAGCGCGGTCTGGCCACCCTGTGCATCGGCGGCGGCATGGGTGTTGCCACCATCTTCGAAAAGTGTTAAAATTATAACAAGGAGTGCCGGACGCTCTCCGGCACGCCTTCCCTGAATCCCCTTATTTTACATACAGGAGGGTAACAATCGTGCGCAACAAGGTAATTTCCATTGAGGAAGCGGTGAACATGATCCCCGACGGCGCCACCATCATGTTCGGCGGCTTCCTGGGCTGCGGCAGCGCCCATAAGGTGATCGAGGCCCTGGCCAAGAAGGGCACCAAGGACCTGACCATCATCGGCAACGACTGCGGCATGGCCACCGGCCCCCACGGCGAGGAGTATTACGGCATGGCCAAGCTGGTCCACAACAAGCAGGTCAAGCGTGTCATCGCCACCCACGTGGGCATGACCCCCGACGTGGGCACCCAGGGCATGGTGGAAAAGACCCTGCAGGTGGATCTGGTGCCCCAGGGCTCCCTGGCCGAGATGATCCGGGCCGCCGGCGCCGGTCTGGGCGGCGTGCTCACCCCCACCGGCGTGGGCACCATTGTGGAGGACTCCCCGCTGTGCATGGGCAAGCAGACCATCAACGGCAAGGAGTACCTGCTGATGCAGCCCGTTCACGCCGACTTTGCCATCATCAACGGCCACACTGTGGACAAGTTCGGCAACGTCTGGTACAAGGGCACCACCCGCAACTTCAACATTGTCATGGCCACCGCCGCCGACGTGGTGATCTGCGAGGCGGACAACCTGGTGGAGATTGGCGACATCGAGCCTGAGAACGTGGTTACCTCCGGCGCCTTTGTCAACTACATCGTGGATGGAGGGAATGCATAATGGAAAAGTCTGAGATCAAGGGCTTTATCGCCAAGCGTGTGGCTCAGGAGCTGAAGGACGGCGACGTGGTCAACCTGGGCATCGGCCTGCCCACCCTGGTTCCCGCCTACCTGCCCGAGGGCGTGGAGGTTATCCTCCAGTCCGAGAACGGCATCATCGGCACCGGCGCCAAGCCCTCCGCCGAGGAGGCCGACCCCAAGTACAAGACCGACGCCGGCGGACAGCCTGCCCAGGCCGCTCCCTTCGGCTGCTACATTGACTCCGCCACCTCCTTCGGCTTCATCCGGGGCGGCCACGTCAACGCCACCATCCTGGGCGGCCTGGAAGTGGACGAGGAGGGCTCCCTGTCCAACTGGATCATCCCCGGCAAGAAGATGCCCGGCATGGGCGGCGCCATGGACCTGCTGGTGGGCGCCAAGGAAGTCATCGTGGCCATGGAGCACACCGCCAAGGGCAACCCCAAGATCCTGAAGAAGTGCACCCTGCCCTACACCGCCGTGCACTGCGTCACCAAGATCATCACCGAGATGGCCGTGATCAACGTGACCGACAAGGGTCTGGAGCTGGTGGAGTACAACCCCGAGTTCACCGTGGAGCAGATCCAGGCCGCCACCGCTGCCGAGCTGATCGTCTCCCCCGACCTCAAGCCCATGTGCTGATTTCACCCCATATATCAGACAAGCCCCGCGGCAAAGCCGCGGGGCTTGTTTTTTGCTATGGGAGCAGGTCCGCCGGGGTGTCCACGTCGGCCAGCTCCCGGGGTGAGGCGGCCTCCACCAGGATCAGCCGCTCCGGGTGGCGGCGGATCACCGCCCCGCCCCCCACGTCGCCGGTGAGGGCGGCCAGCTCCCCGAACAGGTCCCGGGGAAAGACCGCCGGGTTCCCCCGCCGGCCCCGCCAGGACAGGGCGCACAGGCTGGTTTCCAATTCCCAAAAGACATCCAGCATCCGGATAATACTATCCGTAGTCAGATAGGGCTGGTCGCTCACCGAAAAGAGCACGCCGTCCAGATCCTCCATGGCGGACAGGCCCAGCCGGACGGAGGCGGAGATTCCCTCCGCCGCGCCGCTGTTTCTGAGGGGGAGGAAGCCCAGCTCCTCCCCCGCCGCCAGGATCTCCCCGTAGGGGGAGCACACCGCCAGCCGGTCCAGCCCGGCCCCCGCCAGGGTGTCCATGGCCCGGCGGTAGAGGGGCACCCCATCCACCGCCGTCAGCAGCTTGTTGGACCCGAACCGCTTCCCCTGGCCGGAGGCCAGCAGCACACCGCCTACCCTCACCGCCAGAACTGGGCGGGGCCCCGGTGGACATACCGGCCCAGGCCCTCGGCCACCACCTTGCCCCCCGCCACGGCCACCTGGCCGCTGAGGAGCACGGTGTCGGTACGGCCCGCCATCTCCATCCCCTCATAGGGGGTGTAGTCCACCCGCTGGTACTGGGCTTCGGCGGTAATCCGCCAGGTGTGATCCTGGTCGAAAATCACAATATCGGCGTCGCTGCCCACCTGCAGGGCCCCCTTGTGGGGGAACATGCCGAAAAGCTGGGCGGGGTGCTGGGCCAGGGCCAGCATCATCTGATGGGGGGTGATCCGGCCGGAGCGCACCCCGTAGGTGTACATCAGGGCGGGCCGGTGCTCGGCGCCGGGGATGCCGCCGGGGATGGCGGAGAAGTCGTCCTTCCCCAGCTCCTTGGTGGGGTGGAAGTTGAAGGAGCAGTGGTCGGTGCCGATGGTGTCGATCTCCCCGCCCTCCAGGGCCTGCCACAGGGCATCCACGTCGGACTGAGGCCGCAGAGGGGGCGCGCAGACGTACTTGGCGCTCTCAAAGCCGGGCAGGTGGTACTTCTCCTCGGTCATGGTGAGGTACTGGGGACAGGTCTCCAGGTACACCTTCTGGCCCCGGGCTCTGGCCCGCCGGGCGGCCTCCAGGCCCCGCTGGGTGGACAGGTGGACCACATTCACCGGATAGCCCGCCTGCTCGGCCAGGGCCAGCCAGCGGTCCACCGCCTCGGCCTCCATGACGGCGGTGTGGGACAGGGGGTGGCTGGCAGGAGACAGCTTGCCGGCGGCCTTCAGCTCGGCGATGGCGGCGTCGATGAGGTCGCCGTTTTCACAGTGGCAGCCCACAATGCCCCCCTCTTTCCCTACGGCCTTGATGACCTCATAGGCCACGCCGTCGGGCACCCGGATGTTGGCATAGGCCAGGTACACCTTGTAGGAGGTGACCCCCTGCTCGCTCATCCGGGGGATCTCCTCCAGGATCCGGCTGTCCCAGTCCTTGATGGTCATATGGAAGCCGTAGTGGCAGCTGGCGTGGCCCTCGGCCCGGCTGTGCCACTCCTCCAGGGCGGACTGGAGGGAGGCCCCCCGCTGGGTCTCGGCGAAGTCCAGCACGCAGGTGGTGCCCCCCGCCAGGGCGGCCCGGGTGCCGCTCTCCCAGTTGTCGGCGGTCTCCCGGATGGTGCCCTTGTTCATCTCAAAGTGGGTGTGGGTGTCGATAAAGCCGGGAAAGACCAGCTTTCCCCTGGCGTCAATCACCTGGCTGTCCCCCACGGGCAGGTTGGGGCCGATCTGGGCGATCTGCTCCCCCTCCACCCGCAGGTCGGCCTGCACCGGCCCCTCGGGGCAGAGCAGAGTGCCGTTTTGAATGAGTATGGACATGGAAGAAACCCCCTCTCTCAAAACTGAGCCAAAATCACAGGCACCGCCATCTTGACGGCCCCCACCGCCATGGTCATAAAGAACAGCAGCAGCAGGGCCTTGCCCCGGCTCTCAAAGGCGTCCTCCCACCGGTCCATCATCCGGGTAAAGTTGGCCACCCGCTGCTGGGCGCCGATCAGGTCGGCAATGCTCTTGATGAGGGAGAATACGGTGTAGGCCATCCACAGGGGCAGAAAGGCGATGGCGATGGTGCCCATGCCGGTGGTGGTGATGTAGAGAATAACGGTGGTGGCAAAGCTGGCCAGCGTAAAGAGCATGTAGAACCAGACTCCCACCTTGGCGGCGCGTACGTTCATATCAATGATTCCTTTCCACGGGTGTAATGTGGTGAGCCGCAAAAGCGGCCAGCAGGGCCTCCATGTCCGGCCTGACCAGTATGGGCTCCCCGGCGGCTTTGATGCCGTTTGCCACGTCCTTCAGGCCGTTGCCGGTGACGATGCTCACCACCGTACTGTCTGGCGGGATCAGCCCCAGCTCCAGGGCCTTTTTCACCCCGGCGGTGCCGGTCACCCCGGCGGGCTCCCCGAACACCCCCTGGGTGCGGCCCAGCAGGCGCATGGCGGAGAGAATCTCCTCGTCGGACACGTTGACCGCCACCCCCTCCGACTCCCGAATGGCGTTGAGGGCCTTGTCCGGGTTGCGGGGCACCCCCACGGCGATGGAGTCGGCCAGGGTATTCTCCTCCATGGGCTGCCAGGGCTGGCCGGTCTGGATGGCCCGGTTCAGGGGGCAGCAGCCCTCCGCCTGGACGGCGATGAGCCGGGGTAGCTTTTCGATGAACCCGGCGGCGTACAGGTCCTTCAGGCCCTTCCAGGCCCCGGCGATGGTGCAGCCGTCCCCCACCGACAGGGCGATGTAGTCGGGGACCTGCCAGCCCAGCTGCTCCATGATCTCCAGGGTCACCGTCTTTTTCCCCTCCGACAGGTAGGGGTTGATGGCGGCGTTGCGGTTGTACCAGCCCCATTTGTCAATGGCGGCCCTGGACAGCTCAAAGGTGTCCTCATAGGAGCCGTCCACGCTGATGACGGTGGCCCCGAAGATGCGCAGCTGGGCCACCTTCCCCTTGGGGGCCCGGCTGGGCACAAAGATGTAGGTGGCAAAGCCCGCGGCGGCGGCGTTCCCCGCCAGGGAGGAGGCGGCGTTGCCGGTGGAGGAGCAGGCGATGGTGTCCGCCACCGCCTCTTTGGCCTTGGCCACCGCCATGGCGGAGGCCCGGTCCTTCAGGGAGGCGGTGGGGTTGAGGCCATCGTCCTTGATGTACAGGGTCTTAAGGCCCAACTCCCCCGCCAGCCGGTCCGCCTTGTACAGCGGCGACCAGCCCACCCGCAGGGGGGGCGGGGCGGTGGTCTCCTCCACCGGCAGGAAGGGCCGGTACCGCCACATGGAGCGGTCGGGGTTCCCCTCCAGGTCCCTGGGGGAGCAGTCCCGCCGGATGGCGGCGTAGTCGTATTGGATGTCCAGGATCCCCCCGCAGGCGCAGGTGGTGAGGTCGGGGACGGCGGCATACTCCCGGCCGCATTTGACGCACTTGGCGCCCAGCACATATTTCATGGAGGAACCCCCTTTTACAGGCTCTTGAGCACGCCCGTCTCCTCGTTGAAGGCGTTGATCAGCTCGTCCAGGGCGGCGGCCTGGCCGTGGATGCCCTTCCAGGTCTTGTCCTCGTCGTACCACAGGTCGTTGAGCTCGTGCATGTCCTTCCCCTGCTGCTCCACCCAGGTGTAGTACTTCAGGTTGTGGACCCGCTTGCGGTCGTAATAATTCAGCTCGGCCATGGAGTCGGTGCGCAGGCCCAGCAGGTGGAGGGCATGGTCCACGGCGGCGGCCTTGTCGGAGTAGGGGCCGTACTGCTCCTCCAGCTCGGCGATGCGGGAGCGGTACATGTCGGCTGAGTCGGTGAGGACGGTAAAGACCACGTCCCGCCCGGTCAGCTCGTAGTACTTGGCCAGCTTCACGCAGCACAGCACGTTGGCGATGCCGCTGATGCCCAGCAGGGAGAGCTGGTTCAGGGTCTCCTCGGGCACCCCGGCCTCCCTCAGGTAGGCCAGGCCCGCTGGGTCGTTGAACAGCCGCAGCAGCCGCTGGGAGTCCTCGTCGTCGATGGCGATGACCATGTCGGTGTTTTTGACGTTGTGGATCCAGGGGATATGCTTGTCCCCGATGCCCTCAATGCGGTGGTCGCCGAAGCCGTTTTCCAGAATGGTGGGGCACTGGAGGGCCTCCCCCACCGCCAGCTTCATCTGGGGGTAAACCTCCTTCAGGTAGTCCCCGCAGCCGATGGTGCCGGCGGAGCCGGAGGTGAAGCAGGCCCCCGCCAGCTTGTCGCCGGGGCGGCGTATGGCCTCAAAGGTCTCGGCGATGGCGGAGCCGGTGACCTGATAGTGCCACAGGTGGTTGCCCATCTCCTCAAACTGGTTGAAGATCATGCAGTCGGGCTCCTGGCGCAGCTCCCAGGTCTTATCAAAGATCTCCTTCACGTTGGACTCGCAGCCGGGGGTAGCGATGACCTCCCCGGCGATCTGGCTGAGCCACTCAAACCGCTCCCGGCTCATGCCGGCGGGCAGGATCGCCACCGACTTGACCCCCAGCAGCTTGGAGTTGAAGGCGCCGCCCCGGCAGTAGTTGCCGGTGGAGGGCCACACCGCCCGGTGGTAGGTGGCGTCAAACTGGCCGGTGACCAGCCGGGGCAGCAGGCAGCCGATGGAGGCCCCCACCTTGTGGCAGCCGGTGGGGAACCACTTGCCCACCAGGGCCACGATGCGGGCGGGCACGCCGGTGAGGGCGGGGGGCAGCTCGATGTAGTTGGGCACCGCCTGATACAGCCCGCCGGACTGGGTGGGCTGGTTTTTCCAGGTAATGCGGAACAGGTTGGCCGGGTCCACGTCCCACAGGCCCACGCTCTTCAGCCGGGCCTGGACCGCCTCCGGCACGGTCTCGGGGTGCTTCATGTTCTCGTAGGTGGGGAGCACCACTTGGTTCTCCCGGGCCTTCTGGATGTTACGCGCCAGCGCCTCCCGGTTTATGGTCAGGTCGATCATGCAAACGCCTCCTATTCCGTTGGTGATGATATCCCCATGATAGCACAGCCCGACCGGAAATCAAAGACAATTCTGCCCCGCCGGGGATACAAAAACCGGGACGCCGCCCTGTGGCGGCGTCCCGGCTGGGGAAGCTCGGCGGCAATCAGCCGTCGGAGGAATAGGACTGGGTGTACAGCACGTTGGCGTCGGCGTCGTAGTAAGTAACCACCACGGTGACGGTCTCGTTGGAGACGGACTCCTTGATGCTCTTGGCCTCGTCAATGAACTCCTGGTAATCCGCAGGCATCTGGGACTCCAGGGTCTCGGCGTAGATGGCCCGCTCCTCCTCGGTGGTCTGGATGTCGATGGTGAAGTCGTAGCGCAGCTCGTCGCCGGAGGCGGTGACGGAGCAGGCCACGCCCTGGGCCTCATACTGGGAGACGGCGGCGGTGATGATGGTCTGCATGGCGTCGGAGTTGTAGTACTCCTCCAGGGTGGGCTTGCCGCCGCAGGCGGACAGGGTGACCATCATGGACAGCACCAGGCAGGCGGCCATGGCCAGGGATACAATGCGCTTTTTCATGTTCTTTCTCCTCTCAATCATCAATCATAGGTTTGGATCGCGGCGGACGCCGCGGAGATCCCATCAAAACCGGGGGCTGGTGTTCTGGTTGTGGAGCCTGTTCTGCTGAACGCCGCCCACAATAAACAGAATGGGGGCCACCACGCCGCACACGATGCCCACCAGGGCGGGCGGGGTAAAGATGCCGCCCATCAGGGTGCCCAGCACGCCGATGACCAGCAGGGGGATGCCCCAGCCCAGGAAAAAGCCGTACTTCTCCGGCCGGCGGCTGCGGGACAGGCCCATCAGCCCGGCAATCAGGTCCACGATCAGCATGATCACCGCGATGGCGCACATGACGAAGACCATGCCGGACACAACGCCCATGATCTCCTGGCCGCCGAACATACCGTCGGTCTGCTCCAGGGCGGCCTGGTTGATGTAGTCATAGGTGGCGTCGTCCACGTCCAGCATGGTGCCGACGGCGGCCATATAGGTCACCACGCTCACCAGGCAGGACAGAATCCCTCCAAAAATAAAGAGGAAACAGCCCACCCGCAGCAAGGTATTGGGTTTTTGCTCTGTCACGGTTGATACCCTCCTTCTTTCTCAATCAATCTCATTAGTAATATGTGGGATACCCGCCGCCTATAACCAGCAAGGCGGCAATCAGGATAATGGCCACCCAGGAGAGCACCAGATAGGCCACGCTCAGCAGGATCCGCACCGGCGGGGCGATATCCTCGGCAGTGGAGATACGCAGGGTCAGGTAGATACCCAAAAAGCCCAGCAGCACGCCGATGGCGCCGTTTATAACCTGCACCAGGTTCAGGGCGCTGAGGACATAGCCCCACACCGGCACCTTCCCGATGGGGGTATAGGGCTTGCCGCTGCGCACGTAAACCCCGTCCACCACCAGCTCCATGGACACCAGGCCGGGCACCAGCATCACGCTGGCCCCCTCAATGGGCAGATCAATCTCCATGGTGAGGAAGATCACTTTGCGGGCGGGCAGGCTGCGGAGCTTATAGCGGGTTCCGTTGATCTCCACAGAATAGGCCCGCAGGCGGATATCATACGGTTTTCCCTGTACAGTGATGTTGAATCGCTTCAAATATGTCACCCTCTCTTTGCAGTGGCGATATTATAGCAATGTACAAGGAAATCCGTCCACCCTACCGGCCAACTTCGTCGGCCAAAGGGCGAAATCCGTCCCCTTCCGGCCCGTCCTGCCAGGGGGCGGCTTTCATCATCCGGCTGCGCACCGCCCGGCGGTAGGACTGGCTCACCGACAGCTGGGTGCCGTCGTCCAGGGTGAGCCGGTCGTACTGCACCCGGGAGACGTACAGGATGTTCACCAGGAAGGACTGGTGGATGCGCACAAACAGGGCGTCGGGCAGCTGCCGGGCCAGGCTCTCCAGCTTGTCCCGGCACACCAGCTCCCCCTGGACGGTGTGGAGCGTCACCCGCTTGTGGTAGCTCTCGATATAGCGCACGCTGCGGGCGGTCAGGGTCTGGGGGCTGCGGTTCACCAGGACGGTGAGCAGGGCCTCCCCCGGCCGGGCCAGGCGGATGGCCTGGGCCACGCAGTCCAGCAGCTTGGCCTCGTCCAGAGGCTTGAGCAGGAAATTCAGCGGCCGGGTGTCAAACAGGGCCATGGCGTACTGCTGCCGGCCGGAAATGTACAGGATCTGGGCGGTGGAGTCCCGCAGCTCGTCCCGCAGCAGATGGCCGATGGATACCCCGTCCACCTCATCCAGCTCAATGTCCAGAATCAGCAGATCGTACCGCGCCCCCGCCCGCAGCTGCTGGGCCAGCGCCGCGCCGGAGCTGTAGTCCTCTATGTGGATCTGCCCGCTCAGGGCCGAGCCCTCCAGAACGGAACAGACCTGGCGGACAATTTCCGGTATGTCGTCACAAACCGCGATTTGAAACAAGGTAAGTCACCCTTTTCCTCTCTCAAAAGTTACACCACGAAAATTGTGGCCTAAAAAATGTTTCTTGTCAACTCTTTCTTCTGCCGCTTTCTGTCACCCCAGGAAAAGTTAGACCTTCCTTTTTTCCCACTGGTAAGGTATACTGGAGGCATGATAAAGGAGGTGCGTTTTATGGAAGTCGGGAGAAGCATCCCCCGTGTGGACGCCGCCGACAAGGTGACCGGCCGCGCCAAATACACCGACGACCTGTGCCCCCGGCCTGTGCTGGAGGCCAAGATCTTACACAGCACCATTGCCAACGGCTGGGTGAAGTCCATGGACATCTCCGCCGCCCAGGCCCTGCCCGGGGTGGTGAAGGTGCTCACCTGTTTCGACGTGCCGGACATCCAGTACCCCACCCCCGGCCATCCCTGGAGCGTGGACCCCAAGCATCAGGACATGTCCGACCGGAAGCTGCTCAACCGCCGGGTGCGCATCTACGGCGACGACATCGCCGCCGTGGTGGCGGAGGACGAGCTCACCGCCCAGCACGCCCTGGAGCTCATCAAGGTGGAATACGAGGAATACCCCGTCCTGCTGGAGCCTGAGCAGGCCATGGCGGAGGGGGCGGGCGCCATCCATGAGGAGCGGCCGGACAACATCCTGGCCAAAATGGACCTGCGCACCCCCATTGCCGACAGCCGGTACGAGACGGTGGAGCAGGCGCTGGCCGACCCGGCCTTCCACCAGTTCCGGGGCCACTATGAGACCCAGCAGGTCCAGCACTGCCACATTGAAAACCCCGTGTCCTTTGCCTGGATGGAGGGCGGACGCATCCGCGTCATCACCTCCACCCAGATTCCCCACATCGTCCGCCGGGTCATCGGCCAGGCCCTGGGCATCGGCTGGGGCCAGATCCAGGTGGTGAAGCCCTACATCGGCGGCGGCTTCGGCAACAAGCAGGAGGTGCTCTATGAGCCCCTCAACGCCTGGCTCACCACCCAGGTGGGGGGCCGCTGCGTCCGGCTGGACGTGAGCCGGGAGGAGACCTTCCAGAACACCCGCTCCCGCCACCCCATCTCCTTCGACGTGGCGGCGGCGGTGGATCAGGAAGGGCACATGATGGCCCGCTCCTGCACCGCCATCTCCAACCAGGGGGGCTACGCCTCCCACGGCAACGCCATCGTGGCCAATGCCGTCACCGGCTTCCGGCAGCTCTACCCCGACCGGATCGGCCACCACTCCACCGCCTACACCGTCTACACCAACCGCCCCGCCCCCGGCGCCATGCGGGGGTACGGCATCCCCCAGTGCAACTTTGCCGCCGAGTGCATGATGGAGGACATGGCCCTTCAATTCGGCTTTGACCCCCTGAAGTTCCGGCTGGAGAACATTATGCCCCTGGGGTACGTGGACCCCTTCAACGGCATCACCTGCCACTCCACCGGCCTCAGGGAGTGCATCCTCAAGGGCGCCGAGGCCATGGGCTGGGACAAACTGCGGGAACAGTACAAAAACCAGACCGGCCCGGTGCGCCGGGGCGTGGGTATGGCCTGCTTCTCCTACAAGACCGGCGTGTACCCCATTTCCCTGGAAACTTCCTCCGCCCGGATGGTGCTCAACCAGGACGGCACGGTGCAGCTCCAGCTGGGGGCCACCGAGATCGGCCAGGGCGGCGACACCGTGTTCTCCCAGATGGCCGCCGAAGCCATTGGCATCCCCACCGAGGACGTACATATCGTCTCCTTCCAGGACACCGACACCGCCCCCTTTGACACCGGGGCCTACGCCTCCCGGCAGACCTACGTCACCGGCAAGGCCATCAAGAAGGTGGGCCTGGAGTTTAGAGAGAAGCTGCTGTCCTACGCCGCCGGGCTCTTCCCGGAGGCGGAGGGCCTCACCATTTCGGAGCGGTTTATCACCGATGGGGCGGGAGAGAAGCTGATTTCCCTGGCCGAGCTGGCCCTCACCGCCTTCTACTCCCTGGAGCACTCCGTCCACATCTCCGCCGAGGACACCAACCACTGCAAGGAGAACACCTTCGCCTTCGGCTGCTGCTTTGCCGAGGTGGAGGTGGACATCCCGCTGGGCAAGGTGAAGGTGCTGCGGCTCATCAACGTCCACGACTCGGGCAAGCTCATCAACCCCGCTCTGGCTGCGGCCCAGGTCCACGGCGGCATGTCCATGGGCATCGGCTACGCCCTCAGCGAGGAGATGAAGCTGGATCCCAAGACCGGACGGCTGCTCAACGGCAACCTGCTGGACTACAAGATGCCCACCTCTATGGACCACCCGGACCTGACCGCCCTGTTCGTGGAGACCGACGACCCCTCCGGCCCCTTCGGCAACAAGGCCCTGGGCGAGCCTCCGGCCATCCCGGTGGCCCCCGCCATCCGCAACGCGGTGCTCAACGCCACCGGCGTGGCGGTGAACTCCCTGCCCCTGTCCCCCCAGAAGCTGGTGGAGGAATTTACGAAAGGAGGGCTGATCGGCCATGTATGATATCGGCTCCATTTATCAGGCGACCTCGGTGGCCGACGCCATCCGGGCCCTCCAGGACAATCCGGAGGCCCTGGTCATTGCCGGCGGCACCGACGTGCTCATCAAGATCCGGGAGGGCAAGCTGGCCGGCTGCTCCCTGGTGTCCATCCACGAGCTGGGCGAGGAGCTGGGGGGCATCACCCTGGCCGCCAACGGCGACGTGGAAATCGGCCCCCTGTCCACCTTCCGGGACGTGACCTTCAGCCCGGTGATCCGGGAGAAGATCCCCGTGCTGGGGGAGGCCACCGACATGGCCGGCGGGCCCCAGCTGCGGGCGGCTGGCACCATCGGCGGCAACGTGTGCAACGGCATCACCTCCGCCGACTCGGCCTCCACCCTGACGGCCCTGGACGCGGTACTGGTGGTCCGGGGCCCGGCAGGCGAGCGGCAGGTGCCCATCTCCCAGTGGTACAAGGGCGTGGGCAAGGTAGACCTGGCCCAGGACGAGCTGCTGGTGAAGATTCTCATTCCCCGGGAAAATTATGCGGGCTTTACCGGCCACTATATCAAGTACGCCATGCGCAACGCCATGGACATCGCCACTCTGGGGGTGAGCTGTCTGGTGAAGCTGAGCGCAGACAAACAGACCGCCGAGACCGTCAAGCTGGCCTTCGGCGTGGCCGGGCCGGTGCCCATGCGCTCTCCCGCCGCCGAGGCGGCGGTGTCCGGCCTGCCCATTGAGGAGGCCATCCGGCAGATCGGCAAGGCCGCCCTTCAGGACGTGAACCCCCGCACCAGCTGGCGGGCCTCCAAGGAGTTCCGGCTCCAGCTGGTGGAGGAGCTGTCCGGCCGCGCCCTGCGGGAGGCCGCCCGGAAAGGAGGCGCCGCCGTATGATGGAAATTCTGCGCTGTACCGTAAACAACAAGCCGGTGGAGCTGGGCATCGACCCCCGGGAGTCCCTGGCGGACACCCTGCGGCAGCGGCTGGGCCTCACCAGCGTGAAAAAGGGCTGCGAGGTGGGCGAGTGCGGGGCCTGTACCGTCCTGGTGGATGGGGTGGCCATCGACTCCTGCATCTACCTGTCGGTGTGGGCCCAGGGCAAGACCATCCTCACCGTGGAGGGCCTGCAGAATGAAAACGGGGAGCTCACCCCGCTGCAGAAGGCTTTCGTGGAGGAGGCCGCCGTCCAGTGCGGCTTCTGCACCCCCGGCATCATCATGTCGGCGGTGGAGATCGTGGGCTCCGGCAAGCAGTACACCCGGGACGAGCTGCGCAAGCTCATCTCCGGCCACCTGTGCCGCTGCACCGGCTATGAGAACATCCTCAACGCCGTGGAGCGGGCGGTGAACGAGACCCATAAATTTGTCGGCAAGGGGGACTGAGCCCCCCTGTAACGGCCCCGGCGCCATTTCTGGCGCCGGGGCCCTTTTTGCCCCTGTTCCGGTACATTTTGGTCACCCCATGCAATTTTATGCGAAAACCGCATAAAATGCAAGATGCAGTTTTCGCATGGGATATGCTTGGTATGGGTGATGCAGATGTATCCACGGTTGGCTGAATTGCGGGAGGACCGGGATCTCTCCCAGGCGGAGATGGCCAGGGTGCTGCGGGTAAGCCAGTCCACCTATTCCCGCTATGAAAACGGGAAGCTGGACATCCCCAGCCAGGCGCTGATCGCGCTGGCCCGGTACTACAAGGTGAGCGTGGACTACTTGTTGGGCCTGGATGACAGGCGGTAAAACGGGAGAGGCCCGGCGGCACAGCCGCCGGGCCTCTCTCGTTTCTTTTGCGTTCAGCTCAGGGGGAAGGTCTCCCCCAGGAAGGTCACCGAGGCGATGTCCTCCAGGTCCATGGGGGTCTCAAAGCTCCACAGGCCGCAGCTCAAATCCATGGGCTCCACGCCCCGGTTCATGTAATTCAGGGGCACACCCAAGGTCTCCCCCGCATGGTCAGTAGCCCAGAGGGTGAACCAGTCCACGTCCTCGCTGCGGAAAAAGACGGCGATGTTCATGCCGGAGACCTCCACCCGGTCCACATACACCCCGTCCTCCAGGGTGCGGCCCACCTGAATCACCGTTTGCTCCGCCGTCTCCAGCTCCAGGGGCAGGGTCCATTCCCCCTCGATGGCCGGCTCCGGGCCCCGGTAGGGGCCGTATACCTGGATGTAGGCCAGCTCGGCCAGGTCGAAGTCCTCCGCCACACAGTCCATGCCTCCCTCCACCTCAGTGGCGGTAACATGGGCCAGGGGCTCCCCGGCGGCGTTGCAGGGCATGGCCAGGAGCATGCCGGTGACCCCCTCGGCGAATGCCAGGCGGATGTGGAAGTTCCCCGCCCCGTCAAAGCCCACGGAGGAGAGGGTCACCGCGTCGGTGTCCGGGCTGGTCTGGGGGTTCTGGCCCGCCTTCAGCACCACGTCCCCCTCCTCCGTGGTCTCGGTCTCCAAAGGCTCCTCCGGCACCACCGCCGGAAAGCGGCTGTCCTGGAGCATATAGGAGGCCGGGTCGATCCGTTCCACCACCAGCTCCAGGGGCTGGCTGGTGTCGATGCCCGTGGCGCTGGCCTCCATCAGCAGGGTGCCGCTGCCGGCGTCGTAGGAGACCACCTGGCTGCCTATGCCCATCCCGCCCAGATTGCTCCCCTCCAGACAGGCCGCCACCCTGGTGTGGCCGGCGTTGAAGCGGCCCCCCTCCTCATCGGTGAGGGTATAGAAGATCTGGGCGGTATAGCCGTCGCTGACGGCACTCACCAGTTCCAGCCGGACGCTCTGGTCGCTGGCGGTGCCTGTGATCTCCTGGGCAAAGGGGGCGTAGGGCCCCAGGTACGAGTTCAGAATGTTCCACACCGACGGCCCCGCCGCCACCGCCGTCACCGCCAGGGCGGCGCACAATGCCACAGCCACGATGGCCCGGCGGCCCGGGCGGCGGCGGGCGGGGGTTTCCTGAGCCGCCTCCAGTTGGTCGGTCAGCCCTTTCAGCTGGGCCGGGGTGGGGCCGGCGGCCTCCAGGGCCCGGCGGATGTCCGTTCCGTTAACGCTCATAGCTCTCCTCCTCACACAGCATATCCCGCAGCAGTCCCCTGGCCCGGAAGAGCCAGGTGCGGACGGTGGCCTCCTTTTTCCCCAAAATCGCCGCCACCTCCGCCGTGGTGTACCCCTCGCAGTAGTGGAGGCACACCGGCGCCCGGTATTTCTCCGGCAGGGCCAGCACCGCCGTCAAAACCTCGTCGTGCTCCGGCGGAGGCGTCTGGGCGGTGTCCTCCTCCAGAGGCAGCTCCCGCCGCCGCCAGGGGCGGCGGTGCAGGCTGTTGGCGCAGTTGGCCGCCGCATGGAGCAGCCAGGCCCGCAGGTGGTCCTCCCCGTTCAGCTCCGGCGAGCGGCGGAGCAGCCGGAGAAAAACCTCCTGCATCACGTCCTCCGCGTCCTCCCGGCTGCCCGTCCGGGCAAAGGCCAGGCGGTACACCGCCGGGGCGTGCCGGTTTACCAGCTCCTCCAGCTCCTGCCTGGTATAGGCCATAGTCCTCCCTCCTTTCTCTATTCCTTACACCACGCAGCAGGCTCCTTTGTTTCACTCCGGACAAAAAAATTCCGCCGGAATCCGGCGGAATTTTTTCTCTACTTGCTCAAAAACCGGAGCTGCTTTACCATGGCGGAGCGCAGGTACGCCCCCTTCTCCTCCAGCAGGGCCAGGATCCGCCGCCGCTGCTCCTCCCCCAGGGCGGCATAGCTGCGGTTATAGGTGTGGCTCCAATCCTCCAGCTGTCTCCGGCAGGCCTGGTCCAGCTTCTCATACCCGCTCCCCAGCAGGGTGAGGGCGTAGGTCAGCCGGTCCCACTTCCCGGCGCAAAACAGCAGGGCGGCGCACTTGAGCCTGGTGTTTTCCACCGGGCTGGCCTGTAAAATGGCAAACACCCGGTCCGGATCGAAATTCCTGTATTTGGTCAGCAGCAGGGCCGCTGTCTTGACCACCCCCGGCTGGTCGGCGGCCAGTTTTTCGGTGACGGCCTCACTGTAGCGCTCTGGATCCAGCCCCATGAGGGCGGTCATGGCCGCCCGCGCCACTGCGGACTGGGGGCAGGAGAGAAATCCCGCGATAGCCGGACAGTCCGCCCGGTTTCCCGTCTCCCCCAGGCCCAAAATGGCCACGGCGGGCCGGACGGACAGCCGCTCCCGGTAGAACTGCCGCAAGTCAAAGTCCTTGTCAGCCTGGACCACTACCTCCCCGGCCGCCTCCCGCACCCGGCCGCTCTTGTCCATCAGCAGGGACACGGCCTGACCAAACAGATCCTCCGCCCCGTGCTCCGCCAGGTACTCCAGGGCCAGCACCCGGTTGGGCGGGTATTTGTCCCGCAGAAAGCGGCGGCTCAGCGCCATCCCCTCCACCCCCAGCTCCAGCAGGGTCTGGTACAGCAGCTTGCGCAGAAAGGGGTCGGGCTCCCGCTTCACCCGCTCGAGGAGATAGGCGGTGTCCGGCTCCCCCAGAGCAGGCAGCAGGGAGATGCACAGCCGCCGGGCCCGCACGTCCCCGCTCTCCAGCCCCAGCCGGAGCAGGTCGGGGTCCCTCTGGAAGGCTCGGAAAAAGAGGGTCAGGATATGGTCCATCCGGCACCGCCCGCTCCGCCGCAGCTTCTCCAGAATGGGCAGGGCGGCGGCAATCTCTCCTCCGTCCGCCGTATCCAACAGCTGTTTCAGGCTCTCCAACGCCGCCTGCCGCACCTGGGCCACCCAGTCGTTGCACCGCAGCAGCACGGCGGGCAGGGCCTGGGAATCGGTCCCCAGGGCGGCCACCGCCTGTTCCCGGATGTAGCCGTTGGGGTGGAAGGTGGAAAACACCAGCACCGCCCGGCACTCAGCCAGGGACAGGTTTTTGGCAAACAAGTCCTCCAGGCCCAGGGTGCGCCATGAGATGCTCCACTCCATGGAGGTGGTCGCCCGCATCCGCAGATCCATGGCAACCAGGCCATCGGCGTTCAGCCCCGCCAGCACCTCCGCCAGGGTATGGGCGGCGGCCTGCTTCTGTTCATCCGTGCCCTGGGCCAGGGCGCAGTACACCCAGGGCACGAAGGCCAGTTCCCCTTCCTTCACATGGCCGATATACTCCGCCAGATAGTCTCCGTATGTTTTCTTTCGATGGAACAGCAAAGCCGTCACCCGCCCTTCTGCTCCTATCATACCACAGCACGCCGGAAGGTCAACGGGTAAGGGAGATGGTCTCCCCCAGCAGGGTGACCGAGGCGATGTCCCCCAGTTCCACAGGCTGGTCAAAGCGATAGATGGCGTAGCTCAGAGCGGTATCCTTATCCACGCTCTTAAACGCCATGGGCACATCCACGGTCTGTCCCTGGGTGTCGGTAATCTGGAGCGGAAAATATTCCCGCTCCCCGCTCCGGTAAAAAACCACCGCGCTCAGATTGGAGAGCTGGATGCGCTCCACATATATCCCGCCGCCCAGCATGCGCTCCATGGGAATGGTACTCTGCTCCGCCGGTTCCAGGGTCACGGGCAGCACCCACGTTCCCTCAATGACCGCCTCCGGCCCCCGGTAGGGGCCGTATACCCGGATATATGCCATATCCGCCACATCCGCCGGTGTGATCCCTTCGAGCACACTGTCCACGCCGCCCTCCACGGCGGTCTGGGCCGCTGTATGTCCCATCTGCTCACCGGCAGCATTATAGGGAACCGCCAGCAGGGCTTTGTCAGAGCAGCCCTCCGCCAGAGCCAGCCGAATGTGGAAGTTCCCCGCCCCGTCAAAGCCCATGGACGAGATGGACACATCCGCCGTGTCCGGGCTGGTCTGGGGGGTCTGCCCCGCCTTCAGCACCACGTCTCCCTCCGCCGTCATTTGCTCGGCAAGGGTCAGGGCCGCCTCCGGCGGCTGGAACCGGGCGTCCTGGATGTAGTGATAGCCGGGGTCAAACCCGGACACCTCCAGCTGAACGGCGGCGCCGCTGTCGAGCCCCTCCAGGCCAACCTGCACCAGAAGCTGATTTTGCTCCGCGTCATAGGAGATCACCCTGCACCCGGCAGCCCCGCCCGGACCGGCCAGTTCCCCGTCCAGCCGGGCGGATACCCGGGTGTGGTCGTTGAACCGCCCGCCTGTCAGATCGGTGGCGGTAAAGTAGGCCATGGCGGTATAGCCGTCGCTGAGGCTGGCCACCAGCTCCACCTTCACCCCCTGGTGGGTCACCGTGCCCTCAGCGGCGCTCAGATAGGCCCCAAAGGGCCCCAGGTGCTCGGCCAGGGCGCTCCACACCGACGGCCCAGCCGCCACCGCCGTCACCGTCAGGGCGGCGCACAGGGCCAGGACTGCCGCCGCCCGGCGGCCCAGCCGCCTTCCAGGCTTCTCCAGGCTCTCCCCTTTGGTCAGCGCCTCCAGCCGGGCCATGGCCGCCTCGCTGGGCGCCAGGGCGTCCATCTCCCGCTTATACTCCATGGGAAACATCTTCATCCTCCTCCATCCATTCCCGCAGCAGGGCACGGGCCCGAAACAGCCGGGACTTCACCGCGCCCTCGCTCTTGCCCAGGATCCTGGCGATCTCCGCCACGCTCAGCTCCTCGTAGTAGTACAGGTGCACCGCCGCGCGGTACTTGGGGGGCAGGGCCAGCACCGCCTCCACCATGCCCCCCGGCTCCGGGCCCTCCGGGGCAGATATGGTTTCGGAAAGTGGCTCCTCCCGCCGCCGCCAGGGGGCACGGAACAGGTCGTTGGCACAGTTGGCCGCCACCCGCAGCAGCCAGGCCTTGGCATGCTCCTCATCGGCAAAGTCCGGCTTTGCCTTCAGCAGGCGGACAAAGACCTCCTGCATCACGTCCTCCCCGTCGGCCCGGCTCCCCGTCCGGGCGAAGGCCAGGCGGTACACCGCCGGGCCGTACTGCCGGGCCAGCCAGTCCGGCTCCTTCCATGGCTCCTCCACAGGCGCTCCCTCCTTTCTGCCCTATACACGGTGGGCGTGAGAAAAAGGTTTCAAAAAATAAAAAAGGCCGCCGGGCATCTGCCCGGCGGCCCTCCGCTCTACTGTTTCCGCAGTCTGAATTCCACTTTCACCCGGCCGCCGCACACCATTCCCAGTTCCGCGGCGGCGTGGGACAGGTCGTACTCCTGCTGGGCGTGCTCCACCCCGGCCTGCCACAGGGACAGGGCGTCCTGCCTGGCCTGGTACTCCACCGCGCCGCCGCCGATGGTGCCGGCGCAGGAACCGTCGGGCCGCACCAGCATCCAGGTGCCCACTCCACGGGGGGCGGAGCCGTGCTTTTCCACAATGGTACACAGCACACCCGGCCCCTCCGGGGGACGCATCGCCTCCGGGCCCCGTCTGGCCCGCTGCTCCACCAGCTGGGCGGCGATGGACACGGCGATTTCCGCCGGGGTCTGGCCCCCGATCTTCAGCCCGATGGGGGCGTACACCCCGTCCAGGGTTTCCCGGGAAAAGCCCTCCTCCTCCAGGGCCTTCCGCACGGCGGCCACCTTGGTCTTGCTGCCGATCATGCCCACGTACGCGTAGTTGCCCCGGAGGATGTGCGCCAGGCAGTCCTTGTCAAAGGCGTGGCCCCGGGTGAGGATGGCGTAGAAATCGTCCTCCCGGCTGCCCAGCTGGTCCAGGGCCTCCAGGAAGGGCATGCACAGCACCTGGCTCGCCATGGGGAACCGCTCTTTGTTGGCAAACTCTCCACGGTCGTCGATGCCCACCAGCTCAAATTCCAGCCGGGCGGCAATATGGGCCAGCTCCAGGGACACGTGGCCCCCGCCGCACAGGATCAGTCGTTCCACAGCCCTGTCCTCCTTCCAAAGTACAAAAGCCCCTCCAGCACCCCGCCGCCGATGGCCCGGGCCTTGTCGGAGACGGTGAAGCAGTGGCGCACCTCACACCGGGGGTCGATGTCCCCGGACTTCATGCCCTTTGTCACCGGGATTCCGGCGGGGAGCATCCCCCGGACGATGCCGGTGAGCTGGGCAGCAACGGGCACGCCGTTCACCTTCGCCACCACGTCCCCCAGCTCCACCTTCTGGCCGATCCGGGCCACCGGCTCAAAGGGTCCGTCGGCGGGGGCCCGGATGATCCGCTCCTTGGTGTAGCCCCCCACGTCACCAGGCACGCCGGTATTGGGAATGGCGGAGCCCTCCAGAATCAGCCGCCCCAAATCGTGGCCCCGTATGGTCTCAACCACCCCGTGGCAGTCCACTCCGGCGGTAAAGCCGGGGCCCAGGGCCAGCACGATGGGGGCGTCGGTCAGGCTTGTCCCCAGGTTGCGCTTGGCCAGGATGGCGTCCACCACCGCCCCAAAGGGCAGCTCGTCCAAAATGCGGGCCTCCGGGTCAACCAGCACCGGGATCTCCCCCGCCGCCAGCATGGCGCTTGCCTCCTCCCCGTTGGCCGCCCGCCGGGCGGTGATGCCCTCCACCTCCGTCACGCCGTCGTAGATGCACTGGCTGAAGGACACCGTCCGCCGCACCGCCGTGGGCTGGGCGATATCGGTCATCACCACCGGAAAGCCCGCCCGGTGCAGCCGCACCGCCGTGCCGGTGGCCAGGTCTCCCGCCCCTTTGATCAAAACAAGCATGCTCCGCCCCGCTCCTTTTCCGTATAGTGGGTCACTGTGCTGAAAATGCCCTGCTGGGCCAGGATTTCCCCAATTTCCGCTCCCCAGGCCTGCCGCTGGGGGGTGTCCGCCTTGTTCAGCAGGCAGCGGAAGGCCATCTCCTCCGTCACGCCCTTCCGGCCCCCCTGGGGGCTGGACAGCACCGCAGCCACGTCGGCCGGGGTGAGGATGTGGTCCTCCCCCACCCCCAGCAGGGCACACACCCGCTCGGGCCGGTGGCAGATCTCCCCGATGGCTCTGCCCAGGCAGTCCAGCCCGGCGGCGGCGATCACCGCCGCCGCCCCGTGGGGAATCACCGGCTCATGGTCCGCCGGGGCCTTCAGCGGCCGCAGCCGGGCCCCGTCGGCCTCCACCACCACCAGGTCGGCCCAGCGCAGGCACGCCTCCGGCTGCCCGGCCTCGGAGAGCTTGTCCGGCCGGAGGAATTTGCCCAGAGTTACCGCCGGGTGCCGCTCCAGCAGAGCGGGCAGCTCCTCCATGTGGTCGGTAAGGGGGAGACCCGGGTGGGGCATCATGTGGGTGGTGGTGGTGACCACCACCCGCTTGCCCGCCTCCACCCCCTCTTTCGCCAGGGCGTAGAGGGTGGAGGTCTTGCCCCCCGCCCCCACCAGGGCCACCAGCCGGTGGGCTGCCATATTCAGATGCAGCTGTTCCCAGATTCCCATGGTCAGCCTCCCAGGGTGTGCTCCACCAGAATTTTTACGCCGATGCCGATGAGCACCAGACCGCCCACCAGCTCGGCCCGCCGCTGGAACAGGGCCCCCAGCCGCCGGCCGGCCAGGCCTCCCACCACCGACAGCACGAAGGCCACCACCCCGATCACCAGGGCGGAGAACCACACGTCCACCTTCATAAAGGCCATGGACACCCCCACCGCCAGCGCGTCGATGCTGGTGGCGATGGCCAGCAGGCATAGCCGCCGGGGGGACAGGTCGGCGGGGGCCTCATCCTCCTCCCCCGCGCCCCGTCCCAGGGCGCCCCAGACCATCTTCCCTCCGATGAGGGCCAGCAGGCCGAAGGCCACCCAGTGGTCCACCGCCTGGATGTACCCGCTGACGCTGCTGCCCAGCAGCCACCCCGCCAGGGGCATGGCAAACTGGAAGGCCCCGAACCAAACGCCCATTTTCACCGCCTGTTTCCAGCCGAAGCCGGGAATGGCGATGCCGCTGGACACCGATACGGCGAAGGCGTCCAGGGCCAGACTCACCGCGATGAGGAAGACCTCTACCACACACATCACCTGCGCAAACGAAAAGTTAGCTACACTTAAAAAATATTATAGCACACCGGCCCCAAATATGCTATAACAAGATAAACAGCACAAGGAGGGAGCGCCGTGACGGAGCGGGAACACTATATGACCCAGGCCCTGGAGCTGGCCCGGGAGGCCATGGCCGAGGGGGAGGTACCGGTGGGCTGCGTGATCGTGAAGGACGGCGTGGTGGTGGGCAGGGGCCGCAACCGGCGGGAGACCTGCCGCACCGCCCTGGGCCACGCGGAGATCGAGGCCATCGCCATGGCCTGCAAAACCCTGGGGGGCTGGCGGCTGAAGGACTGCGCCTTGTACGTCACCCTGGAGCCCTGCCCCATGTGCGCCGGGGCCATCGTCAACGCCCGCATCCCGGTGGTGTGCTACGGGGCCAGGGACGACAAGGCGGGGTGCTGCGGGTCGGTGCTCAACCTGTTTGAGGAGCGGTTCAACCACAAGCCCCGGGTGTACGGCGGAGTGCTGGAGGAAGCATGTGGGAAAATCCTCCAGAATTTTTTTGAAAACCTGCGTTGATTTAATGGTTTTGTAACAAAACTACCCTAGCTTTTGTAACAAACCCCTGTTACCATAATACCTGCAAGAGACAAAGCTTCTTTTCATTCTATCCTCCAATCATAGGAACAGGCAGCGGAGCGCACCGCTGCCTGTTTCCACGTTCTGGCAGATATTTTCCGATCTTACAGGAAGTTTACAGAAAAAGTCGGGGATTTAAAACTTCTGTAACACCTGGGGATTTCTTCGTTAACAATTCTCCTGTATCCTAATACTTGCAAGAGACAGTTTCTTTTCATTTCATTGTATCCTCTTTCCTTCGGCAAAGGCCGGACGCCAGGAGCAGGCGTCCGGCCCTTGTCGTTTTTGGCCGGCTGTGTTATGCTGATGGTAACGGAGGGAGGGATTTGCCTTGAAATTGCAGGTCAAGCGGGTGCGGTTCGGGGACTGCGCGGTGCTGGAGGGCCGGCGGAGCCGGCTGGTAGTGGACTGCGGCGGCAGCAGTCAGGCCCCCGACGGCAGCCTGTCCGCCCGGGATTTTGCCTATGCCGCCATTGCCGCCCAGGTGGACGACCTGCTGCCCACCCACATTCTGATCTCCCACCTCCACCCCAACCACTACCGGGGCTTTCTGGCCCTGGGGGAGAACTGCCCGCCCCTTTTCCGCACCGGAGCCCAGGTGGGAACGGCCTATCTGCCCTGGACCCTGCTGGGGGGCAAGGCGGCTCTGGCCCCCGCCTTTGCCCGGCTGTACCTGGCCGCGCCCCCCCGCACCCTGGCCCACGGCCTGGCCCGGGAGCTGCTGGAGCTGCTGGCCCGGCTGGAGGAGGAGGCGGAGGAGCTTCGGCCGGTACAGGCAGGGGATGTGCTTCCCCTGGACGGCCAGAAGCTGGAGGTGCTGTGGCCCCGGACGGAGACCGCCCTCTCCCGGTTGCCTCTGTCGGGGGGACAGTCCTTCCTGGAGGCCGACGGGCCCATGGAGGAGCTCTGCCGCGCCGCCCTGGCCGGGGCCCCTTTGGGCGGGGAGCTGCTGGAGGTGGCCGCCAAACTGGAAGAGGCCCTGGCCGCCTATTTCCTCCTCCTCCACGGGGAGGCCCTGGCCGCCCCCGCCCGGCGGGGGGCGCTGAGCCGGCTGAACCAGCTGCGGGCCCAGGCCGATCAACTGCGGCGTACCCTGTGGGGCGAGGAGCTCCGCCCCCCCTATCCCCCCTGGCTCCGGCCATTGTCCGCCTTCGCCCAGCGGCAGGCCGCCCTGCTGGAGGACGCCCTGGAGGCCTGCGGGGTGGTGCTCCAGTGGCGGGACAAGGTGCTGCTGCCGGGGGACGCTCCCGCCCCGGTGCTGGAGCTGCTCCAAAGCGAAGGGCGGTTCCACCCCCGGTACGCCGTGGTCAAGCTGCCCTGCCACGGCACGCAGGGCTGCCACTTCCCCGCCATCCCCCCGGCGGACCGGTACATCCTGTCCAACGGGGGCTACCGCCGTTTTCCGGTGGAGGGGGCGGTGCTGGAGGGGCTGGCCCAGGCCAGCCCGGACTGCGCCTTTTTGTGTACCGACGCCCACCTGCGTCCGGCGGAGGACTGCCGGTACGCCTGCCGGGAGGGCCGCTGCCACCCGGCCTGTGTCCCCATCACTGACGCTCAGGCGGTAATCCCCCTGTAGACAGACGAAACCCCCGGCGGTTCCAAAAGGAACCGCCGGGGGTTTTCACATTGGTTACCGGTCCTCCCGGAAGTAAGCCAGCCCCAGGGCATTGGGGGGCTGTTTATCCTTGCTGTTGCGCAGGGAGGTGAGGATCAGCACCACCACGGTGACCACATAGGGCAGGATCTTGTACAACTCGTCGGGTATGAAGGCCAGGTGGAGCCGCTGATAGAGGATCATCAGCGCGCCGAACAGGATGGAGCCCCAGATGGCGTTGAGGGGCCGCCACAGGCAGAAGATGACCAGGGCCACCGCCAGCCAGCCCTCGCCGGAGAGGGCCTCATGGTTCCACACGCAGCTGGCGATGGTCATGATGTACACCATGCCGCCGATGGCGGAGATCCCGCCGCCGATGACGGTGGCCAGGTACTTATACCGGGTGACGGGGATACCGGCGGCATCGGCGGTGGCGGGGGACTCGCCCACCGCCCGCAGGCACAGGCCGGGGCGGCTCTTGCTGAGGAAGAAGTACATACCCACCGCCAGCAGCACCCCCAGGTAGAAAAAGATGCTGTGGCCGAAGAGCAGGGGCCCCACCAGGGGCAGCTGCTGGAGGGCCGACGGGAAGGGGGAATTGAGGAACACCGCCTTCAGATCGTTGCTGACGGCCACGTAGCCGCCGGAGCTCTCCCGCATGTACTGGCCGATGAACTGGCCCGCGCCGGTGCCGAAGATGGCCAGGGCCAGGCCGGTGACGTTCTGGTTGGCCCGGAGGGTGACGGTGAGGAAGGAGTAGATGAGGGCTCCCACCGCGCCCCCCAGGAAGGCGAACAGCAGGGCCAGGAGCACGGCGACGACCCCCACGGTGCCGCCGGCGGCCTCATAGTAGAAGGCGGCCCCCAGGCCCATGGCCCCGCCGGTGAACATCATGCCCTCCACGCCCAGGTTCAGGTTGCCCGCCTTTTCCGACAGGATCTCCCCCAGGGTGCCGAAGAGCAGGGGCACGCCGTTGAGGACGGCGGCCATGATCAGCAGCAGTACGGCATTTTGATTGATCATTGTGCAGCCCCCTCCTTATGGCCGCCCCGGACAATCAGGCGGTAGTTGATGAAGAACTCGCAGCCCAGCATACAGAACAGGAAGATGCCGGTGATGATGTCGGAGATGGAGGCGGGCACCGCCATCTGGGTCTCCAGGGTGCTGGCTCCCTTCTCCAGCACGGCCAGCAGCATGGAGATGGCCACCATGGCGAAGGGGTTGAGCTGGGCCAGCCAGGCCACGGTGATGGCGGTGAAGCCCACCCCGGCGGCCACCCCGGCGTGGAGGGTGTTGTCCGCGCCGGAGGAGACGATGAAGCCCACCAGTCCGGCGATGGCGCCCGAGAGGAACATGGTGCGCATGATGATCTTCCCCACGTTCATGCCGGCGTACCGGGCGGTGTTCTCGCTCTCGCCGATGACGGCGATCTCATAGCCCTGCTTGGTGTACTTCATGTAGACAAACATGAACACCATCAGGATGAGCACGATGATCCAGCCGCAGTGGACCCCCAGCACCTTGGGCAGCACGGCGGCGTCGTCAAACTGGGGGATGATCTGGGAGCCGGGCCGCCCCTCCCAGGGGCCGCCCTGGAGCCACTTAACCACGCCGATCATGATATAGTTCATCATCAGGGTAAACAGGGTCTCGTTGGTGCCCCAGCGGGCCTTGAAGAAGGCGGGTATGAGGGCCCACAGGCCGCCGCAGATGGCTCCGGCCACGGCCATGACGATGAGCAGGGGCACCTGGGGCAGCTTATCCGCCCAGAACAGGGCGAAGTAGCTGGCCCCCACAGCGCCGGCGGTAATCTGACCCTCGGCGCCGATGTTCCAGAACCGCATTTTGAAGCAGGGGGCGATGGCCAGGGCGGTGCCCAGCAGAGGGATGGCGATGCGCACCGTCTGGCGGATGGCGGTTTTCTTGCCCAGGGAGCCGGTTACCATGGTGCCGAAGGCCCCCAGGGGGTTGTGGCCCATGATCAGGAAGATCAGGGCGCTGATGAGGAGGGCCGCCGCGAAGGAGCCCAGCCGTATGGCCCACACCTGGCCCCGGGGCATTCCGTCCCGCTTGGCCAGCCGGAGCAGGGGGCTATGTGGTTCATGCATGGGCCGCTCCCTCCTTTCCTCCGCCTACCCGGGTCATCAGCAGACCCACTTCCTCCTTGGTGGCGGACGGTCCGTCCACCACGCCGGACACCTGGCCGCCGCACAGCACCAGGATCCGGTCGCACAGCTCCAGCAGCACGTCCAGGTCCTCCCCCACCAGCAGCACCGCCACGCCCTTCATCTTCTGCTCGTTGAGCAGGCGGTAGATGGTGTAGGAGGAGTTGATATCCAGGCCCCGGACGGGGTAGGCGGTCATGAGCACCGTGGGGGTGGAGGCGATCTCCCGGCCCACCAGCACCTTCTGCACGTTGCCGCCGGACAGCCTCCGCACCGGGGTGGCCACCCCGGGGGTGACGATCTCCAGCTCCCGGATCAGCCTGTCGGCCAGCTCTTTGGGGGGCTTGCGGTCCACAAAGGGGCCGGGGGTGTCCTTGTAGGTCTTGAGCATCATGTTGTCCACCATGCCCATGCCCCCCACCAGGCCCATGCCCAGCCGGTCCTCGGGGACGAAGGCCAGGGAGACCCCCACGTGCCGGATCTGGCTGGGGGTCTTGCCCACCAGCTCCTCCCCCGCCTTGTCCACCGGCACGTGATAGCCGGCGATGTCGCTGTTGGGGTGGGGCGGGTAGTAGAAGATGTGGCCGCTCTCCGCCTTCTGCAGGCCGGCGATGGCCTCCAGCAGCTCCTTCTGGCCGGAGCCGGCAATGCCGGCAATGCCCAGAATCTCCCCGCCGAAGGCCTGGAAGGTGATGTCCTTGAGCACGCTCACCCCTTCCCCGTTGCGGCAGTTGAGACCCTTCACCTCCAGCCGCAGGTCCTTGTACTTGGCCTGGGGCCGGTCGATGTTCAGGCTCACCGCGTGGCCCACCATCATCTCGGTGAGCTTCTGGGGGTTGGTGTCGGCGGTGTTGACGGTGCCGATGTACTTGCCCTTGCGGAGCACCGCCACCTTGTCGGAAATGGACATCACCTCATGGAGCTTGTGGGTGATGATGACGATGGCCTTGCCGTCGGCCTTCATGGCCCGGAGAATGTTGAAGAGCCGCTCGGTCTCCTGGGGGGTGAGGACGGCGGTGGGCTCGTCCAGGATCAGGATCTCCGCCCCCCGGTAGAGCACCTTGACGATCTCCACTGTCTGCTTTTCCGACACCGACATGTCGTACACCTTTTTGTTGGGGTCGATGCCGAAGCCGTACTTGTCGCTGATGGCCTGGACCTGGGCGGCCACCGTCTTGCGGTCATGGCCCTTCCCCTTCAGGCCCAGAGCGATGTTTTCCGCGGCGGTAAACACCTCCACCAGCTTGTAGTGCTGGTGGATCATGCCGATGCCGTGGGCGAAGGCGTCGCCGGGGGAGCGGATGGTCACCGGACGGCCCTCGGCCAGAATCTCCCCCTCGTCGGGCAGGTAGATCCCGGAGAGCATGTTCATCAGCGTGGTCTTGCCGCTGCCGTTCTCCCCCAGCAGGGAGAGGATCTCCCCCCGGTCGATGGTCAGGTCAATGCTGTCGTTGGCCACCACCTTGGCGCCGAAGCGCTTGGTGATGTGCCGCAGCTCAATGGCATGGACAGGTTCCAAGGCTGTCATCCTTCCTGTGATGTGACGTGGTTTGGTGAGAGAGGAAAAAGAGGGCTGCCCGGGCAGCCCTCTTTTGGGTTGGTGCGCAGATCAATAGGCGGAGTTGAGCCACTCGATGCCGTCGATCTGTGCGGTGAAGTAGGGGGCGGACTGGAAGTAGGACTCGTGGAAGGCCCCGTCAAACACGGCCTCCTCGGAGTCGGCCACAAAGTCGCCGTCGGTGTCCAGCGCCATGCAGGTGGTGAGCTCGGCGCCCTCCACGGTGAAGGTGGAGGTGTCAAACACCTGCAGCGCGCCGGAGCGGAGCTGCTCCTCCACCTCGGCCAGCTTGTCGGCGGTGCCGGCGGCGGCGATCTCCTCGTTCAGGGGGGTCATGACCACGGCGCCCTCGTCCATGCCGTGGCACCAATCCTGCTCAAAGCTCTCGCCGTTGGCCACGGCCTCGATGGCGTACTCGAAATACACGGACCAGTCGATGCGGGTGCCGATGAGGGAGGCCTCGGGAGCCACCGCGATCATGTCGTTGTTGTAGCCGGTGTGAAAGGCTCCGGCGTTCTGGGCGGCGGTGGCGGGGGTGGTGTTGTCGGAGTGCTGGGAGATCATGACGCACCCGGCGTCGCACAGGGCCTGGGCGGCGTTGCCCTCCAGGGTGGCGTCAGACCAGGAGCCCACGAACTGCACCTTCATGGTGACGGAGGGGCACACGCTCTTGGCGCCCAGGTAGTAGGCGGTAAAGCCGGAGATCACCTCGGCGAAGGAGTAGGCGCCCACGTAGCCGATGACGGCCTGGTCGGCGGTGATCTCGCCGTTGTCGATCATCTCCTGCATCTTCATGCCGGCCACCACGCCGGCCAGGTAACGGCCCTCGTAGATGTTGGCGAAGGCGTTGTGGGTGTTCTCCAGCTCGTCCACGGCGGAGGCCTGGTTGGTGCAGGAGATGAACTCAATCTCGGGATAGTCGGGGGCCACCTTCAGCATGTAGGGCTCAAAGCCGAAGGAGTTGTTGATGATCAGGTCGCAGCCCGCCTCGGCCAGCTCGATGTTGGCCTCCTCGCAGGAGGAGTCCTCGCCCACGTTGTACTTGACCTCCCAGTCCACGGTGATGCCCTTGGCGGCCAGGGCCTCGGTGACGGCCTCCTTGCCCCGGATGAAGTTGTAGGTGTAGCCCTGGTCGTTCTCGTCGCCGATGCAGATGAGGCCCACCTTCACGGTCTTGGCAGCCTCGCCGCCGGTCTCGGTGCCGGCAGGGGTGGTGCCGGAGGGGCTCTCGGCGGAGCCCAGGTCGGTGTTGCCGCAAGCGGCCAGACCAAACGTCATGGCGCCCGCCAGGAGCAGTGCAAGCAGTCTTTTCTTCATATCAGTTCCTCCTTGTAGTTCCGCGCATTACAATTCAGGTACCTCTATTCCAAACGGCTGCCTGCTCGCGGGGTCTCCCCCACGCTCCCAGGCGGGCGCACAATCATCCGCTCATCACGAAGGTCGCCCTCCGCCTGCGGCAGCCGGTCTCGCTTTGTTCACACACACTTGGGGGCGCTCAGTCGCAGAACGTCACCCCGTCCTCCACACTCATACTCTTGATCCGGGCCAAAGATTCCACCCGGACGCCCATGCCCCGGATCAGATCGCCGCCGGGCTGGAAGGCCTTCTCCACCGCGATGCCCGCCCCCACCAGGGTGGCCCCGGCGTCCTGCACCAGTTTGATGAGGCCCTGCAGGGCGGAGCCGTTGGCCAGGAAATCGTCGATGATGAGCACCCGGTCCTCGGGGTGCAGGAATTCCTTGGACACAATGATATCGTACACCTTGCCGTGGGTGAAGGACTCCACCTTGGAGGTGTACACGTCCCCGGCGATGTTCTTGGTCTTGTTCTTTTTGGCAAAGATCACCGGGCAGTCAAAAAACAGGGCGGCCACGCAGGCGATGCCGATGCCCGACGCCTCGATGGTGAGGATCTTGGTCACCCCGCAGTCCCCGAACAGGCGCAGGAACTCCTTGCCCATATCCTGAAACAGCTTCACATCCATCTGATGATTGAGAAAGCTGTCCACCTTCAGTACGCCGCCCTCGCGGATCTTGCCGTCAGCGCGGATGCGCTCCTCCAGCTGTTTCATAGATCCTTCTCCTCCAAGCAAGAAAAATTTGATTCTATTTTAGCCTAAGTAAGAATCCTCCTGCAACGACTATATTCTATCAAAAAACCTTGGCTGCGTCACGTGTTTTTAGAAATTTTGTCGGAAGAACGGGGACTTGTCCCGCCCCCTCCGGCGGCGGGGAGCGGGACGCCGCCTTTTCCATTGTACTTTGCCCGGAAATTTGGTACAATGCGGGTAAACCTGTTGTTCCGACCCTTTGACAAGGAGGTCTTGCTTCGTGCTCAAGCGCATTTGTACCGGCGGCCTGGCCGCCCTTCTGGTGCTCTCCGCCGCCCCCCTCTCCGCCCAGGCAACCTTCTCCGACGCCCAGGGCCACTGGGCCCAGGAGGTGGTGGAGCAGGCGGAGGCATACGGCCTGATCCAGGGCTACCCCGACGGCACCTTCGGCGTGGGGGATGAGATGACCCGCAGCCAGTTTGTCACCGTGCTCTGCCGTATGTTCGGCTGGGATATGCTCACCCCCGACTCCCCCTCGTACATCGACTGCTCCCCCTCCGCCTGGTATTACTCCGCCGTGGAGACCGCCCGGGCCCACAACGTGATGGACCCCTCCGGGCCCTTCCGGCCGGAGGATTACATCAGCCGGGGGGAGATGGCGGTGATGCTGGTGCGGGCCCTGGGATACGACCAGCTGGCCCAGGATCTGGCCGGCCTCACCCTCCCCTTTGACGATGTGAAGGAGGATACGGGCTATATGGCCATCGCCTACGACATCGGCATGGTCAACGGCGTGGCCGGCCCCGACGGCTCCCTGAAGTTTTTGCCCAACCACTCGGCCACCCGGGCGGAGGCGGCGGCCATGCTGGTGCGGGTATATGAGCGCTACCAGTCCAAAACCCAGTGGCTCCACGGCTTTTACGCCTTCTCCTCCTACGCCCAGATCAATCTGACCGCCGACATGGACGCCGTCAGCGTGGGGTGGGCTCAGATGGAGTACGGCGAGAACGGCCCCGTCCTCAACTCCACCTCGGCAAATGGCAACGACTGGGTCAAGCCCGACGACGTGACCCCCGCCACCTCCTACTTTGAGAGCCATCAGCTGCCCTACAACCTGAACGTCTACGCCTCTGCCGGGGACAGCGTCACCCTAGCCGACGGCGCCACCTCCTCCACCGTGGCGGCGGTGGTATCCACACCGGAGGCCCGGCAGCAGGCCATTGACGCCCTGGTGACAGCCGCCGCCGACTACAGCGGCCTGACCATCGACTTTGAGGCCCTGAAGGGAGATACCATAAAGCAGGATTATGTCACCTTTATGGAGGAGCTGCGGCAGGCCCTGCCAAAGGACAAGACCCTGTACGTCTGCGTTCAGCCGGACACCTGGTACACCGGCTTTGACTACCGGGGCCTGGGGGAGGTGTGCGACAAGGTGATCCTCATGGCCCACGACTACCAGTGGACCTCGGCACCCGAGTCCTATGTGGGCACCGCCAACACCAATTCCCCCGTCACCCCCTTCCCCAGCATCTATGAGGCCCTGCGGGACATCACCGATCCGGACACCGGCGTACAGGATGTGAGCAAGGTGGCCCTGGCCATCTCCTTCGGCACCGCCGGCTTCCACGTGGACGAGGAGGGCAGGCTGCTGGAGACCACCATCTACCACCCGGCCATGACCACCCTCACCGCCCGGCTGAACCAGCCGGACACGGTGGTGACCTATTCCGACAAATACCGCAACCCCTATGCCCTGTACACCACCGAGGACGGCAGCCAGTATAAGGTGTGGTACGAAAACGAGCAGAGCGTGCTGGACAAGCTGCAGCTGGCCCGGATGTTCGGCGTCACCGGGGTGTCCCTGTGGCGCATCGGCAATATTCCCGCTTCGTCGGGCTATGACGTATGGAGCGCGGTGCTGAGCACCCGCTGAGGAGGAGAGAGGACATGAAGCTGTCCCCCAAAGAGCTGTTTCATGAGTTTTTGCTGATGAGCCTGGGCACCGCGCTGGTGTCGGTGGGCGTCTACTTTTTCAAATTTCCCAACAACTTTTCCATGGGCGGGGTGTCCGGCCTGGCGGTGCTGCTGGGCAAGCTGATCCCTCAGCTCTCCCCCTCCACCTTCAACTCCATCATCAACCTGCTGTTTCTGCTGCTGGGGTTTCTGCTGCTGGACAAGGGCTTCGGCTTTCGCACGGTGTACTGCTCCATCCTGTACGCCGGCCTGGTGCAGGTCTTTGAGATCCTCTGGCCCCTCAGCGCCCCGCTGACCAACCAGCTGATGCTGGAGCTGCTCTTCGCCGTGGTCCTCCCCGCCATCGGCTCGGCCATCCTCTTCAATATCGGCGCCTCCTCCGGCGGCACCGACATCGCCGCCATGATTTTGAAGAAATACACCGGCATGGACGTGGGCCGGGCCCTGCTGGTGTCCGACGTGGCCATCGCCGCCGCCGCCCTGGTGGTCTTTGACGTGCAGGCCGGCCTGTGCTCCCTGCTGGGCCTGGCCCTCAAGTCGGTGCTGGTGGACTCGGCCATCGAGTCTTTCAACCGCCGCAAGGCCTTCTTCATCATCACCTCCAACCCGGAGACGGTGTGCGCCTATGTCACCGACACCCTGGGCCGGGGCGCCACTGTGTGGCAGGCCCAGGGGGCCTACACCCATGAGGTCCACCATGTGGTGCTCACCGTCCTGTCCCGGGGCCAGGCGGTGGTCCTCCGGCGGCAGCTCAAGTCCATGGACCCCCACGCCTTCCTGATCGTGGCCAACTCCAGCGAGATCTTTGGAAAGGGCTTTTTGCGGGCCTGAGGTTTTTTCCTGGAAAATATTTCCAACTCGACGGTGTTCCCCCTCCTTTGCGGCAAAATATGGTAATATATGGTTGTCCATATTCCCGTTTTGCCATGAAGGAGGGCTTTTTATGCCGTTATTGCGCCGTAAAGGACTATATGAGAGCAACAAGGTGCTGTACTTACCGGTGGCCGCCATCACCCCCAATCCGGACCAGCCCCGCCGCCACTTTTCCCGGGAAGGGCTGGAGGAGCTGGCCGCCAGCATTGCCGAGCACGGGGTGCTCCAGCCCCTGTCGGTGCGCCGAGGGGGTCAGGGCTATGAGCTGATCTCCGGCGAGCGGCGGCTGCGGGCCGCCAAGCTGGCGGGGCTGGCGGAGGTGCCCTGTATTGTGGTCAATGTGGACAGTCAGGGGTCCTCCCTGCTGGCTCTGGTGGAAAACCTCCAGCGCCGGGACCTGGACTTTGTGGAGGAGGCCTCCGCCCTGGCTCGGCTCATTGAGACCTACCACCTGTCCCAGGAGGAGGCCGCCCGGCGGATCGGCAAGTCCCAGTCGGCGGTGGCCAACAAGCTGCGGCTGCTGAAGCTGCCGCCGGAGGCCCTGGCCCTGCTGCGGGAGCACGGCTGCACCGAGCGCCACGCCCGGGCGCTGCTGCGGCTGGAGAGCGCCCAGGCTCAGCTGGAGGCCGCCCGCTACATTGCCCAGCAGGGCTTTACCGTGGCCCGCACCGAGCAGTATGTGGAGGAGCTGCTTCACAAGGCGGACAAGCCCCGGCAGAAGCGGCTCTTTATTATTAAGGATGTGCGCCTGTTTCTCAATTCCATCAACCGGGGCCTGTCGCTGATGAAAACCGCCGGGGTCAACGCTGACTGCCAGCGCAAGGAGACCGACGATTCGATCCTCTTGACCATTACCATTCCAAAAGGATAATGTTTCACGTGAAACATCACCTGCCGCCAATTCAACCAAGAACCTTGTTTCACGTGAAACAAGGTTCTTGCGCTTTTTTCGGTTGAATTACCGGGAAAGAGAAGATATAATAGGTTGGTACGCTGGTTACAGTAGAAAAGGCAGGTGTGCTATGGCAAAGACCATCGCAATCGTGAATCAAAAGGGCGGTGTGGGAAAGACTACCACCTGTGTCAATCTGGCCGCCGCCCTGAAAAAAATGGAACAGCGGATACTGGTGTGCGACTTTGACCCTCAGGCCAACACCACCTCGGGGCTGGGGGTGGACAAGACCATCGCCCCCAATGTGTACGATGTGCTGCTCAACGGGTCGGAGACCGCCAAGGCCATCGTCTCCACCCCCTATGCCGACGTGATCCCCTCCAACAAGGCCCTCACCGGCGCCATTGTGGAGATGATCGGTCTGGACCACCGGGAGTACCGGCTGAAGGAGGCCCTGTCCCTGGTGCGGTCGGACTACGACTATATCCTCATCGACTGCCCCCCCTCCCTGGAGCTGCTTACCCTCAACGCCCTGTGCGCCGCCGACACGGTGCTGGTGCCGGTGCAGTGTGAGTATTACGCCCTGGAGGGCCTCAGCGATCTGCTGTCCACCATCCGCATCGTCAAGCGCTCCCTCAACCCGTCCATCGCCCTGGAAGGGGTAGTGCTCACCATGTACGACGGGCGCACCAATCTGTCCATTCAGGTGGCGGAGGAGGTCAAGCGCCACTTCCCCGGCCAGGTGTACGCCACGGTGATTCCCCGGAACGTCCGCCTGTCCGAGGCGCCCAGCTACGGCAAGCCGGTGTCCGCCTACGATCCCCTGTCCCGGGGCTCGGAGGCCTATGCCGCCCTGGCCGCCGAGGTGCTGGAGCACAATCAGTACGCCGTCACCCGTTTGGAAAGGAGCGAATGATATGGCACTTGAACGGGGCCTGGGCCGTGGCCTGGGCGCTCTGTTGGGAGACGCCGCTCTCCAATCCCAGGAGGGGGGCTCCCTCTCCCTGCCCATCTCCCAGGTGGAGCCGGGGCTGAAGCAGCCCCGAAAGCGTTTTGAGGAGGGCGCCCTGCAGGATCTGGCCGACTCCATCCGCACCCACGGCATTATTCAGCCCCTGACCGTGCGGCGGCTGTCCTCCGGCTACTATCAGATCATCGCCGGAGAGCGGCGGTGGCGGGCGGCCAAGCTGGCGGGGCTCAGCGAGGTGCCCGCCGTGATCATCGAGGCCGACGACCGGAAGGTCATGGAGCTGGGCCTCATCGAAAACCTCCAGCGGGAGGATCTGAACCCCATTGAAGAGGCCAACGGCTACAAGGTCCTGGTGGAGGAATACGGCCTCACCCAGGAGGAGGTGGCCCAGCGGGTGGGCAAGTCCCGGCCTACGGTGGCCAACGCCCTGCGGCTGCTCTCCCTCCCCGACCCGGTGTGCGCCCTGCTGGAGGAGGGCAAGCTGTCCGCCGGCCACGCCCGGGCCATTCTGTCCCTGGAGGACGGGGCTCTGCAGATGAAGCTGGCCAAAAAGGTGATTGAGGACGGCCTCAGCGTCCGCCAGACCGAGGCCCTGGCCAAGCGGCTGGCCGCCGGAGACAGGCTGCCCCCCTCTCCCCCGCCCGCCGCCGGACCCGACCTGTCCATCTATTTCCGGGAGGCGGAAAAGTCCCTGACCAACCGCTTTGGCCGCAAGGTCCACATTGTCAACGGCAAGAAAAAGGGCAAGATCGAGCTGGAGTACTATAACCCCGACGATCTGAACACCCTTCTGGAGCTGCTGGAGCAGCTGCCCACCCAGGGGAAGGGAGGTCAGACGCTTTGAGCCATCCATCCCAGCACAAGCCGGAGGACAGCCTCCAACACGCCGCGGAGCACGAAAAGCCCTCCAAGCGCAATCCGGTGCTGTTTTACCTGATGATCCTCTTTGCGGTTGCCTTCCTGCTGCTGCTCATGTCCTTTATGATGCAGAGCCGGGCCAACCAGGAGGCCATGAGCCACCTGGAGGAGACCTCCAATTCGGCGGTGGAGTCCCTGGAAAACAAGCTGAAGGAAAACGAGCAGCTGAAAGCTCAGGTGACCCAGCTGGAGGAGGAAAACCAGCAGCTCACCAGCCAGCTGGAGGAGCAGTCCGGCCAGGTGGCAGAGAGCCAGGAGGAGCTGGAGCAGGTTGTCCAGGCCCTGACGGCGCTGAACACCCTGCGGAGCCTATATAACCAGGGGCGGTACAGCGACGCCCGGGACTTTCTGGCTGAGCAGGAGCTGAACGCCGACAACAGCTATGTGATCGAGGACTATCTGACCTTGTATAACGAAACATACGCCACGCCGGAGGAGCTGGAGATCTATGATCCCCTGGCGGCCTGGCAGCAGCTGGTCTCCTGGCTGGGCTAAAAAAGAACATGTTTCACGTGAAACTCGTCGGGGCAAGTTTCAGATCCCTCGTTTTCCCGTATACGGGAAAACTCACTCCTTCCACTGCCCCTCCTCTCCCCCACGAAACCCGCTACGCTGGGCTTTCGCGGGGTCCCCGGGGCTCCGCCCCCAATTTCATTTTGAGGTGAATTTAACCATGCTGGATATTCGATTCATCCGGGAAAATCCCGAGGCCGTCAAGGAAAACATCAAGAAAAAGTTCCAGGAGGAGAAGCTTCCCCTGGTGGACCAGGTGATCGCCCTGGACGCCGAGAACCGCAAAACCATTCAGGAGGCCCAGGACCTGCGCACCGCCCGCAACGCCAAGAGCAAGCAGGTGGGCATGCTGATGGGCCAGGCCAAGAAGGACCCCTCCAAGCTCGCCGAGGCCGAAGCCCTCAAGGCCGAGGTGAAGGCCGACGCCGACCGTCTGGCCTATCTGGAGGGCCGGGAGACCGAGCTGGCCGAGCAGATCCGCCACATCATGCTCCAGATCCCCAACATCATCGACCCCTCCGTGCCCATCGGCCCCGACGACTCCGCCAATGTGGAGGTGGAGCGGTTCGGCGAGCCGGTGACCCCCGACTTTGAGATCCCCTATCACACCCAGATCATGGAGTCCTTTGACGGCATTGACATGGACTCCGCCGGCCGGGTGTCCGGCTCCGGCTTCTACTATCTGATGGGGGACATCGCCCGCCTCCACGAGGCGGTGCTGGCCTACGCCCGGGACTTTATGATCAACAAGGGCTTCACCTTCTGCGTGCCTCCCTTCATGATCCACGGCAACGTGGTGGAGGGCGTCATGAGCCAGACCGAGATGGACGCCATGATGTACAAGATCGAGGGCGAGGACCTCTACCTCATCGGCACCAGCGAGCACTCTATGATCGGCAAGTTCATTGACCAGATCATCCCCGAGGAGAAGCTGCCCCAGACCCTCACCTCCTATTCCCCCTGCTTCCGCAAGGAAAAGGGCGCCCACGGCATCGAGGAGCGTGGCGTGTACCGCATCCACCAGTTTGAAAAGCAGGAGATGGTGGTGGTGTGCAAGCCGGAGGACTCCATGAAGTGGTACGAGCAGATGTGGCGGTACTCCGTGGAGCTCTTCCGCTCCCTGGACATCCCCGTGCGTCAGCTGGAGTGCTGCTCCGGCGACCTGGCCGACCTGAAGGTGAAGAGCTGCGACATCGAAGCCTGGTCTCCCCGCCAGCAGAAGTACTTTGAGGTATGCTCCTGCTCCAACCTGGGCGACGCCCAGGCCCGCCGGCTGAAAATGCGGGTGAAGGGCGAGAAGGGCACCTATCTGCCCCACACCCTGAACAACACCGTGGTGGCGCCCCCCCGGATGCTCATTGCCTTCCTGGAAAACAACCTCCAGGCTGACGGCTCTGTGAAGATCCCCGCCCCCCTGCGGCCCTACATGGGCGGCAAGGAAGTGCTGACCCCCAAGGCATAAAGGAGAATCTATGTCCGCGAAAGAGAAAACCAGAGGCTTTCTGGCTGAGTTCCGCAAATTTGTGGCCCGGGGCAACGTGATGGACCTGGCGGTGGGCGTGATCATCGGCGGCGCCTTCCAGTCCATCGTCAACTCCCTGGTCAACGACGTGATCAATCCCCTGCTGGGCATGCTGACGGGAGACAGCGCATCCTTGGCCGCCTCCCTCACCTTCCAGCTCCCCGGCGGCGGCCAGCTGATGCTGGGCAGCTTTATCAACGCCGTCATTAACTTTTTCATCATGGCCTTCGTGATCTTCCTGCTGGTGAAGGGCATCAACGCCTTCCACCGGAAGAAGGAGGAGGCCCCCAAGGCCCCGGAGCCCCCTAAGCCCTCGGCGGAGGAGGTCCTGCTCACCGAGATCCGGGACCTGCTGAAGGAGGGCCGCCATGCGTGAGCGGCCGGAGGACAAAAAGCCCCAGGAGGAGAAAGAGCCCTACACCCCCGCCTCCCCGGTGAAGCGGATTCTGGCCTGGGTGGGCGTGGTGTATATGGTGCTGCTGGTGGGGCTGAACCTGTACCCCTTCTTCCACGGCGGGGCCTACCTCACCGGGGTGGCGCCCCTGTTCGCCTGTCCGGGCATCGCCGGGCTGCTGATCATCGCCCTGTACACCCTGCGGCAGCCTGACGAGACCTATTCCAAAAAAGCCTCCATGGTGGTGCTGGCCCTGGTGTGCGCCGTGGGCCTGGGGGTCAGCCTGGTGCTGGGCATCCCGCCGCTGTTGGAGGGGTTGGGAGGATAAGATGCAAGCGCGTATTTCCGCCGGTCTGGCCCAGCTGGGCCTCACGCCCCCGCCCCAGGCGGCGGCTCAGCTGGCCCGGTACGGCCAGCTGCTGCTGGAGCAGAACCAGGTGATGAACCTCACCGCCATCACCGACCCCGACCAGGTGGTGGACCTTCACTTTCTGGACTGCGCCGCCCTGCTCACCATCGGGGAAGATTTCCATAAAAAAACCCTCATCGACGTGGGCACCGGGGCGGGCTTTCCCGGCCTGCCCTTAAAGATCCTGGAGCCCTCCCTCTCCGTCACCCTGCTGGACAGCCTGGGCAAGCGGGTAAACTGGTTGTCCAGTGTCTGTGAAGCACTTTCCCTTGACAAAGTGGCCTGTCTCCACGCCCGGGCGGAGGAGCAGGCCCTGGAGGCGGGCTTCCGGGACAGCTTTGACTTTGCCGTGTCCCGGGCGGTGGCCTCGCTGGAGCTTTTGTCTGAGCTGTGTCTGCCCTATGTGAAGGTAGGAGGCAAGTTCCTGGCCATGAAGAGCGTGGACAGCGGGGCGGAGACCGAGGGGGCTTCCCGGGCCATCGCCAAGCTGGGGGGCCGCCTGCTGCCCCGGATGGACTACACCATTCCGGGCACGGAGATTGTCCACCGGGTGGTGGTGGTGGAGAAGGTCTCCCCCACCCCCAAGGGCTTTCCCCGCCGTTGGGCAAAAATGCAGAAAGCCCCATTGTGAGGAAAAATCTTTTCACATATTGCACAAAAATCATTGATTCCCGTCAGAAACCATGCTATGGTATGTATAGTGGAAACGGAGTGTGCCTATGTCCACTGTAATTGTGATCACCTCCGGCAAGGGTGGCACAGGCAAGACCTCCCTCACCGCCGGGCTGGGGTCCTGTCTGGCGGCGCTGGGCAAGCAGGTGCTGTGTATGGATATGGACATCGGCCTGCGGAACCTGGACCTGAGCCTGGGGCTCAGCGACCGGGCGCTGATGGACTTTACCGATGTGCTGTGCGGCCGCTGCTCTTTGGAGAAGGCGGCGGTCCCCCATCCGGTGATCCAGGGCCTGCACCTGATCACCGCGCCGGTGAATCTGCCGGAGCAGCCCCTGAGCCATTCCGCCATGCGGGACCTGCTGCGCCAGGCCAGAGAGCGGTATGACTTTATCCTGATGGACTCCCCCGCCGGCCTGGGCGAGGGATTCCGGCTGGCCTGCTGCGGCGCGGACCGGGCTATTGTGGTATCCACCACCGACGCCTCCGCCCTGCGGGACGCCCAGCGAACCGTGACCCTGCTGCGGGGGCAGATCCCCAAGCTCCACCTGGTGGTCAACCGGGTACAGCCCAAGCTGCTGCGCCGGCTCCACACCACCATTGACGACGCCATGGACACCGCCGGCCTGCCCCTGCTGGGCATCGTGCCGGAGGACGCCCAGGTGATGCTGTGCGCCAACCGGGAGCAGCCGCTGATCCTGTACGCCAGCCGTGGGGCGGCCATTGCCTATTTAAACATTGCCAAGCGGCTGCTGGGGCAGAAGGCGCCCCTGATGCGTATTCACTGATTTCATTGAATTGATAAGAAAAGAGAGGATTGATTTATGAACATCGCGTTGATGAGCCACGATCGAAAAAAAGAACTGATGGTCCAGTTCTGCATCGCCTACTGCGGCATTTTATCCAAGCATACGATCTGTGCCACCAACACGACGGGTCGTCTGGTAGCGGAGGCCACAGGCCTGCCGGTGCAGCTCTTCCTCTCCCATGAGCACGGGGGCAGCCAGCAGATTGGCGCCCGCATCGCCTACAACGAGATTGACATGGTGCTCTTTTTCTCCGATCCCCAGTCCAACGATCTGGACGCGGATTTACAGTACATCACCCGCCTGTGCGACCAGAACAACGTGCCCTACGCCACCAACGTGGCCACGGCGGAGATCCTGATCCACGGCCTGGAGCGGGGCGACCTGGATTGGCGGGACATCGTCAATCCCAAAACCAAGCCCTTTACCGCCTGAATTTTCCGAAATTCATTGACATTTGGTGTGTTTTGGCATACGATTGCAAGCGGACTACCGCCCAACACAACGAAAGCAGGCGCTTTCGTCCCGTGACAAGGGACGGGAGCGCCTTTTTACTCTTAAGAATAAAGGAGCGTTACTATGGCTCAGGTAAAACCCCGCACCCTGTCCGGCTTTATGGAACTGCTGGCCCCAGCGGGTCGCTGACCCGCCGGGGACCCCGGATTTCACTCAAATAGGCCGAAGTGAATTCGGCCTATTTCAAGGTTTTGCTGCGCAAAACGCTTGACGCCGCACCTGCGGCGGAGGGCGGGCAGCAGCCTCAATTACTTCACAAAGGAGCGTTACTATGGCTCAGGTAAAACCCCGCACCCTGTCCGGCTTTATGGAGCTGCTGCCCGCCCGGCAGGTGCAGTTCGACCGGATGGTGGACATTTTACGGAAAAACTACTCCCTCTACGGCTTCACCCCCCTGGACACCCCGGCGGTGGAGGCGGCAGAGGTGCTGCTGGCCAAGGGCGGCGGCGAAACCGAGAAGCAGATCTACCGCTTCCAGAAAGGGGACACCGACCTGGCCCTGCGGTTTGACCTGACGGTGCCTCTGGCCAAGTACGTGGCCCTCCACCAGAACGAGCTCACCTTCCCCTTCCGCCGGTTCCAGATCGCCAAGGTCTACCGGGGGGAGCGGGCCCAGAAGGGCCGCTACCGGGAGTTCTATCAGGCGGATATCGACGTCATCGGCGACGGAGCCCTGGACATCATCAACGAGGCGGAGATCCCCGCCATCATCTACAAGACCTTCACCGCCCTGGGGCTGAGCCGGTTCAAGATCCGGGTGAATAACCGGAAGGTGCTCAACGGCCTGTTTGCCATCCTGGGCCTGGAGGAGCAGGCCGGGGACGTGATGCGCACCATCGACAAGCTGGAGAAGATTGGCCCGGAAAAGGTGAAGGCCATCCTGGTGGATGACTTCTCCGTTTCCGCCGGGGCCGCCGACTCCCTGCTGACCCTGCTGGCCGCCGATGACCCCATGGCCGCCCTGGAGCCTTTTAAGGGCAAGAACGAGCGCTTCGACCAGGGCGTGTCCGAGCTGTCCACCGTGGTGGGCTACCTGTCCGCCTTCGGCGTGCCGGAGGACCACTTCATGGTGGATCTCACCATCGCCCGGGGCCTGGACTACTACACCGGCACCGTGTACGAGACCGTCATGCTGGACCACCCGGAGGTGGGCTCCATCTGCTCCGGCGGCCGGTATGACAACTTAGCGGAATATTACACCGATAAACAACTTCCCGGAGTTGGCATTTCCATCGGTCTCACCCGTCTGTTCTCCGTGCTGGAGGCCCAGGGCTACCTGAACGACGGCCTGGTCACCGCTCCGGCGGACGTGCTGATCCTGCCCATGACCGAGGACCTCTCCCCCGCCATCTCCTTCGCCACCGCCCTCCGGGAGGCGGGGGTGCGGGCCCAGCTCCACTGCGAGAAAAAGAAGTTCAAGCAAAAGCTGTCCTACGCCGACAAGCTGGCCATCCCCTACGCCGCCTTCCTGGGAGAGGACGAGATCGCCCAGGGCAAGGTGACGGTGAAGGACCTGACCTCCGGCGAACAGAACACCCTCACCCCCGCGGAGGCGGTGGCCCTGGTGCAGGCCGGGCTGGCCCAGCGCTCCGCCGGCACCCCCATCACCGAGCCCCAGCTTTAATGGAACTTTCCCCCCTGATTTCCGTCTAACCGGATAACATCCATATCGAGGAGGAATATTCTATGAAGAAGCTGGCCGCTCTGATTCTGGCCGCCGCCCTGACGGTGGGCTCCGCCGCCGCCATCACCCCCGAGGAGGCCTTCCCCGCCAAAAACACCTACCCCGGCTATGCCGACGTGGCCGAGGGCGCCTGGTACGCCGACGCCGCCCAGGTGTGCTACGAGGTGGGGCTGATCACCGGCACCGACACCGGATTCTCCCCCGACAAAGTGCTCACCGTGGGCGAGGTGGCCGCCATCGCCGCCCGCATGAACGAGGCCATCACCGGGGACCCCATCCCCATGGCCACCCCCGCCGCCGGAGAGACCCTGCCCTGGTACTTCTCCTATGTGACCTACCTGGAAAAGCTGGGCATTGACGTACCCGGTCCGGAGAAGGGTGCCACCCGGCTGGAGCTGCTCACCCTCATGGGGGGCGTGGTGCCCGACGACATGCTCTCCCCCATCAACACCATCACCGCCCTGCCCGACACCGACGACGCCACGGTGCTCCGCTTCTACAACGCGGGGATCCTCACCGGCGTGGACGCCTGGGGCACCTTCGCCCCCGACAAGAGCCTGACCCGGGCGGAGACCGCCGCCCTGGTGGCCCGTGTGGCCCGGCCGGAGCTGCGGGAGAGCTTCACCCCCGCCGACTACACCCTGTTTACCGCCGCCTATCTGAAACCCTCTGACGTACTCTTTACCAACGGCACCACCGCCGGGCAGTATCTGCCCTACGTGCAGGAGCTCATCGACGGCCTGGAGGCCGACTGCGCCGCCGCCGGCATGGAGTTCAACTGGTTCAACACCGTGGACGGCGTGGCATTTCTGGACTACGTGAAAGACACCGCCCTGGCCCACTTCGGGGTCACCTCCAAGGACGGCACCGACCTGTACAAGAACTTCGATGTGCAGGTGTATTACAGCCGTTACCTGGATCTGAAGGGCAATACCTGATTCTGTTTTGTTATATAAAATCTTTTGATTACGATATGGAGTTGATTTTTCATGGATAACGTGCGCACCCACTACCGCACCCACTCCTGTGGGGAGCTCCGGATGGAGCATGTGGGCCAGAGCGTCACCCTGGCGGGCTTTCTGGAGAATTTCCGTGAGGTAGGGGCCAACCTGGGCTTTCTGGTGCTGCGGGACTTCTACGGCACCACCCAGGTGGTGGCCGAGACCGAGGAGATGGTCAAGACCATCAAGGCCCTGAACAAGGAGTCCACCGTGGCCGTCACCGGCGTGGTGCGGGAGCGGGACAGCAAGAACCCCAAGCTGCCCACCGGCGACATTGAGGTGGTGCCGGAGCGCATCGAGGTGCTGGGCCGCTGCCGCCACAACGAGCTGCCCTTCCAGGTCAACCGCAGCCGGGAGGCCGACGAGACCCAGCGGCTGAAGTACCGCTATCTGGACCTGCGCAACCCGGAGGTGAAGAACAACATCATCCTCCGCTCCCAGGTGGTGGCGGCGCTGCGGGCGTCCATGATCGACCACGGCTTCATGGAGATCACCACCCCCATTCTCACCGCCTCTTCTCCGGAGGGCGCCCGGGACTACCTGGTGCCCAGCCGGAAACATCCCGGCAAATTCTACGCCCTGCCCCAGGCCCCCCAGCAGTTCAAGCAGCTGCTGATGGCCTCTGGCTTTGACAAGTACTTCCAGATTGCCCCCTGCTTCCGGGATGAGGACGCCCGGGGCGACCGCTCCCCCGGCGAGTTCTACCAGCTGGACATGGAGATGGCCTTCGCCGGGCAGGAGGACGTGTTCGCCGTGCTGGAGGACGTGCTGCCCCCCATCTTCGCCAAGTTCGGCACCTACAACGTGGCCTCCGAGGCTCCCTTCCGCCGGATCTCCTACCTGGAGGCCATGGACAAGTACGGCTCGGACAAGCCCGACCTGCGCATTGACCTGACGGTGACCGACGCCACCCAGGTGCTCTCGGGCTGCGGCTTCGGCCCCTTCGAGGGCAACACCGTCAAGGCGGTGGTGGTGTCCGGCTTTGAGGGCACCCGCAAGCAGATTGACGGCATCTGCAACGAGGTGGAGGTCCAGTCCGGCAACAAGGCCTACTGGTTCCGCTACGACGAGAACGGCGAGATCGTGGGCGGCATTTCCAAGTTTGTCCAGCCCATCAAGGACGCGGTGGTGTCCGCCCTGGGTCTGGAGAAGGGCTGCTTCGTGGGCCTCACCGCCGGCAAGCTGCTGACTTCCCAGAAAACCGCCGGCGTGCTGCGCACCAAGCTGGGCAACTTCTGCCCCAACCACATGGACAAGGAGCGGTACGAGTTCTGCTGGATCGTGGACTTCCCCATGTACGAGATCGGCGAGGAGTCCGGCGAGCTGGAGTTCTGCCACAACCCCTTCTCCATGCCCAACGGCGGCCTGGAGATCCTGAAAAAGGCGGCCGCCGGTGAGGTGGACCCCCTGTCCATCACCGCCTTCCAGTACGACCTGGTGTGCAACGGCGTGGAGCTGTCCTCCGGTGCGGTGCGGAACCACGACCCGGAGATCATGCTGGAGGCCTTCCAGCTGGTGCGGCTGGGCGAGGACGACGTGAAGAGCAAGTTCCCCGCCATGTACAACGCCTTCACCTACGGCGCGCCCCCCCACGCCGGTATCGCCCCCGGCGTGGACCGGATGGTGATGCTGCTGGCCGGGGAGGACTCCATCCGGGAGATCATCCCCTTCCCCATGAACAAGAACGCCCAGGACCTGATGATGGGCGCTCCCAGCTTCGTCACCCAGGCCCAGCTGGACGAGCTGAACATCGTGTGTACCAAGAAAGAGGAAGAGAGCGCCGAATAAGCGCTCTTACAACAAAACCCCGGCGGAGTCAATCCGACTCCGCCGGGGTTTCTGTCTTTGGCGTGACGATCAGCTCAAACAGGCGCTCGGCCTTGGGCGGCGCGCCGCCCGCCGCCTTCCATCCGGCAGCGAAGGCCAGACGTACCATGGAAAACAGGTAGCTTTCCGCCTCGTCATACTCGTGCCGCTCTAAAAAGTTGGAAAAGGCTTCTTCAAATTCGTTTGTGTACATATCCATCACCTAAGTAAGATTATAGGCGATATTATCTTACTCGTCAATATTCTATCGTATTTAGTGGTATATATTGTCCTGGTGATAATATGAAGCCACTGAAAAGTAAAGTCAGTCTGACCTTGGATCAGCCCGTTCTCGAAAAAATACAAAAGCTGGCCGAGCAGCAGGACCGCTCCCTGTCCAGCTATATCAATCTGGTGCTCCGTGCCCATCTGGAAGAATTGGAGCATAAAACGAATCCATGAGGGTTACGCCCTCCGGAGGGGCACTTGCGCCACCTGGCCGGTGCGGCGGGGCCGTTACGGAGTAAGGCCCCGCCGCCGGAAAACTGGCAGGAGAGCAGCCTGGGGGAGATTCCAAAGACGGGGGAACCGCAGTTCCCCCTCTTTGGTCGTTTTAAGGAGGGGTGCAGGGGAGGGAAATCGAAATCCCTCCCCTGCCGTCTTTTCCCCCCTTTTCGACGCCGAAAAGGGGGCGCCCGCCGCGCAGGCGTTCCCTGGAAAACGAAAGACCTGCCGCATCACGCAGCAGGTCTTTTTCGCTGTTATTCCTCGTCCAGTTTGAGCACCGCCATAAACGCTTCGGTAGGAATTTGGACCGTGCCCAAACTCCGCATTTTCTTTTTGCCCTCTTTCTGCTTTTCCAGCAGCTTTTTCTTCCGGGTGATATCGCCGCCGTAGCACTTGGCCAGCACGTCCTTCCGCATGGCCTTGACGGTCTCCCGGGCGATGATCTTGCCGCCGATGGCGGCCTGTACCGGCACCTCGAACAGCTGGCGGGGGATATTTTCCTTCAGCTTCTCGCACAGCCGCCGGGCCCGGGGATAGGCCTTGTCCTTGTGGGCGATGAAGGAGAGTGCGTCCACCTGGTCGCCGTTGAGGAGCATATCCACCTTCACCAGCTCGGAGGGCTCGTACCGGTCCATCTCGTAGTCCAGAGAGGCGTACCCCTTGGTACGGGCCTTCAGAGTGTCGAAGAAGTCGTAAATGATCTCACCCAGAGGCATGGAGTAATGCAGCTCCACCAGGTTGGTGTCCAGGTACTGCATATCCTTGTACTCCCCCCGCCGCTCCTGGCATATGGGCATGATGTTGCCCACATAGTCGGGGGGCGTGACGATGGACACCTTGGCGTAAGGCTCCTCCGCCAGCTGGATCACCGCCGGGTCAGGGTAGTTGTGGGGGTTATCCACCATAACCACGCTGCCGTCGGTCTTGGTGATGCGGTAGATGACGGAGGGCAGGGTGGTAATGAGGTCCAGGTCAAACTCCCGCTCCAGCCGCTCCTGGATGATCTCCATATGGAGCATCCCCAGAAAGCCGCACCGGAACCCGAAGCCCAGGGCGGCGGAGGACTCCGGCTCAAAGGACAGAGAGGCGTCGTTGAGCTGGAGCTTTTCCAGGGCGTCCCGCAGGTCGGGGTACTTGGAGCCGTCCTCGGTGTAGATGCCGCAGTACACCATGGCCCGGGCGGGGCGGTAGCCGGGCAGAGGCTCAGCGGCGGGCTTGTCCGCCCCGGTGATGGTGTCGCCCACCTGGGTGTCCTTCACGTTCTTGATGGAGGCGGTAAAGTAGCCCACCTCCCCGGCGATGAGCTCCTTGCAGCTCTCCATGCCCAGGGGCAGCAGATGGCCGCACTCCAGCACCTGATAGGTGGCGCCGGAGGCCATCAGCTTCACGCTCATGCCGGTTTTGATGGTGCCCTCCATCACCCGGAAGTAGACGATGACCCCCCGGTAGGCGTCGTACTGGCTGTCGAAGATCAGGGCCTTCAGGGGGGCCGACGGGTCCCCCTTGGGGGCCGGGACATGCTGCACGATATCCTCCAGCACGGCGGGGATGTTGATGCCCACCTTGGCGGAGATCTCGGGGGCGTCCTGGGCGGGAATGCCGATGATGTTCTCAATCTCGTCCTTCACCCGCTGGGGGTCGGCGGCAGGCAGGTCGATCTTGTTCACCACCGGAAGGATCTCCAGGTCGTGCTCCATGGCCAAAAAGGTGTTGGCCAGAGTCTGGGCCTCGATGCCCTGGGCGGCGTCCACCACCAGGATGGCCCCCTCGCAGGCGGCCAGGGACCGGGACACCTCGTAGTTGAAGTCCACGTGGCCCGGGGTGTCGATGAGGTTGAGCTCGTAGATTTCCCCGTCCTCGGCCTGATAGTTCAGCTTCACCGCCCGGGCCTTGATGGTGATGCCCCGCTCCCGCTCCAGGTCCATGTTGTCCAGCAGCTGGGACTCCATCTCCCGAGCGGTGACGGCGTTGCACAGCTCGATGAGCCGGTCGGACAGGGTGGATTTGCCGTGGTCAATGTGGGCGATAATGGAAAAGTTGCGGATTTTGGATTGATCGGTCATAGACAAAAAACCTCCGTGGTGTAACTGGCGTCAGTTTTTCTCGGCGCGGGCCGCTTTGCGGCAGTTCACCCGCTCCCCGGTGGTGTGGATGATCTGCAGCAGGGACTGGTACAGTCCGGGATAGCTCTCCCGCAGGGCGTCGTTGTTCATGGGCGGGAAGTTCCCCTTCTCCTTCACGTGGCAGGCCAGGGCGTCCACATACTCCGCCTCGGTGCAGATCATGTCGGCAAAGGGGATGCCCGCCATAAACTGCCGGGCGGGCACGGAGAAAAAGTCCTCGTTCTGGGTGCCGTCCGCCCGGTACAGGTGGCGGAACAGCTTGTAGATGGCGGTGCCCAGGTAGTCGGCGGCGGCGTTGATGGCCTCCTTTTTCCCGGTCTTGCCCAGCAGGTCAAAGAGCACGCCGATGGAGTTCACCAACAGCTTCTTGTTCAGGGTGGCCAGGATGGAGCCATGGAGCACGTTGTCCTTTTCGGAGGAGTAGTCGTACAGCTCCTCGGCGGCGATGGTGGTGCCGTCCCGGCTCAGGGTGCGGCCCAGCAGAAAGTCGGCCGACACGTTGTAGTAGTTGCAGGCCTTGACCACAAAGGCCAGGCCCGGCTCCCGGATGCCATTTTCATAGTGAGAGAGCAGCGCCTGGCTGATACCCAGCTCCTTGGCGGCCGCTCTCTGCGAGATGCCCTTCTCCTGCCGCAGCAGGGACAGGCAGCGAGGAAAATCAGAACTCATAACACACCTCATACAAAAACAATAGGTATAGTATATATGCTTAAATACAAAAAGTAAAGGTGATTTTTTCACAATCTTCTGTCTTTTCATCATTGTAGTTTGTAGACTGATGGGTGTATAATATTGTTATCGCTCCAAGAGGGCAAAAAATGACACGTGATTTTGACAGGAAGGATGATACCAATGGCTATCCACATGTTCCAGCAGCTCATTGACTCCCTGAAAAAGAGTCCCAAGAAGATTGTCTTTACCGAGGGCACCGACCCCCGGATCCTGGAGGCCAGCGCCCGCCTGCTGGCCGGTACCTGGCTGAGCCCCATTCTCATCGGCAATGAGGATGAGATAAAGGCGGCCGCCGAGGAGGCCTGCTTCAACATCCGGGGCGCCGTGATCATTGATCCGGTGAACTACCCCGACATGGAAAACATGGTGCAGGCCATGGTGGAGCTGCGCCGCGGCAAGATGACCCCCGACGAGTGCCGGGCCGCCCTGAAGCACGGCAACTACTTCGGCACCATGCTGGTGAAGATGGGCGTGGCCGACTGCCTGCTGGGCGGCGCCACCTACTCCACCGCCGACACCGTCCGTCCCGCCCTGCAGCTCATCAAGACCAAGCCGGGCAACAAGATCGTGTCCTCCTGCTTCATCCTGGTACGGGAGGGCGTGGGCGCCAACACCGTGCTGGCCATGGGCGACTGCGCCATCAACATTGACCCCACCGAGGATGATCTGGTAGAGATCACCACCGAGGTGGCGCACTGCGCCCGCCTGTTCGGCATTGAGCCCAAGGTGGCTATGCTGTCCTACTCCACCAAGGGCTCCGGCCACGGCGAGACGGTGGACAAAATGCGCCACGCTTACGAGAAGGTCATGGCCACTCATCCCGACTTTGACGTGGACGGCGAGCTCCAGTTTGACGCCGCCGTCTCCCCCAAGGTGGCCGAGACCAAATGCAAGGACTCCAAGGTTGCCGGTCAGGCCAATACCTTTATTTTCCCCAACATCAACGCCGGCAACATCGGCTACAAGATCGCCCAGCGTCTGGGCGGCTTCGACGCCTATGGCCCCGTTCTGCTGGGCCTGAACGCCCCCATCAACGACCTGTCCCGCGGCTGCAACGCCCAGGAGGTCTACTCCATGGCCATCATCACCGCGGCTCTGGCCTAAGCAATGTCTCAGAAACTGGAGCATCCTTCCCGGTTGCTCCAGTTTTTTATGGCCATGGAGTAGACCTCCGGCCCCGCTTCAGCGGGGCACGGCGCCACGCGCCGTCAAGTGTTTTGCGCCCCGAGGCGCAAAACCTTGATGCCGGGGCAATTCACTTGCCCCGGCAGAGTTCAATTTCTGGGGCCCCCGCAGGCGAAAGGCCTGTGGGGAACTACTCCATGGCCATCATTACCGCCGCCCTGGCGTAAAAATCACAGACTGACAACAAAACTGTTACAAAATCGGAGCGCCCCCAACGGGCGCTCCGATTTTGCCTGCCGGGGTAAAAAGAACTACAAGACAGGGTGTTTGCTCGGCCCTTTTCCCGTAAAAAAGCCAAAATCCGTATTTTTTACATCTTGCCCTTGACTTTTGCGGGGAAAGCGTGTATGATACGGTTTGTAACAATTTGTAACCATTCTTACTGAACTGTTACAAAGCAGCCTGTGGGCTGTCACCATATGATACACTTTGACAGAATGGGAGGGTATCCCCCACATGGAATCTATCCTTCATCTGCCCCAATGGGACGGGGCGGGCGTTCGGGCCAAGCTGGAGCAGTTCCGGCAGCGGTACCGCCTCCAGGAGAAAATGGAGCTGGTGCAGCAGCGGATGGAGCGCATCCAGCACAAGCTGGACGCGGCCACCGCGGGCGAGCGGCGGCTCATCAACCCGCTGCACTTCTTCGCTGTCGCCTCGGTGCTGGGCGTGGCCGCCGTTGTGGCCGCCGTGTACACCCCGGCCTACGTGGTGGAGCAGAACGGCGTGGTGCTGGGCACGGTGTCCAATCCCCAGGTATTTGAGGATGTGATGGACCGGGTGGAGGCCCGGGCCAGCGAGATTCTGGGCTATGATTACACCCTGGAGGGAGAGGTCAATTACGATTTCGCCCTCACCGAGCCGGAGAACCTCACCTCCGCCGCCTACCTGGAGACCTACCTCTTCGACCAGATCGGCGCGGTGATGAAAAACTACGTGCTGACGGTGGACGGCCAGTTTATCGGCGCCGCTCAGGACCGTGCCGTGCTGGACGGCGTGCTGGAGCAGGTCAAGTCGGACTACGTCACCGAGAACACGGTGTCCTCCGAGTTCACCGGCACGGTGTCCATCTCCCATGAGTACACCCCCTCCGACGTGAATCAGGATCCGGAGGCCATGCTGGCCGCCCTGACCGCCAACACCAACGGCCAGACGGTGTACGAGGTGCAGAAGGGCGACACCTTCATGCAGATCGCCCTGGACAATGGCATGACGGTGTCCGAGATGGAGGCCCTCAACCCTGATGTGGACATCAACCGCATCTATATCGGCCAGCTGCTCAACGTGAAAGAGGAGATCCCCTTCCTGTCGGTCAAGACGGTGGAGAACGTGACCTACACCGAGTCTATCGCCTGCCCGGTGGTGGAGGTGGAGGACGACACCATGTTCCAGGGCGAGTCCAAGGTTCTGGATGAAGGCGTGCCCGGCGAACAGGTGGTCAACGCCAACGTGGCCTACCTCAACGGCGTGGAGCAGGAGCGCACGGTGCTCTCCACCCAGGTGACCCGGGAGGCTACCGAAAAGGTCATCGCCGTGGGCACCAAGGTGCGGCCCAGCTGGTACCCCACCGGCAGCTATATCTGGCCGGTGTACGGCACCGTCACCTCCTCCTTCGGCTACCGCTCCATCTTCGGCTCCTACAGCTACCACAGCGGTCTGGACATCGCCACCTCCTACGGCACCACCATCAAGGCCTCCGACGGCGGCACGGTGGTATTCGCCGGCACCGGCACCGGCAGCTACTGGAGCTATGGCAACTACGTGGTGATTGATCACGGCAACGGCGTGCGCACCATCTACGCCCACTGCTCCAGCGTGCTGGTCTCCACCGGCGACCACGTCTACCAGGGGCAGGCCATCGCCCGGGTGGGTTCCACCGGTCGGTCCACCGGCAACCACTGCCACTTTGAGATGCAGATCAACGGCACCGCGGTAAATCCCCGGTCCTACCTCAGCTGAACTGAATGACAAAAACGCGGGAGCGACAGATGTCGCTCCCGCGTTTTTTGCTGTGGGCTCAGCCCCGGCGGGCCAGGATCCGGTCCAGCAGGGCGTGGGCGGCCTCCTCCTTGCTCATAAGGGGCAGCTCCACCATATCATCCGGGCTGATGAGGGTGAGCAGGTTGGTGGCCACCCCAAAGCCCGCCCCCGGCTCCTTCAGGTTGTTGGCGGCGATCAGGTCCAGGCGCTTCTTTTCCAGCTTTTTGCGGGAGTTTTCCACCATGTCCCGGGTCTCCATGGAAAAGCCGCACAAAAACTGTCCGGAGACCTTGTGCTCCCCCAGCCAGGCCAGAATATCCCGGGTGCGGGCCAGAGGGAGGGACAGGTCGGCGTCCGTGCCGCTTTTCTTGATCTTGTCCTCCGCCTGGGCGGCGGGGCGGTAGTCGGCCACGGCGGCGGCCTTGATGATGATGTCCTGCTCCGGCGCCCGGCTGGTGACAGCCTCAAACATGTCCTGGGCGGACAGAATATCCACCGTCTCCACACACACCGGCCGGCTCAGGCTGGTGGGGCCGGTCACCAGAGTGACCGACGCCCCCCGGCTGGCGGCGGCTTTGGCGATGGCGTAGCCCATCTTGCCGGTGGAGTGGTTGGTCAGATAGCGCACCGGGTCCAGAGCCTCCTGGGTGGGCCCGGCGGTGACCAGCACCCGCAGCCCCGTCATGTCCTTCTCATGGCCCACGGCGTACTCCACATAGGCCAGCAGCTCCTCCGGCTCTGTCATCTTCCCCTTCCCCACCGCGCCGCAGGCCAGCCGTCCGCTGGCGGGCTCGATGAGCTGCCAGCCGTATTTGCGCAGAAGATCCAGGTTGTCCTGGGTCACCGGGTTTTCGTACATCCTGGTGTTCATGGCCGGGGCGGCCAGCTTGGGACAGTCGCAGGCCAGCGCGGTGGTGGTCAGCATGTCGTCGGCCAGGCCGTGGGCCAGCTTGGCCAGCACGTTGGCGGTGGCGGGAGCCACCAGCACCACGTCGGCCTGATCAGCCAGGGCGATGTGCTCCACCTGGAACTGATAGTTGCGGTCAAAGGTGTCCACGCTCACCCGGTTGCCCGTCAGAGACTCAAAGGTGTGGGGGCCGATAAACTCGGTGGCGTTGCGGGTCATAAGCACCTGCACGTTGGCCCCCTGCTTCACCAGGGCGGAGGCCAGAGAGGCGGATTTATAGCAGGCAATGCCGCCGGTGACGCACAGCAGCACGGTCTTTCCCTTCAGCATAACGCACGCTCCTTTGTCTGTGGTGAGCCCAATTATAGCAGACCCCTCCCCCATTTTCCACATTGGGATTGCATTTTGTGGACAAATTGCGTATAATGGCTTCGGCCCCAAGGGACGGCGGGCCGCTGTACTCCCAGCGAGACGGCAGACCCATTCCCCGCTCCCCCAGGCCCATTTATTTTGCGCTGTATCCCGCATATCCAGGGAACGGCAGCAGGAGGTAATTGCATATGAAAACCGCCCAAACCCGCGCTCAGCGCACCAAGCAGGTGCAGAGCCTGGCCATTCTGGCCATGTTCACCGCCATCATTTTCCTGCTCACCTTCACGCCGCTGGGCCTCATCGACCTGCCGGTGATCAAGGCCACCGTGCTCCACGTGCCGGTGATCATCGGCTCCATTCTGCTGGGTCCCAGGAAGGGCGCGTTTCTTGGAGGCATGTTCGGCCTGTCCAGCCTGATCAAAAATACGCTGGTCCCCGGTCTGTCCTCCTTTGTTTTTTCTCCCCTGATCCCCGTCCCCGGCCTGGACCGGGGCAGCCTCTGGGCCCTGTTTATCTGCTTTGTGCCCCGGATCCTGGTGGGCGTCTCCCCCTGGCTGGTGTACGCCCTGTTCAAGCACCTGCCCGGTAAGCGCAACGCCGGGGTGCAGACCGTCTCCCTGGTGCTGGCCGCCATCGTGGGGGCCCTCACCAACACCGTCCTGGTGATGGGCTCCATCGGCGTTATCTTTACCGAGGCCTATGCCGCCGCCCAGGGCATCCCCGCCGACGCCATCACCGGCTTCATCCTGGGCATCGTGGCCGCCAACGGCATCCCCGAGGCCATTGTGGCCGCCGTGGTTACCCCCGCCGTGTGCGTGCCCCTGATCCACGCCCTCAAGCTGGAGAAAGCCCCCGCCGCCACGGTGAGGCAGCCCGCCTGACATGCTGCTCACCGTTGACATCGGCAACACCACCGTGGCCGTGGCCGCCTTCTCGGGGGAGCGGCTGACCTTTCTCCGCCGCCTGCCCTCCGACACCGCCCTGGACGGCCCCGGCTGGCAAAGGGCTCTGGAGGAGCTGCTGGCGGGCACGGGGCCGGTCCGTGGGTGCGCGCTGGCCTCGGTGGTGCCCGACCTGACCCCAAAGGTGGCCCACGCCATCACCGCCGTGACAGGCGTTCCGGTGCTGACGGTGGACAAACACACCCCCACCGGCCTGCCTCTGGGGGACTACGACGCCAAAAACCTGGGCATGGACCGGGTGGTGGACTGCGTGGCCGCCCTGAGCCGGTACGCCCCGCCCCTGGCGGTGTTCGACATGGGCACCGCCACCACCCTGTCGGTGGTGGGGGCGGAGGGGAGCTTCCTGGGAGGCATGATCCTCCCCGGCCTGTCCCTGTCCCTCAACGCCCTCAGCGCCAGGGCCGCCCAGCTGCCCCCCATCACCCTCTCCCCGCCGGAGGGGCTCATCGGCACCGACACCGAGCGCTGTATGCGCTACGGGGCCCTGTACGGGGCCGCCGGGGCCATCGAGGGCATTGTGGCCCGGCTGGAGGACCAGTTGGGACCACTGACGGTGGTGCTCACCGGGGGCAACAGCGCCTATGTGCGCCCCCTCCTCCGCTGCCCCACCGCCTGGGAGCCCAACCTCACCTTCCTGGGCCTGCGAGAGCTGTGGCTGCGGCAGTACGGATGACAAAAACCGCCTTTGGCTGAACGCCAAAGGCGGTTTTTCAGCTTTTCCACGTCCGGCTCTGCCGGAGGGCCTTCACCTTTTTCTTCCGGTACCACACGCAGTTGAACACGTTGCCCAGGATCAGGATGTTGCCGCACAGGTAGAGCCACACCAGCAGGATGATCACCGAGGCCAAAGACCCGTACACCAGGGAGTACCGGGAGGACAGGCCGATGAACCAGGAGAACAGGGCGGAGGCCGCCACCAGGGCCGCCGCCGCCAGGAAGGCGCCGGTGAGGACGGGGGGCCGGGGCTTTCCCCTGGGGGCGGCCATGCGGTAGACCACCAGCACAAAGAAAAACATCATCAGAAACAGGAGCAGAAACCGGAACCACTGCCACTCCCAGGGGAGCACGGCCTGCTCCAGGTGGAAGAAGTCCTCCACCAGCCGGAACAGCCAGTCCCCGGTGAGGAGCACCACAAAGGACAGGTAGACGGTGAGGAGAAAGAGCACCGAAAACACCAGGCTGGCGGCGATACGCCACACCCCCCGGTAGCCCTTCCGGCCATACAGCTCCTCCATAATGTTCATCAGCGCCCGGAAGGCGGCGGAGGCGGAAAACAGGGTCATGCCCGCCCCGGCGATGAGCAGGGCGGTGGACTGATTGCTGGTGATATAGCCCACATAGTCCCCCAGGATCCCCAGGGTCTCCCTGGGAAAGAAGGGGGCGGCGGCATCCAGCACCTCCTGGATGTTCAGGTCCAGCAGGCCCACAAAGGCGTTGATGCAGATGAGCACCGGGAAAAAGGTGAGCACCAGGAAGTAGGCCAGCTCGGCCGCCGACCGGGACACCCGTTTGGCAAAGTAGATGCGCACCATCTCCCGCACGAAGCGCACCGCCCCGCTGTTCCACAGCCGCTGCATAGACCACCCTCCTTCCGTTCTCCAGCATACCCCGTTTTCCCCGCGAAAAAACAAAAAGACCGTCTGCAAAACGCAGACGGTCTTACGTTGCCTTGACTCAGGCCAGCTTGTTCAGCTTGATGGTCATGGCGCTCTTCTTATGCGCGGCGTTGTTCTTGTGCAGCAGGCCACGAACCACAGCCTTGTCAACCGCCTTGACGGCCACCTTGTAAGCGCCCTCGGCCTCGCTGCGGTTGCCTTCGACCACCGCGGCCTCGAACTTCTTGATGTCGGTCTTCAGCGCGGACTTAGCGGCCTTGTTCTGCATGGCCTTGGTCTTATTCACCAGGACACGCTTCTTGGCAGACTTAATATTCGGCAAACCAAACACCTCCTCCGATGACGATATCATTATTTACACAGTTTGCCCGTGCAGATTCTTATTTTAACAGCCAACGCCGAAAATTGCAACTGTTTTTTTCAACTTTTTTTGTTTTTTTTGCATAGGAGGGGCCCATCCGCAAAAAATAGTTCCGTCAACAAAAACACGCACCATATCTTGGGGTAGGAAAGGAGGAGGCGCTATGGATCAGCGTCGCACGGACCTGGCGGTGGAGGCCGCCCAGCTCTGGCGGGAGCGGGGCGGCGTAGGGGCCCTGCCCGGGGTGGAGAGCCGGGAGAGCAAACGGGAGGGCTACCCGGTAACCACGGTAAAGATCCTGGACTGCCGGGGGGAGCAGGCCCTGGGCAAGCCGGCGGGCACCTATGTCACCCTCACGCTGGAGGGGCTGGCCCGGCGGGAGAACGACGCCTTCGGCCGGGCGGCCCGGGCGGTGGCGGCGGAGCTCACCCCCCTGCTCAAGCTGTCCAAGGGGTCCCCGGTGCTGGTGGTGGGCCTGGGCAACCGCTCCATCACCCCTGACGACATCGGCCCAAAGGCCGCCGACCACACCATGGTAACCCGCCATCTGGTGGAGCAGGTGCCGGAACACTTCGGCTCCTTCCGGCCGGTGGCCGCCCTGGCCGCCGGGGTGCTGGGCACCACCGGGGTGGAGAGCGGCGAGCTGGTGCGGGCGGTGGCGGAGAAGGTGCGCCCGGCCTGCGTCATCGTGGTGGACGCCCTGGCCTCCCGCAGCCTGAGCCGGGTGTGTACCACCGTCCAGCTGGCCGACACCGGCATCGTCCCCGGCTCCGGGGTGGGCAACGCCCGCTTTGCCCTCAACGCCCAGACCCTGGGGGTGCCGGTGATCGCCGTGGGGGTGCCCACGGTGGTGGATGCCGCCACCCTGGCCGCCGACGTGCTGGCCCAGGCCGGCCGGGCGGATCTGGACCCCGACGCCCTCCGGGGGGCGGGGGACGGACTGCTGGTCACCCCCCGGGACATCGACGCCCGGGTGGCCGACCTGGCCAAGGTCATCGGCTACGGCATCAACCTGGCCCTCCAGCCCGGGCTGAGCATCGCCGATATCGACCTGTTTCTGTCCTGAGTTTTCCACATTCCGCCTTGACGTGGCGGATAAAAGATGATAAAATGGCCCACGATAAGGCTGTGAACGGGAGAAGTACCCCCTGTTTTCCGCATCAGAGAGGAGCCGGACGGTGCAAGGCTCCGGCGGAGCGGGAGGGAAGGCGCCTGTGAGCCGCGGGGAGGAAATGCCCCGCCGGTACCCGCCGTTACCGGGAAGGGAGTGCGTACCAGCCAGGTACGAATTCAGGTGGAACCACGGACAATTTGTTCGCCCTGAGCCGAAAACCGGCTCAGGGCGTTTTTTTCGCCTTGGGCCAGACAAAAGGAGTATGCAGCATGAAAAACACCGACAAGACCATGGAGCAGATCGTCACCCTGTGCAAGGGCCGGGGCTTTATCTTCTCCGGCAGCGAGATCTACGGCGGCCTGGCCAACACCTGGGACTACGGCCCCCTGGGCGTGGAGCTGAAGAACAACGTGAAGAAGGCCTGGTGGAAGAAGTTCGTCCAGGAGAACCCCTACAACGTGGGCCTGGACGCCGCCATTCTGATGAATCCCCAGACCTGGGTGGCCTCCGGCCATCTGGGGGGCTTCTCCGACCCGCTGATGGACTGCAAGGAGTGCAAGGAGCGCTTCCGGGCCGACAAGCTCATTGAGGACTGGTGCGCCGAGAGCGGCGTGGAGCTGTCCAAGCCCATCGACGCCTTCTCCCAGGAGGAGATGAAGGCCTTCATCGAGGAGAAGAACATCCCCTGCCCCACCTGCGGCAAGCACAACTTTACCGACATCCGGCAGTTCAACCTGATGTTCAAGACCTTCCAGGGGGTCACCGAGGACGCCAAGAACACCGTGTATCTGCGGCCCGAGACCGCCCAGGGCATTTTTGTCAACTTCCAGAACGTCCAGCGCACCACCCGCAAGAAGCTGCCCTTCGGCGTGTGCCAGATCGGCAAGAGCTTCCGCAACGAGATCACCCCCGGCAACTTCACCTTCCGCACCCGGGAGTTTGAGCAGATGGAGCTGGAGTTCTTCTGCAAGCCGGGTACCGACCTGGAGTGGTTCCAGTACTGGCGTGGCTTCTGCAAGCAGTGGCTGCTGGACCTGGGCATGAAGGAGGAGCACCTGCGGCTGCGGGACCACAGCCCCGAGGAGCTGTGCTTCTACTCCAAGGGCACCACCGACTTCGAGTTCCTCTTCCCCTTCGGCTGGGGCGAGCTGTGGGGCGTGGCCGACCGCACCGACTACGACCTGACCCAGCACCAGGAGACCTCCGGCAAGGACATGACCTACTTCGACCAGGAGACCGGCGAGCACTATATCCCCTACGTGGTGGAGCCCTCCCTGGGCGCCGACCGGGTCACCCTGGCCTTCCTGGTGGACGCCTTCGACCAGGAGGTGGTGGGCCAGGACAAGAAGGGCAACGACGATATCCGCACCGTCATGCGCTTCCACCCCGCCCTGGCCCCCTTCAAGTGCGCCGTGCTGCCCCTGAGCAAGAAGGAGGTCCTCTCCGGCCCCGCCCAGCAGCTGCGGGATGAGCTGGCCCGTGAGTTCATGGTGGACTACGACGACGCCGGCTCCATCGGCAAGCGCTACCGCCGCCAGGACGAGATCGGCACTCCCTTCTGCATCACCCTGGACTTCCAGACCGTGGGCGACGAGAACACCCCCGCCGACGGCTGCGTCACCATCCGGGAGCGGGACACCATGGAGCAGGTGCGCATCCCCATGGACCAGGTGAAGGCCTATATCGCCGAGCGCATCAAGTTCTAAAACCAGCAAGAGCCCCGGCCGTCGGCCGGGGCTCTTGTCGCAGCGTTACTCCTGCCCGATAAATTCGATGGTGTACTCCGACAGGTCGTACACGTTGGCAAAGAAGCCCTGCAGAATGAGCTCCCCGTTTTTCCGGGCCTCCTCCAGCAGGCCGTTGGCCACCGCCTGCTCCTGGGCGTCGGCCACCATGGCCTTGATGGCCTCGTTGTTGTCCTGCAGGGAGATCTGCATGAAAATGCTCTCGGCCTCGTGGTAGAGCTGGAAGGAGTCCAGATCCAGCTGGCTGCTGAGGATCTTCACCTCGGGCAGGGTGACCGTGATGGTCTTGCCCTCCACCTTCCATTTTACCTCCCGAAAGTCAAAGCCCGCCTTGATCACCACGTCGTAGCTGTAGATGTACTTGCTCTGGGTGAAGGGAATGGTGATGCCGTAAAACTCCCGGGCGGCCTCGGTGACGTTGACCTCGGTGCAGTAGGCCGCCTGGGTGGCCAGCTCGCCGATATTCTCAAAGCCCAGGTTGGTGATCTTGTTCCGGGAGCCCATGTACTGGCCCAGCCCCAGGCTGCCCCCGCACAGGACCGCCACAATCAAAATGAGGATCAGCGTCCTGGGCCGCAGCAGCAGCCCCGCCAGCTTCCAGCCAAATCCTCTCTGTCTTGTTCCTTCCTCACGCATCAGCGGCTCCTCCGTTTTTTCCCCATTATACCATATCCCCTGCAAATTCGACAATATCCCCTGCTGTGGGGAGCCACTTTTCAACATTGGAGGCGTATCCTGTGGAAAACACCCCCCTCTATACCGCCCTGCGGCGGTTCGCCGCCCAAAATCCCCTGCGGATGCACATGCCCGGCCACAAGGGCAAGCCCCTCCCCGCCCCCGAGCTGGCGGGGCTGGCGTCCATCGACTTCACCGAGCTGCCCCCTACCGGCAACCTGTTTGACGGCGGCGGGGCCATCGGGGAGGCGGAGGAGCTGTGGGCCAAGGTCTTTCAGATGGACAGCTGCCTCTTTCTCACCGGCGGCTCCACCCAGGGGGTGCTGGCCGCCCTCACCCTGGCCTGCCCGCCGGGGTCAGGCCTGCTGCTGGACCGGGGGTGCCACCGCTCCGCCTTCCACGCCATGGCCCTGCTGGATCTGAAGCCGGTGTACCTCCCCCGGCCCTGGCTGGCGGAGGGAGCGGTCACCGGCCCCATCTCCCCCGATGAGGTGGAAAAACAGCTGCTTGCCCATCCGGAGATCAAAGCGGTCTGTATTACCTCACCAACTTATTACGGCGTGTTGTCGGATATTCCCGCTCTGGCGGCGGTGATCCACCGCCACGGCGGGGTTCTGGTGGTGGACGGGGCCCACGGGGCCCATCTGCCCTTCCTGGGGCTGGACCACTACTCCGCCGCCGACCTGGCGGTGGTGTCCGCCCACAAAACCCTCCCCGCCCCGGGGCAGTCCGCCCTGCTGCTGGCGGGGGGGCGGTTCTCCCAGGCCGACTTGCGGCGAGCGGGGGCCATCTACGGCTCCTCCAGCCCCTCCTACCCCATGATGGCGGCGCTGGACCTCTGCCGGGCGCATATGCTGGAGGAGGGGGCGGCGGCCTACCAAAAGACAGCGGAGGAGGTGGCCGCCCTGCGGCGGGACTTCCCCGCCCTGACGGCTCGCCACGCTCCCCTGGATCCCACCCGGCTCACCCTCCTCTCCCCCCGCGGCTTTGATACCCAGGAGAGGCTGGAGGGGCTGGGGGTGTGGCCCGAGATGGCCGACGGGGGCCACGTGGTGCTCATCCCCACCTGCGCCGACGGTGCGGAGGACTTTGCCCGGCTGCGGCAGGCCCTGGAGCAGGTGGAGCTGGGCCCCTGCCCCGCCTTTCCGCCCCCGCCGCCGCTGCCGGAGGG
>NZ_NFIQ01000040.1 GCF_002159455.1 Flavonifractor sp. An306
GGTCCCCAAGACCTTTGACAACTTTGATTTCAGCCGAGTCACCGGAAAGAATGTTGACAAGCTCCGTAGCCTCCCCACGCTGTCTGCCCTCTATGCTCACAAAAACCTTAGGTTTCTTTACAAAGGCATAATCATAAATCACAACAAAAACCGAGCCAGCCTACACTAAAACGTCGCTTTTTTCAAGGAAAAGGCGGCGTTTTTTTCATGGCCCGGTTTTGGAAAGGAGTGGTGCTGACTTAATACTAAAACGAAAGGGGGAATTTTTTTAGCTGGCCAGGCCGGGAGGTCTGGCCTTTTTTCATCTCACGAAAAAGGAGGTTAACACCCCATAAGCGTCCGAGGAAATTGGTCTCCCCGGACTCTTTTTCTGCCTCTTTCATAAATCTATTGTAAATTGCAATGGGAGGGACGGCGTATTGATTCAAAAACGGGTTTTGGATCAGATCGGCGAGGTGGTGCGTCTTTGTGAGGACACCGACGGTATTGTGATTGTAAACCGAAATGGGATAGTAGAGTATCACCGTATCTCGCTGGACAGCTACTGGTGCTCTCAGGAGACGGAGGGGTGCCATATTCTGGAGCTTTATCCCGAACTGGACGAGGACAGCAGCACCATTCTGCAGGCCCTCAAGACGGGTAAAGCTACTTATAATGTGTTGCAGGACATCAACAACCGGCGGGGCCAGCGGGTACTGCTGGAGTCCACCACCATTCCCATCGTAGTGGACGGGCAGGTGGAGTGTGTGGTGGACTCCTCCAAGTACCACGCCATTGATCAGCGGGTGATCCGTGGAGACAGCGGGGGACTGTACACCCTGGACCATATCATCACCCAGGACACGGCTATGCTGACCCTGAAGGAGCGTATCCGGAATGTGGCGCCCCTGGACTCCTCGGTGCTTATCTACGGGGAGACGGGCACGGGCAAGGAACTGGTGGCCGAGTCCCTCCACAGTGAGGGAAAACGCTCCGGCAAGCCCTTTGTCTCCCAGAACTGCGCCGCCATTCCCTCCAATCTGCTGGAAAGCCTGTTCTTTGGAACGGAGAAGGGCAGCTACACCGGCGCGCTGACCCGGAAGGGACTGCTGGAGGAGGCCGACGGAGGCAGCCTCTTTTTGGATGAGATCAACTCCATGGAGATTGGCCTCCAGGCCAAATTGTTAAAGGTATTGGAGGAGAAGAAGGTGCGCCGCCTGGGTGGCAGCCGGGATATTCCCTTTGATGTGCGCATCGTGGCGGCGGTCAACGAGGACCCGGCCAAGCTGATCCGGGAGCACCGCCTCCGGGAGGACCTGTATTACCGGCTGGGCGTGGTGCGCATTACCCTGCCGCCGCTGCGTAAGCGGAAGGGGGATATCGCCCTGCTGACCCGCCACTTTATCGAGTGCTATAATCAGAAGATGAAGCGGGATATCCGGGGCATCAGTGAGCAGGCCCTGCGCCGCCTGGAGCAGTACAGCTGGCCGGGCAATGTGCGGGAGCTGCAGAACGTGGTGGAAGGCGCCTACGTCTCCGCGCGGTCCGAGATGCTGATGATGGACCATATGACGGACATCCTGGATCAGGGGCTGATGGAGCTGGACCAGGAGCCTGCCGGCGGGGATACCATCGAAGATGGCTTTTCGCTGCCCCAGGCTCTGGAGCAGTATGAGCGGGAGCTGGTGCGCAGAGCCATGGCCCAGTCCAGCTCTATCTCCCAGGCAGCCCGCCTGCTGGGGGTATCCCGGCAGAATCTGAAGTACAGACTGCAAAAATTTAACCTGTAAGAAATTTTGCGCCGCAAAAAATTTTGCGTCATTATGTGACAGATCTATCCAACAGAAAAGCTGTTCTGTTCGCCCAATGAAGGGGGAAAAGACCCTCTTTCCGGTACAAAAGGCGGAGAGAACAGCTTTTTTGCGCCGCAGTCAAAGAGTTGGCACATGGCTTGCCAATATAAAAGGCAAAACAAAGCAACGGCGAGAAAGGAAGATAGATATGCGAAAACTCCGCTACAACGGCGCAGTCACATCAATGGATGGCTCCATGAGCCGCTATGAGGCCATCGGTACTCAGGATGGCAAGATCGTATTTCTGGGAACAAGCCAGGAGGCGCTGGCCCAGCAGTGGGATGAAACGGTGGATCTGAAGGGGGCCGCGGTGCTGCCCGGCTTCAACGACACCCACATGCACCTGCTCCACTACGCCATGTTCCGGCGGAACGTGCCCCTGCTCGGGGTAAAGACCATCGACGAGGTGGTGGAGCGCTGCAAGGCCCGCATTGACGCAGAGCACCCCGATTACCTCATCGGCATGGGCTGGAACCAGGAGACCATGGAGGAGGGGCGGCTGCTGACCAAAGAGGATATGGACCGCATCTCCACCGACATCCCGGTGTGTATGCTGCGTACCTGCATTCACATTGCCGCCTGCAACACGGTAATGCTGGAAAAGATCCGTGCCTTAAAGCATGTGGAGCCCGAGGTCATGGCTCTGGTGGACTTTGAAAACGGCATCCTGCGGGAGAACGCCGCCCGGCTCTATATGGACGTGCTGCCCCAGGCCGACGACGCCTATGTGAAGCAGCTGATCCGGGAAGGGCAGAGGGAACTGAACGCCGCCGGCATCACCTGCGTCCACTCCGATGACCTGATGGCCATTGCCGGCATGGACCCCATCCGGCTCATCGGCATTTACCGGGAGATGGAGGCCGACGGAGAGCTGACCGTACGGGTGTACGAGCAGTGCCTGGTGGAGCCCGAGGACTTTGAGCGGCTCAAGGGTGTGCGCAGCGATCCGGCCGACCGGACCAGCCTGTTCCGCACCGGCCCCCGCAAGCTGCTCCAGGACGGCTCTCTGGGCGCCAAATCCGCCGAGATGATCGACGGCTATGTGGACGAGCGGGACAACCACGGTATTCCGATTTATACGGAGGAAGAGCTGTGCCACCGCATCCAGGCCGCTCACGACGTCCATATGGATGTGGCGGTCCACGCCATCGGCGACCTGGCACTGAAGAAGGTGTGCGACGCTATGGAGCAGGCGGAGAAGGCCAATCCCTGGCCGGATCACCGCCACGGCATCGTCCATGCCCAGACCACCACCCCCGCGCTGCTGGAGCGGATGAAGGCGCTGGGCCTCCAGGCCTATATCCAGCCCATCTTCATCGACGCCGACATGAATATCATTGCCGAGCGGGTGGGGGAGGAGCACTCCAGGGACTGCTACAACTGGAAGGCCATGCTGGATCTGGGCCTGCGGGTCAGCGGCGGCTCCGACTGCCCGGTGGAGCCCTTCAACGTGCTGGACAACATGCGCTCCGCCATCACCCGACAGAACCGGACGGGCACCAAGACCTATCTGCCCGAGCAGGCCCTCACTGTGGAGCAGGCTGTCCGCCTCTTCACCTCTGACGCCGCCTGGCCCAGCCGGGACGAGGCGGTCCGGGGCACCCTGGAGGTGGGCAGGCAGGCCGATCTGGTGGTGCTGGAGCAGGATCTGTTTCACACCGAGCCCAGCCAGTTCCCCCAGGTCAGAGTACTGGAGACCGTGCTCAACGGAGTTACCGTATATCAGGCATAACGCGGGCAGCCGCGTGGCATAGAAAGGAGAGCTCCCTATGAATGAGATGCTGGAAAAGGCCCGAGCCATCGAGGCGCAGATCATCGCCGACCGGCGCTGTCTGCACCAGATCCCCGAGGTGGGCGTGTATACCCCCAAAACGGCGGAATATGTGAAAAAGCGGCTGACTGAGATGGGCATACCTAATCATGACTGCGGCGTCCACACCAAGGAGGAGCGGGAGAAGATGGTGTTTGCCGGGTATCCCGACGCCCCTGAATCCACCGGTGTGGTGGGCCTCATCGGTAAGGGCGGCCCCTGCATCCTGTTGCGGGCCGATATGGACGGCCTCCCCATGGAGGAGACCACCGGCCTGGATTTTGCCTCCAAGGGAAACACCGCTCACATGTGCGGCCACGATGCCCATGCCGCCATGCTGCTGGGCGCGGCTCAGATCCTGAAGGATATGGAGGATGAACTGCCCGGTACTGTGAAGCTGATGTTCCAGCCCGGCGAGGAGATGGGTTACGGCTCCCGCACCATGGTGGACGACGGTCTGCTGGAAAACCCCAAGGTGGACGCGGCCATGGCCCTCCATGTGGGCTCTCAGGTGGAGGTGGGCAAGCTGAACTACTCTCCCGGCGTGGCCTCCGGCGCCATGGCCACCTTCATCGTCAGTATTCAGGGCAAGGGCGGCCACTCCTCCGAGCCCCAGAAGACCATCGACCCGGTGAATATCGCCACCCAGGTGTGCTCTGCGCTGAACATGCTCATTCCCCGGGAGGTGGACCCCGAGGCCTTTGCCACCATGACGGTGGGCGCCCTCAACGGCGGCCGGGCCTCCAACATCATCCCGGACACCGCGGAGATCATGGTGTCCTTCCGAACCCTCAGCCCGGAGGCCTACGACCACCTGATCGAGCGCATCCCCGAGATCCTGGAGCATTACATTAAGGCCTGGCGGGGCACCTACGATGTGAGGGTGCTCAAGACCCCCAGCACCGTGTGCGACCCGGACTTCTCTGCGGAGATCGTCCCCTTCGCCGCCGAGATTCTGGGGGAAGAGAACGTGAAGCCTGTGCCCCCCATGAAGGGCGCCGAGGACTTCGGCCATGTGACCCGCCATGTGCCCGGCTTCTATGCCTTTATGGGCGCAGGCTCCCCCGACGGTTACCCCCTGCACAATCCCAACATGGTGCTGGACGAGAGCGCCTTTGCCATCGGCACCGCCATTCTGGCCAACAGCGCGGTAAAGTGGCTCAAGAGCAAGGCGGACAAGTAAAACACTCCAAGCTGGTAAAATAGAGGAGGACCTGAGAATGGGAAAGACACTGCAAAAGAAAAAGGGCTTTAGTTTGCCCCACGTGTACGCAGTTATTTTGATCCTGATGCTGCTGGTCGCCATCATGACCTATGTGGTGCCTGCCGGCAGCTATGTCCGCGTGGATAACGCGGTAGACCCCGACAGCTTCACCTATGCCGAGCAAACCCCTGTTGGCTTTCTGGGCTTCTTCACCGCCATCCATCAGGGCGTGGTTGAGAGTTCCAGCATCATCGGCGCTGTGCTGCTCATCAGCGGCTGCATCCAGATCATCCAGTATACCGGCGCGTTTTCTGCCGGAATCCAGACCCTGATCCGCAAAGCCAATGGCAAGGGCCTGGCCATGGTGATCCTGTTCTTCACCCTGTTCACCGGCCTGGGGGTCATCGGTTACCTGGACGCCCTTTACCCCTTCTATCCCATCATTATTTCTCTGTTCATCACATTGGGCTATGACAAAATGGTGGGCACCGCTATTATCCTGCTGTCCACCGCCGTCGGTTTCACCTGCGGCATGGTCAACCCCTACACCACCGGCGTGGCGCAGACTCTGGTGGGTCTGCCCATGTACTCCGGTATCGGTTTCCGCGCCGTGGGCCTGGTGATCTTCTATGTGATCGCTCTGTTCTTCCTGACCCGCTACTGCATCAAGATCAAGAAGGACCCCAAGAACAGCGTGATGGGCGAGAATTACCTTCAGGAGCAGACCGCACCCATGGAGTTCGAGGAGGGCCTGCAGTTCACCGCCGGCCGGATCGTCATCATCCTGGCCTTCCTGGTTACCATTGTCATCTCCGTGGTGGGCTCCCTGCTGTGGAAGTGGGGTCTGCCTGAGATCACCGCCATCTATTTCCCTGTAACCATTCTGGCGGTCATTATCTCCCGCACCAACGTCTCCCAGGCCTGCGTCGAGTTTGGCAAGGGCATGGCCGGCGTGGTGGCTCCCACCATGGTCATCGGCCTGAGCCGCGCCGTGTCCGTGATCCTCACCGAGGGCAACATCACCGACACCATCATCCACGCCATGGCCGACGTGCTGGACGGCAAGAGCCCGGTCATTACTCTGCTGGTAGTCTATGTGTTCGTCACCGCCTTCAACTTCTTTGTTGGCTCCGGTTCCGGCAAGGCTGTGGTTCTGATGCCCATTCTTCAGCCCATGGGCCAGGTCCTGGGTATCAACCAGCAGGTTATGGTGCTGGCCTACCAGTACGGCGACGGCTTCACCAACACCTTCTGGCCCACCTCCGCTCTGCTGGCTCTGTCCCTGTGCGACATGGACTACGGCCATTGGTTCAAGTTTGCCTGGAAGATTTATGTCTGCCTGATCGCGGCTGGCTTCGCCCTTGTTGTCGTTGCCAACCAGATCGGCTACGGACCCTTCTGAATTCCGGAAAAGGAGTTGTGAACCGGTCCGGTAAAAAGGGATAGTGACAAAAGGCCCCCTGATGTAGGAAAATAGACTACATCAGGGGGCCTTGCTATGGAAAAATGGAATCATAGGGGATGCTGTTCTGGAAGTAGTTGCGCACAATGATCATGTTGCCCACAGCCACACCTCCCGGCAAGAACAGGGACCACATGCTGCCCACCAGCCCGGTACTCTTTACCACCAGATAGGTGGGGACCAGGCCGCCGCCAAAGTACATGGTGATCAGGAAAAAGATACTCAGGAATTTTCGTCCCGGAAGGTCCCGCTGGGCCATGGGATAGGCGGTAATGTAGAGCATGGTCACAGAAAATATTGTGCCAATCACGGTGTATTTTACCGAGTTGAAAAATCCGGAGAGGATGTTGGGGTCCTGAAAAACCGCCATATATCCGTCCAGCGTGAAGCCGCTGGGGAACAGGAAGGTCTTTCCGGCATAGACATCATAGGGGTCGGAGACAGAGGCGATCAGAACATAGTAGAGGGGGTAGGCCACAATGAGCAGCACCACCGCGGTGATCACCACCAAAATAATATCGCTGGTGCGCTCGGAAAATCCAATCCTTTTTTTCAAGCACTCCACCCCCTATACAAATTCCACGTCCGAGGCCTTGGACGCGATCTTGTTGACGATGAGCAGCAAAATGATATTGACCGCCGTGTTGAACAGTCCCACAGCCGTGGAGTAACTGTACTTGGCGCTTTCGATACCCTGCTGATAGACATATACGGCGATGACATCGCTGGTAGCCTTGTTCAGATCGGTCTGGAGAAGCCAAACCTTCTCAAAACCAACATTCATCAGTCCGCCCGCCGCCATGATCAGGTTCAGGATAGCCATGGGCAGCAGCTCCGGCAGGTCGATGTTCTTGATGCGCTGAAATACGGAGGCGCCGTCGATTTTTGCCGCTTCGTAAAGCCTTGGGTCCACATTGGCCAGGGTGGCCAGATAGATGATGCAGCCCCAGCCGGCGTCCTGCCAGATACCAGAGGCGATGTAGATGGTGCGGAAGGCGGAGGACTCCGTCAGAAAATCAATGCTGGTGCCAAATATCAGATTGATGAGCCCGCCGGAGGGGCTCAGGAAGATGCGCAGCATGCCGCAGACCACCATGATGGAAATAAAGTGGGGCGCATACAGGACCGTCTGGACCAGCCGCTTGTAGCGCTGGAAACGGAGTTGATTGATAATCAGAGATAAAATAATGGGAATGGGGAAGGTCCACAGCAGACTGTACAGGCTGATGAGAACCGTATTTTTGATCATCCGGACGCAGGTGGGAGAGCTGAAAAATCGCTCAAACCAATATAGACCCACCCACTGACTGCCTGTATAGCCCCGACTGGCTTTAAAGTCCCGGAAGGCAATCTGAATGCCGTACATGGGGATATACTTGTAGATGATGGTCAGTACCACCGGGATCAACAAGAGCAGGTAGAGCTGCCAGTTGTCCAAAATTTGACGGCTCAAAGGTTTTCCGCGTGGGGGAAGGACTCCTGACACGGGTTTGTATGGTTGACTCACATTGTCTCACTCCCTGTTTAGCGTTATGGCCTTATATCTGCGTTTTGTTTTATCTGATCCCGTGCAAATGTAACCATATTTCGAAGTGTAACGTTTCACAGCGAGAGAGAAAAGAACACCCCGGATAACAGGGTGAAACGTTACGCTTAAATTTAAACCAATCATACGCCGTGTTTTCTGGTTGTGTCAAGGAGATTGAACATCATTTTTGCGCTTCTCTGTTCTCTATAAAAAAGTAGACGGTTTTTTGTGCAATCTGAGAGGAGAATCAAAAAGGAAATAAAAACCTAAAAAAGAGCTTGCAAAAAAACGTTTCACGTATATAATGAAGTTATCTTTATGAAATTCCATGGAATATCTGTGATACGTTTCACACCATAAAAGGCGGTGATACAGATGAGACGGGGTTCCGCTCCGACGATGAAAGATGTGGCCCAGGAGGCGGGCGTGGCACTGGGGACAGTGTCCAAGGTGTTCAACAATGGCTCGGTAGGCGAGGACTACCGCCGTCGGGTATTGGCGGCAGCCGAGCGGTTGGGCTACCAGGTCAATAGCTATGCCCGGGGGTTGAAGACCAACCGGACCTATACGGTGGCGGTGGTGCTGCCCAATATCATCAACCCCTTCTTTGCGCTCCTGGCCCAGAATCTCTGCCAGGCATTGACCAAGCGGGGCTATCGGATGTTTTTGTCCATCACTGACTTTGATCCGGCGGCTGAGCAGCGGTATATCCACATGGCCCAGCAGAACCAGGTGGACGGGATCATCGGGCTGACCTATAATCCGGACCTGCAGGTGGCGGACAAGGTCCCCTTTGTCAGCTTTGACCGCTATGTGAGCCCCGACGTTCCCTGTGTGGCCTCGGACAATTTTGGCGGCGGGCAGCTGGCAGCCAAAAAGCTGGTGGAGCTGGGCTGCGGGCGGCTGCTGTTTCTGCGTATCGGCTCTCCCGTAGCAGGGGAGTCGGAGAAGCGGCGGAACGGATTTGAGACCTTTTGCCGTGGAGCTGGGGTGGAATATGACACCCTCTATCTGTGCGACAGCGACGGGTATGAGCCCTTTCGGACGTTTTTGCAGACCCATATTCACCAGGGACATCTGGATTATGACGGTATTTTCTGCTGTACCGATGTCCTGACGCTGGAGATTCAAAAAATGCTTTCAGAGCTGGGGATCCACGCCCCTCGGGATGTACAGCTCATTGGCTTTGACGGAACGGCCATCCACATGGGCCGCGCGCCTGAGTGCTCCACCATTGTCCAGCCCATTCCTCTCCTGGCTGAGACCTGCGTGGATATTCTCCTAAAAGGGGACAAAAGCGATCTGCCCAGCCTTATCTGCTTGCCGGTGAGCTATGCGCCCGGCGGTACAACCCAAGACCCAGTTTAAAAGTAGGGAGGTCGGCGTATGGCCAGCGAGTATCTCAAATGGAAATATCTGGATGTTCATCCAGAGCAGACGGTGGAATTGACACCCCGGCAGAGACGGGCAAACTGGTGGTACTATCATAAATGGCATATCCTTCTGGGGGTAGGGCTGCTTGCCCTGGGAGTCTATCTGGGGGCCAGAGTCCTGGGGATCGGGCAGGTTTTGCCAGACTATCAGGTGGCCTATGTTGCTTCTGCCGCCCTGCCGGAGGATACAGCGGCTGCCTTGGAAAACGCTCTGGCGGAGCTGGGGACTGACTGTAACGGCGACGGCCAGGTGGTGGTCCGCTTAAATCAGTATGTGACAGGGGGCGGCTCCGGTGAGGAGGCTGTGTACGCCTATGCGGGCAGCACGAAGCTGATGGCCGATCTAAACGCCTGCGACAGCTATTTTTTCCTGTTGGAGGACCCGGAGGCTTTTCAGGAGGCCTATCATATTCTCCGCCGTTTGGACGGTAGCCTGCCGGAAGAGACAGAACAGGACTATGAAAGCTGTTATCTCTCCTGGTCCGAATGCCAGGCCCTCCGGGCGCTGCCTTTGGGAGAGTATACGGAGGAAGTCCTGAACCAGAAGATCCACGGAGACAGCCAGGAGCGGCTCGCTTCGCTTTTCGTGGCTCGCCGGGGATTCTGGACGGAGCGTACTTGTTCCTATTCTGAGGAATGCGACGCGCTTTGGACCGTGATCACGGAGGGAAGCGAACAGTGAGATGGTGGAAATATGGGGCCACGCTGCTCTTGATGACAGGTCTGCTGGGATTGAACGGATGCAGCCGGTATCCCGAGCAGGCCAATGACGGGACGCTGTGGGATCCCAATTGGACCATGCTTGGGTCTGTGCTGGGCGTGGAGGAGCCGGGAAACGGCTTTTCTCTGTTAAACAATTATTCCGTACTGACCGGGGAAGATATCTACTATGCCGCCTGGGTGGCGGGGAAGCCCACCGGCTACACCAACGAGGACGGCGAGGATGTGGAGGTCTATGACGCCCAGCTCTATCTGCTTGCGGTGGGATGTGCGGATGAGACCTATGCCCGGAAAAATCAAGAGGAGTGGATCACCCGGCAGCAGGAGACCTATACGGTAACAGAGACCTGGAACGAGACCTGCAATGGCCAGGAGTATACTCTGCTGGCCTATGAGTGCGGCTCGGAGACCAACCCTTATAGCAGGGGGGTGTCGGCCTTTGCGATTTGCGGGACATACGCCGTCAGCGCCGAGCTGGCTTGCCGGCAGGATTTTACCGGACAGGAACGGGAGATTCTGCTCCAATTTTTGAATGGCTGCCATTATAGTTTGTGAACGAAGGGAGGAAGTGTTGTGGGTTTATTTGTCCGTGAGGATCCGTACGATGATCCCGATGTGCGCCAGGTGGGATTCAACCGATATAAGCAGCTGCTCTCCCGGCACGCCTTTTCCTGGCTCAAGCTCAATCTGCTCACCATGCTGGGCGCCCTTCCTCTGGCGGCGGGTATCGGATATGCTATCCTGTCCAGCAGTATTCTGCTCCTGATCCCCTTGTCTATCCTGGGTGGGATGATCTGGGGCCCCTTCCTGGCAGGACTCTACGACGGCATCCTCCGTGGATTACGGGACGCGCCAGAGCGTTGGCGGATGTCCTGGCTGAAGAGCTGGCGGCAAAATGGCAGAGAAAGTCTGCTTTCTGGGGCGATTACGGGCTTGTTCATTGGTATGTACGCCTTTATGGCGGCCCTGTTCTGGTGGTCTGTGGCGCCTCAAACACCGGGCACGCTTGCCCTGTACCTGTTCTCTGGAGCCCTGTTTCTTCTGCTCAACACCCTTTACTGGCCCCAGCTGGTTCTGTTCCGCCAGACCACTTTGAACCGTATGCGAAATATGATTCTGTTTACGGCAAAATATTTCTGGCGGATGGCGGGGGTAACCCTTTTGCAGGTCGTTTATATCCTGATTTACGTGCTTTTGGCTCCATGGACCCTGCTGTTGCTTCCATTTCTGGGGCTGTGGTACATCACCTTTTTATCTCAGATTCTCATTTACGAACAGATGGATAAGGAACTTGGGATTGAGGAACAGTTCCGAGCGGCTCATTCCGGGTCACGCCCCAGCTCAGAGGCATGTTCTTAAGCCTTGTGAATACATGGATTCCAGCCTCTCAAAAAATGAAAGTAGACACTCACACTTTTGTGAGTGTCTACTTTCATTTTGCAGGTATAAGAAAACGATTTCCTGGCGTTTTTTATGAAGAGGAGGAGGGGATGCTAAGATCTTCCCTGAACTTTGGCCCATTTATGCGTCCCCAAGACAGAAAAAGGTAAATTCTCCCGTGGCCAGAAGCGTTCCATTCTCATCGGTAATGGTGACTGATACCAACGCTGTCGTGCGTCCATAGTGCAGGACTGTAGCGGAGGCAGTTACCACACCCTGCTCAGCTGAATGAATAAAATGGACCGTTCCGTCCAGAGTCACATATTTTCTGCCATCGGTACGGCAGGCAGTTCCGCCCGCACAATCGGCCAGGGTATAGTAGGCGCCGCCGTGGAGTTTGCCATAGGGGTTTAGATGAGCTGGTCCCATGGTCAGCTGAGCTTCTGCCTTTCCAAGCTCCAACTGTCTTATGATGACATTGTTGTGAATGGCAAATGCGTTTGCGCGGGCAACGGACTGAAATGCTTCTTCGGATATCATAACAACATTCCTTTACTATGCCAGTATAATTTTATTGCCTTCTACATGATCTACGGTTGCCAATGCCTCCACACGAATTCCCATACGGCGCAAGACTTTGCCACCTTCACGCATGGACTTTTCGATTGCGACGCCTACGCCGGCGGTCTCACCGCCGGCCTTGGAAACCAACTCCAGCAGGCTCAGCATGGTTTGGCCATTAGACAGAATATCGTCTACCAGAAGTACCAGATCATCAGAAGTGAGGTATCGTTTGGAAACACGAAGCGTGTAGGATTTATCCAAGGAAAAGGAATGGGTGTCAGCAGAATAAACGTCAGGGTCAATATATCCGGTTTGAAATTTTTTCGCATACAGTACCGGAACGCCGAGTGCCCGTGCGGTGAAACACGCAAGGGCGATCCCCGAGCTTTCAGCCGTCAACACCTTGGTGATCCGCTCGCCACGAAAGCGCTTTGACAGCGCGTTCCCCATTCGTTCCATCAGCCCCATGTCCATGCAGTGGTTGAGGAACATGTCCACATGAATGATATCGCCTTCACCAACGACTGCGTCGCTGAGAATGCGCCGCTTTAATTCGTCCATAGAGCTCCTTTCTACTGCCAAAAGGAATAGGCATTTTTATTTATTATATCTCATTTTATATTGCCATGCAATATTGACAAGCGCATAAAAATACGGTATCCTAGTGCAGGCGATCTTGTTTCAACAACTTTCTATATTTGCAGCGGTATCGAAGTGGTCATAACGGGGCTGACTCGAAATGGATGGGGGCTTAGGTTGCTTTGTCCGCGAGAAGTGATTGATTTTTAGCTGTTTCCAGTTTTTTTACTCACTGATCCCTGCGTAGTTCTCTCCAACAGTTCTCTCCAATTCTCTCCGGAATGAGGATGGAGCGCCTGTGGGAGTGACCGATTTGGAGATGTACCCAAGTGGTTGAAGGGTCCGCACTCGAAATCATGTTATCTGCGCCAAAAACTGAATATTTTCTAAATGGAGACGTATCGAAGCGGTCATAACGAGCTCGACTCGAAATCATGTTTCCAGTTTGGAAGTCCACACCACCGAAAAGCCAGTAATCATGCGGGTTTGCGGGCAAGTTCAAATCGTGAAATGGGGTCTGTTCTATCCTGTTGTTCTGCCCTGTTTCCACGGCTTGAATTTTGCGGGAAAATGGCTATAATGAGAGCAGCCATCTGAAGGCCACTTTGAGAGGTGTGTTTTGGGGTTCCGTAGTTACCGCTATCGTCCCTGATTTTCCATCATCATCCAAGTTGGTGTAATGATTCGAAATCAGGTTTCCTATGCGGAGTGCCAAACGGCTGAAACCCTTGGAACCATGCGGGTTCCAGCCGAGTTCAAATTGAATAATGTTGCTTGTTCTATCCTGTTGTTCTTCCCGATTTCCACCGGCTGAATTGGTCGGCGGGTCGGGACCAGGGATATAACATAAATTTGGAGATGTACCCAAGCGGTTGAAGGGTCCGCACTCGAAATGCGGTAGGTCGGCTCAAAACCGGCGCGAGAGTTCGAATCTCTCCATCTCCGCCATGAGGTCTGCCAGCGAAAAGCTGGTAGACCTCTTTCCTTTTTATGGAGAAACCGCCGATAGGTTTTGCAGCATGGGCGCCACAATGTCCTGCTCAATGGCTGCGGCGGATTGTTTTTTCGTGGCATATTGCAGATGCCCGTAAATATCCACCGTTGTTGAAATCTCACTGTGTCCCAGCCATTCTTTTACCTGTTCCATCGGAACACCGTTAGCCAGCAAAAGCGAGGCACAGGTATGGCGAAGATCGTGGAAACGAATGTGCCGTAAATTGTTCTTGGCAAGCAACTTCCCAAAGGTCGAGGACACATAGTTGGGTTTAATGAGATTGCCAATCACATCGACACAGACATATCCCAGATATTCTTTGTTGTAGGCGCGCCCGCACAGCTTGCGATTTTCTTCCTGCTGTTTCTTGGCCTCCAGCAACCGTTCTTTCAAAAAAGGAATCAATGGATAAGTCCGCAGACTGGATTTGTTCTTTGCCTTGTCCTTCTTAATCGTGACCCGCTCTCCCTTTACATTGCAGGTTGTTACCGTATGCCGAATGGAGAAGCAGTTATGGTTGAAGTCAAAGGCACTCCATTTCAAACCGATAACCTCACTGCGGCGCAGGCCGTAAAAAGCAGTCAGTAGAACTACCAGCTCGATCTTATGCCCCTTGATAACTTCAAACAGATTCAGGACTTCCGAATCCAGGTAGTAGTCACCCTTGAAGGGTTCAGGCTTGGAAATGATAATCCGGTCAGCCGGATTGCTTGGAATCAGATTTTTGTCAACCGCATAATTCAACGCCCCATGAATCAGAGCGTGGTAATGTTTAACGGTGGTCGGCTTGACCCGTTCCAATTCTTTCTCATAAAAAGCGAGAATATCTTGTTTGGTAAGGTCACAAAGGGCGACAGGATGCTCTCGGAAATACGGGGCGATGGGGTTGTTAAGCTGTTGTTCGTATCCCGAATAGGTCGAGAGTTCAATGGGCTTGCTGTCCATCACCCGTCCGGTAGCAGACTTGTACTTGTACTCAAGCCACTGGTACAGGAAATCCACAAAGGAAATCGCTGCGGATGACGGGCCAGACGGAGAAGCCGACTGCTGTGAGGCCGTAGTCTCCTGAAGCAGCTTTTCCGTCCATTCTTTTCGGATGGTGGGAAGCATATTGTTTGCCCAGGTCTTATTGCCCTTGACTTTCTTATGGGTGGGAATCCATTTGGGCTTTCTCTTACCGTTCTCATCGGTAAGGTTTAGAACCCAATAGAGATACCCTTTTTTCTCGGCCACATGGCCGGAGATTAGTTTGCTGTTTTCTTGCAGGTGTACCGCTGGCATACTGATCTGTTCCTCCTTTTGCGGTATTGAGTTCACCTACCAATGACACCTTTATTGTATCATCGGACAGAACAAAACTCCAGGTAAATCCGCGTCAGAATTGTTAACTTTCTGCGTCTATCCGGTGAAGATCGACACCATAGCCTGCTACTCCGCAAAAGTGGAGCAGGTGATTTTCAAATAACGAAGAATGTGGGCTTTGGGGATGCGGTAAGCCCGTCCAATTTTAAGGTACTCAATTTTCCCATCTTTAAGTAACTTGTACCCGGTTTTTGTACTGACGCCAAGCGCCTCACACATTTGACCAATGTCCATCACATCCGGGTAGTCTTTTAACATCAATCGGTAGGCATCTCTGGGAGAGAGTAGGCCGCCGTCATTTTCATACATTGTGAGTCCTCCTTTCGTTGGGGTATCCTATGCCGATGCTGATTGCCAGGGCTGCATCTACCTCCAGCATTTTTTCTTTACTGATACGCCCAATGTAACCACGGAGCCGCTTCCGGTCTATTGTCCGCAGTTGTTCCAACAGAAGCAGAGAGGTAGGCGCAAGCCCCGGCACATTCTCAAGTAGGATATGGGTAGGCAGACTGTTCTTCGCTTTTCTGCTGGTGATGGCTGCTGCAACAACGGTAGGACTAAAGTGATTCCCCACATCATTTTGGATAACAAGGACAGGGCGGATGCCGCCTTGCTCGGAGCCGACCACCGGGTTCAGGTCTGCATAGAACAGATCGCCACGCCGGATAGCCTTTCGCATAAACTGACCTCCTGAATATTAAGTAAGCCGGAAAACGGGGCAGGCCATAAGACCTGCCCCATTTCCGGCGAAATACAAAATCCGATTTGTTTTCTTGTTATGTGCCATTTGTCCTTGACACCCCGCACATATTGGGAAGTCATCAGTGACCGGCAGCGAACCGGCCCACGGGAATCTCACCCCTCCGAGGATCTCTCCGAGCTGCCCCCATTGCGTGATCCTGCAACCAGATGGTTTCCAAATGTTATGGACTACTCTGATCTTAAGCAGGGCTGTGGCTGGACAGGAGTACCATTATGCCCCTTTCCGGTCATGGCCGCGCCGGGTGCTGCCCGGTTTTTACAGGCTGCCGTTACTCGCTCATACAGGACAGGATTGTATGCAAGACCAATTATGATAATCAGGTGGGATCTGCTCATCATGTCCGTATAGGGGTGTGCCCCTCCTGGGCGGCAAAAACGCGCCTGCGGGCGGACGGGGGACGAAGGACGGGGGTTATTGCAGAGACGAAAACAGCGCCTGCGATTTCTCGCAGACGCTGTTAAAATACACTTATACAGACTCCTGAAACAAAGGCTGACATCCGACTTCCCGTTCGTAGTCGTCCGGGAAATGTTCCTTCAGCCACTGACTCTTATTTTTGATTGCCTCCTTGATTTCTGAGACATCGTACTCAGAATATTTCTCGGCAGCGATTACGAACGCAATAATTTCAGAGCCACATATGCGCTCATCATATCCCGCTATTTTTAGCACATCCTCGTTCAGAATAATTTTCTCACTATATGAGATAAAGAGGATGTCATCTTTCAGAAAATGATTCGTGATAAAATTCGGGTGGTAATGTAAGTGCCTTACACCTTTGGCAGAGAGGTAGCCAAAGTTTCTGTAGTATCGTCCATACACATACCACTCCGGTAGGTCTGCAGGAAGGATATGCGTTTTATAGTGTCCCTGTGAAAACAAGGTACCATCATCATTCCGCACAGCAAGGTGCTCATAGCCATTCCAGATAATTTTGGTTTCTGTATAGAGGTTCGCTTTTATCCGCTTACCCATGAATAGAATCACCTCCATGAGGCGCTGCTCAGTTGCTGATTGCAATCTGCGGCTCCATCAAATCTTCCAACCGACAATTCAAAGACTTGGCCAGTGCGCTCAAGGTGGATGCCTGTGCCTTGTTGATGTCGTTTTGTCTCTGCTCATACAGTTGGATCATCCGCAGTGCGACACCGGAGACTTCCGCAAGCTGCTTTTGGGAAAAGCCGTTTGCTCTGCGGATGCGCTTTAGGTTCGTCTCGCCCTCACCGAGATTTTCCTGAATCACCTTGTCCGCGGCCTCTGTGAACTTACTGATGTCCGCTTCGTGCAGCAGATACGTGGAGCAAACTCTGCTCACGGTCAGTCCGTGGGAGGCGATTTCTCGAAACGGTATTCCGGTCTTCCACATGATGTCAACAGGGGGGTCAATACGGCCCGGCGCTCACACCATGCTCACAGTTTTCCCGAAAACCTGCTCTGACGGGGCAAAACCCCAAGTCCCTGATTTGGCAGGGAAAAACGCTGAAAACCCAGGAATTGCAAGGGATTGCGGCGTTCTGAAATGCTCACAGAGGAGCTTAAAATCCACGGGAGGACACTACGTTCCAACGACTCGAAATCGTCACTCATGAAGGCACGGTAAAAAACCGCAAATCCTTGTGCCGCAAGGGATTGCAGGATTCGGAAAAAACGCAAAAAATGTAAAACGCTAACAGAATGCTAACAGTTTTCCCGAAAAGTGAATAAGCAGGTTGTAAATCGGGCGACCGATTTTCAATAAATGGAGGTGTACCCAAGTGGTTGAAGGGTCCGGATTCGAAATCCGGTAGGTCGGCTTCGCTGGCGCAAGAGTTCGAATCTCTTCACCTCCGCCAAGGCTCCGGAAGCACCTGTTTCCGGAGCCTTTTACTACATCAAATTAATTTGAAAGTCGGGGCGATGAGATGGCAAATTATATATCTCAGAATTCTGATCTCATGGCTGAATGGGACTTCGAGGAGAACACAAAACTTGGATTGGATCCAGATAAACTGACTTGCGGTAGCAATAAAACAGCGCATTGGAAATGTGGAAAAGGCCACTCTTGGGAAGAAGTAATTTATAAGAGAGTAAACGGAAAGAAATGTCCCTTTTGTTCAAACAAGCGAGTTTGGATTGGTTACAATGACTTACCAACGCTCTTTCCGGATCTGGCTAAAGAATGGGATTTTGAAGGAAATAGAAATATTGATATATTGGACATTGTCCCAGGAAGTACTAAAACTGTATGCTGGAAATGTTCTGTGTGCGGACACAGATGGAAAGCCAGTATCCGCCAACGGACGCAACGAAAAACGGGGTGTCCCAAATGTGCAAAACTACGCAGAGCAGTTGTAAGGACAGAAACCATTTTAAAAAGTTCTGGTTCAGTTGCTGACTTTGACATAGCATCTCAGTGGGACTATGAGAAAAATGGAAAACTTTTACCGGAACAGTGTTCTCCCTCCAGCAATCAATCGGTATACTGGAAGTGTCCTGTTTGTGGCTACTCATGGAAGGCAAAAATCAGCAATCGAATTATACTGGGGCGAGGATGTCCTTGCTGCACAAATAAAGTGGTGGTACCTGGAAAAAATGATCTGGCAACCGTCTATCCAGAATTGGCAAAGGAATGGCATCCCACGGCAAATGGAACTCTGACGCCGCAGCAGGTAACAATTGGAAGCGGAAAAAAGGTATGGTGGCTGTGTCCACGCGGACATTCATATAAAGCCAGTGTGATGCATCGCGGGCACGGCACCAATTGTCCAGACTGCAATTCTGGCCGTCAGACATCTTTTGCGGAACAAGCGGTATTTTACTATATCAAGCAAATATATCCGGATGCAATCAGCCGGTGCAGCGACATTCTGCCGGGGCGGATGGAACTGGATATTTACATCCCTTCTCTTCAATTGGCTATTGAGTATGATGGATCTTACTGGCACAAAAACAAGCAGAAGAGTGAACAAGAAAAATACCGTTTATGCTCTGAGTAAGGAATCAAATTGATTCGTATTAAAGAGGAAATGCAGGATGGAACACCACTAACTGCAGATATGGTATATCATACGGAGAAACTGGACAATCGAAAAAATTTAGAGCAATTGATTCGCTATCTGATGGATCAGATTGATCCATCAGCAAACTTCTGGAGCAGAAAAATCCCCTCTCATGTCCATAGTACTGTGGCTATAGATCTTCAGAAGGATCAGTTTAAAATCATGAAATATGCTACCCCTTTAACAGAAAAGTCTCTGGCCGTACTGCGTCCCGATCTGGCAAAGGAATGGCATCCTATAAAAAATGAGGATTTAACACCTGATATGGTCACATTAGGCTCAGATCTAAAGGTTTGGCGGAAGTGCCACTCCTGTGGATATGAGTGGCAGACTTCAGTCGGTCATCGTGTGAATGGAACAGGATGTAATCGATGTTATCCTCATCCGCTGTCACCACACCTGCGCCGTGGCACTTGGGACATTTCACCTGGATGCCGGTGGTGTGGGCGCTGTAGGCACTATGGGTAAAATAGGGTTCATCGACCATTCGGCGCATAAACTCACATCCTTGTGCAGACTTACAAGGCGGACAGGCCGCTGCCGTGGATGGCGGCGTTGCCGTCCAACAGCAGATAGCGCGCTTGGGCATAGCGAAAAAACAGGAAAACAGGCGTCGGTGAGCGCACCTTCCTCCACGCCGAAGTTGGCCATGCTTTTATGCCCGGCAAAAGGGGAGAGCAGGTCATCGGTTACCGGATAGCCTTTTACGTGAAAACTTACCAGGGTGTAACCGGCCAGCCGCTCCATAAAGGCCATGGTCAGTTCTGGGATCTCAAACGTCTTCTCTCCATCCAGGGTTGGAATACTGCTTGCCCAATCCGATGTCCGCACCCGTTTTGGCCATTCCACATTCTGTATTTCTCCGTTTCAGATTAGCCCGATATGATACCTTTGCTCATAAGCGCTTTTATCTCGGGGCTGCTTTCTTGCACTTCTCCAATTATAAGCCGCAGATATAACAGTAAGCATTCTATATTTGATCTGACAGGCGAGACGGACAAATAGTTGTCTGTCAGCCTCTCGTGCCAGAACGTGACCTTCCATTCACACTTCATCGGTTTCGCGCTTTTTGCCAGAATGTCGATTTTGCACAGATCCCCGAACATATCTCCAATCGCCATAGTTTTCACCAGCCTGATTTCGATTCAATCTTCTTCTAAATATTTGATGTAATCACTTTTAGAGCCGTCCCAGTAGCAGTTCACACACCGGCCATTCTGGAAATAATGGGGACAATTTGGGTAACCATAGAGAATATGGGCACATTCTGGGCACAGTCCCATCATCGGTGAGGAGTCTCTGAAAAACAGGCTGCCGCACTCCTCACAAAGCACCAGTTCTTTTTCTGCCATAGGTCTCACCAGTCTCTTTCCCGAATGGCATCCTCGGTGTCAATAGGAATGTTGAACCACTCCAGAATGTAGGACACGGTAACGCCGATACAGTCCCGGGCCACCGTTTCGATCTCGCTGTCGTTCTTATCAAATTCCTCCTGAAGGTCATTGATGGCGCAGACCACCTCATCCAGCGTTTCCTGCACCACTTCGGTGTCGGTCTCGCCGTTTTCCAGCAGATCGATGACCTTCTGAAGCGCGTCCTTTACCTTATCTACCAAGAAATCGGGGTAGTATTCGTCCTGATACATCTCGTTCAGCAGCTTATAATCCGGGTCAAATGCTTTCATAGGTCTTGCTCCTTTCTTTGTGCTCGCCTGTAGGGATACTGAGGGCGTCGGAAACCCAACGCCAGCCCTTTGCAAAAGCTCTTCAGGCGGTCTGTATAGGGCCACTCTGATAAATCTTTTGTTTAAAACATAATGTTACCCATCTGTTTCTCGTTACCCTTCAATGTCAGCATTTTTGACACCCTTTTTCAAGGAGTCATAGATGCCCACCATATGGTCGGAGAACATCTCGTCGCAGTCAAAATAGGCGATGAAGCTGCCGCCGGAGGTGACAGTCAGGTCGATCATACTGATCCGCCGGGCAAACTCCTCTCATAGAACTCTTTAAACGTCATGTCGCCGTCCTCCTTATCCCACCGCCTGGTGTGGTATTCCTTCTGAAAAACCGCGATTTCCAGCGGCACAAGTTTGATGTACTTGCTGCTTTCGGTGGGGCTGTTGAGATCCAGCCTGCTTTGGAGCAGGGCCCACAGTTTGGGCGTGTCATGGCCACAGATCGTGGCAGCTGCCTCCGGAATGGTTTCCCAATGGTCAAGATATGTGGTTTTACACATAAGGTACCTGCTTTTGTTGTCGTTTCCTGACTTCTTTCGGCCAGTCCTGGAACCATGCGTCCTTTGGAAGTTCATTCCAACAGAACCACAGTTCCTCACAGGAGAAGTTGATCTCACAATATCCAACACCGTCGATTGCAGTTATGGAAAGACGCCGCTTTTCTGGCTCCCAGGCGAAGTCCAGCACCTCCGGCGACCACTCTGCAAACTGTTCCCGCTGGATGGGGATCTCCTGCAAGGGGATTGGCTCAGAATGAGCCGACGCCTGCCAAGTGCAGTTCCGGTTCCAGGCGCCCTCCAGGTAAGAGCCAGATTTCAAAAATACAGCGGCCTTTCCGGTAAGCCGGTGCCGCCCGGTGGGATTCAGTGAATTGTTCTTTGTGACATTGAACCCATCCTCAAAAATCAGCCATAGGCCATCTTTCTCCCATTCTACGTGGTCCATGACGCAGTCGTGGAGGGAGATGGTGCCATCTTCTTGGGAGCAAAAGCGCCAGTCCTTCAGATCCATCTTGTTGTTCCTTCCTCTATATCGCAATGGCGGTTTCCTTAACGGTCAGATTACCAAAATCCACAGGAACCCGTGCTTATTCAGAGTTCCTTCCCGCCTTATCCCTGCATATCAGCATCAATGGGGCCTTTTTTCAGCGTTCCATACACGGTGATCACATGGCCCCAGAACATATCATCATCCTCATACCAGGCGGTAAAACGGCCGGAGGGAGAAGCGGAAAACTCGGTGAGCTGGATACGCCGGGCGAACTCCTCCTCAGTAATGGGGTCTTTTTTCGGGTCCCGGTCAATCTGGTCATTGTCTGCCAGCCACTCGTTGGACAGGGTGGTAAGTTTCTGGGCGGCCATTGCCCGCAGGGATTTGTCCCAAGACTCTTGGTCTGCCACCAGTTGTTTCATCACATTTCTGACACGGGTCCAGGATGCTTTGTTTTCCATATCCACATCCAGCAGAATCTGGACTTGCTTTTCCATCCACCGGCAGGTTCCGAGGAAAAAGCTCATCTCACGATCCAGCGTGAGGGTTCCCAGCACTTCGTCCTCCAGGACAACGGGTTTGGTGTACTCCGCCCAGATCTTCTCCAATGCCGGGCAGGGCACGATTTCTTCCAGTACCTCCGTGACATACCACCTTGGTTCGCTGAGCGCATCGCCTTTCCAGCTCCGGGCTTTGACCCGGTAGACCTTGCCCTTGGCAAAACGCTTGGAATACTCGCCGGCTTCTTGGTCTTTGTCTGTAAGGGGCCAGCTCAGGTAGCAGGGGCCGGAGATCACCTGGCCTGTTGTGGCATCCGCCATGGCGAGGGCATGGGTATGCGCCGTCCAAAAGGTATCCAGAAAGGTTTTATCCGCACTGGTGCCGCTCTGGATCAACACCAGCTTTTCTTCATCTTCCGGGGCATATAAGGCAATAAAGTCCTTGATTTTTCTCTTTTTCATGGTATCCTCCCATCAATGAAAACCTGCTCACACCGCTCCCGCAAATGCTTGGGGAGAAAAGGCGTTCCATCGCATATTATCTTCTCAGGTGTTCACATCCTCGCAGCCGGCGCAGGCGTACTTCAAAGCATCATTTCTGACTCCTTTCTGCAAATAGAAAAACGCCCTGCGTCAGCCTGCCCTTTGGACAGGCTGACGCAGGGCGTGAAAAGGCCGCAAGGGAAGAGCCACATCTACAACCAGATGTGGTTTCCTCCACAGACAAGATGATTTTCTCGTATATCAAAGATGCAGTGCGTGACCGCGCCGGATTTGCCCTCATCATATAACCTCTTCAATGATAATCATACTCAAATAGCAGCTGCTGGCAGGGCACAATTTGGACAAATGATGTTATGGCGCTCCGGTGCAGGTAATGGCAACCTTCATGACGCCGTCCCTGTGAGATTCAAACAGACGGTATGCCTCTTCGATCTTTTCCAGGGGATAGGTATGGGTGAGCAGGGGAGTGGTATCCAGCCTGCCGGCGGCGATGTGAGCCAGGATCTCGCCGCAGCGGCACCCATCCACGCCTCCGGTTTTGAAGGTCAGATTTTTGCCGTACATCTCCGGCAGCGGAAGGATCTGCGGAGCGTCGTAAAGGGCCACTACTGTCACAATGGCATTGGGCCGGGCACATTCCCAGGCCATGCGGAAGGTATCGGGGCTGCCCGCTACCTCCAGCACCACATCCGCGCCGCCGTTGGCGCTGTGCGCAGCCACACAGGCGTGGAGCTGCTCCGGCGGTACGGCCAGCACCTGGGGGTGATGCCGCTGCACAAAGGCCAAGCGCTGTGGGTCAGACTCGCACACAATCACCTGCCGGGGATGATGCAGCAGGACGCATTGGAGGGTACAAAGACCTGTGGGACCCGCGCCCAGGATCAGCACAGTGTCCTCCGGTCCGATTTCGGAGATCTCCGCCGCCCAATAGCCGGTGGCCAGAATATCCCCCACAAACAGGGCCTGCCGATCAGATACACCGTCAGGGATAGGGGTCAGCCCCTGCTCGGCGAACGGAACCCGGACATATTCGGCCTGTCCGCCGTCGATCCGGCAGCCCAGCGCCCAGCCGCCGTCGGGATGGGTGCAGTTGTTGACCCAGCCGTGCCGGCAGAAAAAGCAGTCCCCGCAAAAGGTCTCCACATTGACGGCGACCCGGTCGCCGGGGCGCAGCGTCTGAACGTCCCGCCCCACGGCTTCCACCACGCCCACCATCTCATGGCCCACCGTGATCCCGGGAACTGCCCGGGGTACGGAGCCGTGCTTGATGTGCAGGTCGCTGGTGCAGATGCTGGCGAGGGTGACCCGCACCAGGGCATCGGTGGGCTCCCGCAGCGTGGGCTTGGGTTTCTCCAGCAGGGCAAATTGCCCTGGCGCCGTATACGTATAAGCCAGCATAACCTATGCTCCCTTCAACGTTTGTGCTCAGAAAAGGTCCAGGCCTCCTCCAGCCAGCCCAGCAGTTCCTCGTCCACGTCCTCCGGCCGGGCAACCACCACATGGTGGGTCCAGCGGTTGGGGTATGGCTCTGTGGCCACCGCAATGCGGGGGGAGGACAGGGGATACTCCAACCCAAAGGTGACCAGGAGACAGTGTTCCGGCCAATCCTTTTTCCGGCGGACAGGCAGGGCGGCGGCGGCGAACAGATGGCGGCCGTAAAAACTGATCTGGCTTTTTTGAACCTTGACCCGCCCATTGGGAAAGGCGGTGTCCATGGCGTGGAGCAGCGCTTCATAGAGAGCCAGCTCCAGGGGGCGGCCGGTAAAATAGAGCCCCAGGTCGGCCGCATAATAAGGCGAAGTTTCCATATCAGTCCCCTCCTGTCTGTATCTGGAGGAATACAAACTCCGTCTGGGTGGAGTGGACGGGGGAGAAGCGGTAGCCCAGCTGGTCAAACTGGGTCAGCTGTTCCGGCTGCGTCACCTGATTTTCCGCCAGCCACCGGACCATTTGTCCCCGGGCCATTTTGCACAGGGTACCCTTTTCCACCACCCGCCCCTTTTCCTCCGAGCCAAAGACACAGGTGACCATAGGCAGGGTAGGGGGCAGGTGGGGAGCCACCGCGCGGCTGTACTCCTTGGAAGCCAGATTCAGCACCCACCGGCACTCCCTGGTCAGGACGTCCGCCAGCTTGCTGCCCCAGAAGTCATAGAGATTCGGATGGCCGTCCACCGGCAGTTTGGCCTGCATTTCCAGCCGGTAGGGCCGCACCCCGTCAAAGGGCCGCAGCAGACCATAGAAGCCGGAGAGGATCCTCAGGTGTTCTCTGATGTAATCCAGCTGGCCGGCGGTAAAAACCCCTGGAGCCATGTAGCGGTACTGGATGCCCTCATAAGACAGAATGGCGGGGGTCAGACGGCTGCGAAGGTCCATGTCAGCCAGCCGCTCGATGTTGAGGGCGGCAATGACGTCGTTGCACTTCCACAGGGACTTCAGCTCCTTGGGCGGCATGGACTGCAGCAGCTGCTTCAGTCGCTCCGCCTCCGCCAGGAAGTGGGGAAGGCTCTCCGGGGCAAAGCCGTCCAGATCCTCCCGCATCTTTTTGGCGGGGGAAATCAGAATGCGCATGGCCGGCTCAAGCCTCCTGGGACTGGGTGAAGAGGGAGCACCAGGGGCGCAGGGTGCAGTTGGGGCAGTCAGGCTTGCGGGCCATACACACCGCCCGGCCATGGAGCACCATTCGGTGGCAGAAGTCGTTGGACTCCTCCGGAGGGAGCACCTGGCGGAGCTGCTGCTCCACCTTTACCGGGTCCTTGGTGCCGTCGGTCAGGCCCAGGCGGCCGGTGATCCGGATGCAGTGGGTGTCCGCCACCACCACGCCGGGCTTGTGGTACACGTCGCCCAGAATCAGATTGGCGGTTTTCCGACCCACGCCGGGCAGCTTCAGCAGCTCCTCCATGGTATCGGGAACCTTGCCGTCGTATTGCTCCACCATCATCTTGGCCGCCGCCACGATATCTTTGGCCTTGGCGCGGAAAAAGCCGGTGGAGTGGATGTAGGTTTCCACCTCGCTGACGTCAGCCTCCGCCAGAGCTTCCAGGGTGGGATAACGGGCATAGAGGGCGGGGGTGACCATGTTGACCCGCTCGTCGGTGCATTGGGCCGCCAGACGAACCGCGAACAGCAATTCATAGGGCTTGGGATAGGGAAGGGAGCACAGTGCGTCGGGATAGAGCCGCTTGAGCTCCTCGATGATGGACTGGATCTCCATCTTGGATTTCATGCTATCACCTCGTTAGACAATATAACACACAATCAGGGAAAATACGAGGCTGTTTTTCCTCAGGTGACAATTGTTTTTTCTGTGCAGAACAGGTATAATAAACTAAATCGCAAAAGGATCCTCGGCACAGGAAGGGTCCGGGCGGAGAAAAGGGAAAGGTGGCGACAGAACTTGGTCAAGGATATCATGGCATTTCTGGCGGAGCATGACCCCGAGGTGGGGGCCGCAGTTCAGGCGGAGTATGACCGTCAGCGCCGGAATATTGAGCTGATTGCCTCGGAAAACTTTGTCAACCAGGCGGTGCTGGCGGCGGCGGCCACGGTGCTCACCAACAAATACGCTGAGGGTTACCCCGGAAAGCGGTATTACGGCGGGTGCCAGTATGTGGACGTGGTAGAGGACATCGCCCGCAAGCGGGCCTGCCAGCTGTTCGGCGCGGAGCACGCCAATGTACAGCCCCACTGCGGCGCCAATGCCAACTATGCGGTATATCAGGCGCTGTGCGAGCTGGGGGACACCGTGCTGGGTATGGACCTGGCCAACGGCGGACACCTGACCCACGGCTCTCCGGTGAATTTTTCCGGCAAGCACTATAATATCGTACCCTATGGCGTCAATGACCAGGGGTACATCGACTATGACCAGGTGCGGGACCTGGCCAAAAAGCATAAGCCCAAGATGATCTTGGCGGGCGCCTCCGCCTATCCCCGGACCATCGACTTCAAGACCTTTGCGGATATTGCCCATGAGGTGGGGGCCTATCTCTTTGTGGATATGGCCCACATTGCCGGTCTGGTGGCTGTGGGGCTCCATCCCAATCCGGTGCCCTATGCCGATGTGGTGACCACCACCACCCACAAGACCCTCCGCGGTCCCCGGGGCGGCATGATCCTGTGCAAGGAGGCGGTGGCCAAGAAAATCGACTCCGCCATCTTCCCCGGCAGCCAGGGCGGCCCTCTGGAGCACATCATCGCTGCCAAGGCGGTGGCCTTCGGGGATGCGCTGAAGCCGGAGTTCAAGGCGTATCAGCAGCAGATCCTCAACAACGCCGCGGCGCTGGCCAAAGCGCTGATGGCCGAGGGCTTTGATCTGGTCAGTGGCGGCACCGACAACCACATGATGCTGGTGGATCTGCGCCCCGCCAAGCTCACCGGCAAGGAGATGGAGAAGCGTCTGGACGAGGTGAATATCACCGTCAACAAGAACGCCATCCCCAACGACCCCGAGAAGCCCTTCGTCACCTCCGGAATCCGGGTGGGTACCCCCGCCGCCACCACCAGGGGCTTCAAGGAGGAGGATATGCAGGCCATTGCCCGGATCATGTGGCAGACCGCTACCGATTTCGAGGGCAAGCAGGACGACCTGCGTGCCCAGGTGGCCCAGCTCACCGCCAAATATCCCCTGTACGAGTAAGCGTTCAGCCGGCGCCTGGTTTTCCGGGCGTCGGCTTTTTTATCTGCACTATGCAGCCAGCTAATTGTATTTACCTTCCAGGTACGGTACATTTAAGGTATCTTAACTGATAGGGAGGACTGAGATCATGCGGAAGTACAAAAAGAGGCTGCTGTCTCTGGTGCTGGCCATAGTTCTGTGTCTGGGCCTGCTCCCGGGAACGGCATTGGCGGAAGATGTGGACCTGTCCGGCATGGGCGACAAGTTTGCTCAGGACACCGAAGAGGCGGTCACGTGGCCCATCTACCAGGACATGAAGAACTGGAACCTTCTGACCAACGATGAGGGCCGGAAGTACTTTCAGGACGGCGGATGGGACTATGTCCTCTATCCCGAGTTCTACGATGATGTGTTCCTGCACGGTACCCTGAAGGACCCTTATGACACCGGCGTGGATATTCCCAAAGGCGCCACAGAGGTGTACGCGGACTATTACTGGATGCTTACCCAGTATCTTGATGCGCGGATCAACCTGGTGGATAATTCTGATGACGTAGCAACCGTTTTTGACTACCTGACCATGCCCTTCCGGTACTATCTGGCCACCTCCGGCTATGCCAAGCGGGTATATACTGATGAATACGGCCAGGAGGAGGCTATGTATTCCAAGGGGGACGACCACTTTATCATCCTCTCCCACCAGAAGGCCCAGAAGGTGAGAAACGAGAGCGGCGTGGTCTATGTGGTCCACTTCAAGAGCGAGCTGCCGGAGGCCGCCACCACCCACACCTTCAGCGGGGAGAAACCCTCCTCCTGGGCCCAGAACCAGGTGGGATTGGCTATCCAGGCCGGCATTGTACCCCAGTCCCTCCAGTCCCGCTACACCGACACCGCCACCCGGGCCGATTTCTGCGCACTGGTGGTGACGCTGCTGGAGAAATATCTGGGGATGACCCTTCCCGCCGAGGAGACCTTCAGCGACACAGACGACATCAATGTGCGAAAGGCGGCTACCATAGGCATCGTCCAGGGGACGGGTAATGGCACGTTTAATCCCGACGCTCCTCTGACCCGGGAACAGGCCGCTACCATGTTGGAGCGGGCTTACCGGGCTTCCCTGCGCTACCTCCAGGGAGGCGGCACCAGCACCTTTGCCGACTCGGCAAGCGTTTCCTCCTGGGCTGCTGACGCTGTGGCCAAGATGGAGAATAGCGGCATTATGACCGGTGTGGGCAGCAACCAGTTCAAGCCACAGGATCCATACAGCCGGGAGCAGAGCATCATCACCATGCTGCGGCTGGACCGTCTGATGAATCCCACGGAAGGCAAGCCCAATTTCCCGGAGCCGGCGCCTACCGAAGTGGATGCCATGAGCCTGGCTGAGATCAGCCTGGACTATATCTACCGCCGTCTGAAGGTGCCCAGCAGTATGGACGTGATCTCCATTCGCCATGGCTATTATGACCGCTCCGGCCAGTCTGATGCCATCTTCAGCACCCGGGACGAGTATTATGCGGTGAGCATTATGCTCAGTGCCATGAACTCCCTGGGTGCCATGAACACCGATACCTACGTGTTCCTGTTTAACCTGACCACCGGTGAAACTCAATACGACCTGATCCACAAGGCAGAGGACAACATTGACTATGCCTGGGGCTCGGCCAAACTTAACTGGATGGATATACTGAATGAGGCCCTGCAGCTGGGCGGCGGCGGCAGCCTGGAGGGCTTTACCCGTGAAGAGGTGGACAGGATCGTTCAGCAAGTCGTGGAAAAGTAACCAACTGAGACTGGAATCTCTTTGACGGACACTCGAACGTGTGTTAGAATGGAGCGGAAGAAATTCCGCTCCATTCTGTTTGATAAGGGAGGTCTTTCCCATGACATACCGGCCGCTGGCAGATGAGATCCGCCCGCAGACTCTGGACGAGGTGGTGGGACAGCAGCACATTTTGGGAGAAAACGGCCTGCTCCGGCGAATCATCCAGGGGGGCAATATCCCCAATCTGGTGTTCTACGGCCCTTCCGGCACCGGCAAGACCACGGTGGCAAACCTCATTGCCAAGCGCACCCACCGGCCGCTCCACCGGCTCAACGCCACCACAGCCTCCATCTCCGATATCAAGGAAATCATCGGGGAGATCGGTACCATGCTGGCCCCCGACGGGGTGTTGCTCTATCTGGACGAGATCCAGTACTTTAATAAAAAGCAGCAGCAGTCCCTGTTGGAGTTTATGGAAAATGGGAAAATCACCCTGATTGCCTCCACCACGGAAAACCCCTATTTTTACGTGTACAACGCGGTGCTCAGCCGGTCTACAGTATTTGAGTTCAAGCCTCTGTCCGCCGCTGACGTGCTGCCTGCCATAGAGCGGGGGATCCGGCTCATGGGGGAGCGGTTGGAGGGGGAGGTGGTGTGTGAGGACGGCGTGCAGACGCACATTGCCGCCGCCTGCGGCGGAGATGTGCGCAAGGCTATGAACGCCGTTGAGCTGCTGCTCAACTCCGCCAAAAGGGAGCAAGGGAAACTGCTTGTCACCTTGGCTGATGCCCAGACGGTGGCCCAGCGTTCCGCCATGCGCTATGACCGGGAGGGGGACGACCATTTTGACATCGCCTCTGCACTGATGAAGTCCCTCCGGGGTTCCGATCCGGATGCCGCCCTCCACTATCTGGCCCGGCTGCTGGAGGCGGGGGACCTGATCACCGCCATCCGGCGGCTGCTGTGCTCCGCCAGCGAGGACGTGGGCATGGCCTATCCCCAGGCCGCCTTGATTGTCAAGGCCTGCGTGGATAACGCCCTCCAACTGGGCCTGCCGGAGGCGCGGCTCCCCCTGGCCCAGGCGGCGGTCCTGCTGGCCACCGCGCCCAAGTCCAACTCGGTGTATCGGGGCATCGCCGCCGCGCAGGCCGATGTGCGGGCCGGCAAGACGGGGGATTATCCCCGGCATCTGCAGAATGTCCACGCCGATTCGGCGGGCATGGAGCGTGAGCAGGGGTATCTCTATCCCCATGATTTCCCAAACCATTGGGTAAAGCAGCAATACTTGCCGGACATACTGGCAGGCACCCAGTATTATATCTATGGAGAGAACAAGACGGAGCAGGCGGCCAGGCGGTATTGGGAGGAGATCAAGGGCAGAGAATAGGGATAATGTCCAGGGCGGTTTTCCAAAACCGCCCTGGATTTTTGTCAATGTGCTCCAGAAAGGAATAGAGAAAGGCCCGTCCGCATATAGATAGTCCGAAACGCCTTACAGAAGGGAAGGACACCGCTATGGGGACGGCCAATCGAGTATGGGAGCAGGAGAGGAAACGGCAGCGCAGACCGGCGGCGCATCGGCGCACCGCAGGCGGACGCCATACGGACAGAGCGGTTCTGGGCCCTGCGGAAAAGCGGCGGCTGATGCAGCTGGTTGTATGCCTGGCATTGTTTTTTGCGGTGTTTTTTGGCAAGGGAATCTTTCCGGAGCGTATGTCTGAACTTCGGGTGCAGCTTCTTTCCGCCATCCGGCAGGACACCGATTTTCAGGCCGCATTTTCCGCACTGGGTCAGGCTGTGTCGGAAGGAGAGCCGGTGACGGAGGCTCTGGGAATCCTCTGGGGGGATGGCCTGGAGGAGAGCGGAGACAGCTTTTATGATCAGCAGGCGGCGATTCTGTGCGGGCTGCAGCCGTCTCAGGAGGAGCTGTGGACGGCTGCGCTCACAATGGTGGCCGGAACCCCCCAGCCCAAAGAGCCGGAACCCACATCCTCGCCGGAGGCGGAGCCCGAGCCAACGCCGGAGCCGGTTCCCGCCGTGGAGCATATGGCATATGACGGCCCCGCGCTGCCCGATAACGCGACGATGGATAAGTACAACCTGAGCGCCCTGGGGGTTGGCGAGACCGTGACGCCGGCGTTGGGCTGGGTATCCTCTGACTTCGGCTGGCGGGAGCATCCGGTGGACGGCGGCGAGAAATTCCACAACGGCGTGGATCTGGCGGTCAATACCGGCACCGATGTGCTGGCCTTTGCGGAGGGCACGGTGGACTATATTGGAGACAGCCCTGTGTATGGCCTGTATCTCCAGCTCAGCCACGCCGGCGGGCTGAAATCCTTCTATTGCCACTGTGACAAGCTGTGCGTACAGCAGGGGCAGAGCGTGGCGGCGGGGGAGAAGGTGGCCGAGTCAGGGGCCACCGGCAACGCAACCGGTCCCCACCTCCACTTTGAATTGAAGCTGAACGGCACCCTGCTCAACCCGCTCTACTATATCGAGACCCAGTGACCATGCTGCGATGGAAACGGGTGGAGGTGAGCAGCGGTGCGCTGCTGCTGTGGACGGCGCTCTACTATTTTGACGAGCAGGGGCTGCTGCCCCTCTGCCTGCTGGCCTGTATCTTCCATGAGCTGGGGCATTACCTGGCGATCCTGGCCCTGGGCGGACAGGTGACTCTGCTGCGGATCACCTGTGTGGGGGCGGAGATGCGCCTATCCAGCCGCCGAAAGCTGGGATGGCTGGAGCAGATATTGGCCGCGCTGGCCGGTCCGCTGGTCAATCTGGCGGTTGGACTTGCGGCGGTCCGCCTGCGGGGCCCGGCAGGGTGGTGTTTTGGCGGCATCAATTTCGCCCTGGCGGCCTTCAATCTGCTGCCCGCCGGCTGCCTGGACGGCGGAAGGGCGGTGGGGTTTCTGCTGCTGCCTATACTTGGTCGGGAGGGGGCGGACCGCATTTTGCGGATATTGGCGGGGGCCTTGGCCGCCGGACTGCTGCTTGGCGCTCTGCTCCTGCTGCGGGCGGGCAGCTGGAATCTGACCCTGTGGCTGCTGGCGCTCTGGCTGCTGACAGAAAGCGTCTGGGGAGGAAAAAAGGACTTGCAATCCAGGCGGCGCTATGGTAAAATACTACGGACTCAATAAAGGGCGGTCCTCTGCGGCTGCCGTTCCATTTGGGAGAACGGCGGAGTCAGCCGGCACGAACGCCTATAATTAGGAGGAAGTAAAATGGATCTCATGCAGGCTTTCAGCGCCAAGTATCAGAAGTCCGAGCCCCCCAAGGCTGAGGTGGGCGATACTGTCCGGGTGCACGTGCACATCAAGGAAGGCAACCGGGAGCGTATCCAGGTCTTTGAGGGCACCGTCATCGCCAAGAAGCACGGCGGCATCGAGGAGACCATCACCGTCCGCCGCGTGTCCTACGGCGTAGGCGTGGAGAAGGTGTTCCCCATCCATGCGCCCGCGGTGGAGAAGATCGAGGTGGTCCGCAAGGGTAAGGTCCGCCGGGCCAAGCTCTACTATCTGCGTGACCGCGTGGGCAAGAGCGCCAAGGTCAAGGAGCGCATCTGATTTTGCGACCTGCAAGGAGGGAGAGGCATGACTTGCCTCCTAATAAGAAAACATGAGATAGTCCAGTAAAATCAATGTTTTCAGAGGCAAGGAACACGATGTGAAGTCAAAAATTTTAATACTGGCAGGATAAAGGGTGCTGATGTGAAATATCAGCACCCTTTTCCTGTCCCAAACGCCATAGGAAATCCTATGGCGTTTTTTACTTTCCATCAAGTACACGGAAACTGTATTGAAAGGGGTGAGAAATCGAAGGTATTTCTTCATGTAGGAAATGCAAATCAAGTGTCCATAGGTTTTCCCACATGGAAAAGCAAATGGGCACAGAATTGAATTTTTTCCGAAAACGAACACTTTTCCAGACCGCCGGAGGGAGGTGAGATTATGGCGGTATTTCGCATTGAGAAAACCCGCGACTACACGGTGATGGCAAACCATCATCTGCGGAACACGGCACTGTCGCTGAAAGCGAAGGGGCTGCTGTCCCTCATGCTATCCTTGCCGGAGGATTGGGACTACACCACCAAAGGCCTTGCCCGGATATGCCGGGATGGAGTGGACAGCATTTGTGCTACGGTTCGGGAGCTGGAAGATGCGGGGTATATTATCCGTGAAAGAGTCCGTAATGCCAACGGGCGGCTCGGCAGCATCGAGTACACGATCCTGGAGCAGCCCAGGCCACCGGAACCTAAACCGGGAAAACCTGAACGGGAAAATCCAGTTCAGGTAAAACCAGTCTTGGATTCTCCTGTCTTGGGAAAACCTGAACAGGAAAACCCCGCACAATTAAATACTAAAGGATCAAGTAACCAAATATCAAATACTGATTCATCAAGTACGGAAGGATCAAATCCTATCCAATCAAGCCCCCAAACCCCCGCAGGGGGCAACAGGGCTGGACGGGACTGGATGCGGGAGCGAGAGAACTATCGGGAACTGATTTTGGAGAATATCGAGTATGACTATCTATGCCGGGATGACCGGCTGGATCGGGATATGCTGAATGAGTTGGTGGAGCTCATGGTGGATACCGTCTGTTCCCGCAGGGAGACGATACGCATTGCCGGGGACGACTATCCGGCGGAGGTGGTCAAATCCCGGTTCCTGAAGCTGAACAGTTCTCACATCGAGTATGTGTTGGACCGTATGCGGGAGAACACCACCTATGTCCGCAACATCAAGAAATATCTGCTGGCTGCCCTGTATAACGCCCCGGCCACCATTGACAGCTACTATGCGTCCCTGGTGAACCACGACCTGTACGGCAGCGGAGAAAGGAGGTAATCACTCATGCAGGAAGAAGTCACCCAGCGCACCGTTGCCCTCTGTGTGGAGGCCACCAAGCTCTCCGCCGGGATGCTGCAACAGGCCATGAAAAAAGTGCTGGACGAGATGCAGAAGGGCGTGACCGGCCACAAGACCAAGCTGCACCACGGCAAGCAGACCCTCCGGCAGCTTATGAAGCACAACACCGGCGTTTCAAACATCGAGATCACCGACCAGAACATCCGGGCCTTTTCGGTCACCGCCAAGAAGTACGGCATTGACTTCGCGCTGAAAAAGGACACCAGCGGCGAGATACCCCGCTACCTGGTGTTCTTCAAGGGCCGGGATGCCGACGTTATCACGGCGGCTTTCCGGGAGTTTTCCGCAAAAAATCTGGAGAAAGAGAAAAAGCCCTCCATCCGCAAGAAGCTGGACCAGGCGAAGCAGCAGGCCAAAGCCCAGCACCGCCAGCGGGAGAAGGTCAAGGCCAAAGACCGGGGTGTGGAATTATGACGGTTGACTTGAAGAAGGCTCTCATCCTCAACCTCCCGTATCTGCTGTTCGTGTATCTCTTTGATAAGCTCTGCCAGGCGGTGCGCCTCGCGCCCGGCCTTGACGCCTCTGAAAAGTTCCTGCATTTGAGCCAGGGCTTTACGGAGGCGTTTTCTTATGCGGCACCAAGCCTGCATCCGCTGGACTTGCTGGCAGGTATCGCCGGGGCGGTCATCGTCCGGCTGGCGGTGTATGCCAAAGGAAAAAACGCCCGCAAATACCGCAAGGGCATCGAGTACGGCAGCGCCCGATGGAGTGCATAATTTTAAGTGTAAAGGACACCTACATGGACGCACAGGAGGTTATGCACATGACTGATTATAGCAAAATTACCGCCCTTTACTCCCGCCTTTCCGTGGG